>JBKQIP010000080.1:0-29226 GCA_052148295.1 Acidimicrobiales bacterium
AAATGGTGCCCAGCGCCGATCCATGAGCGCCGCTGCCGGTAGGGTCCGAGACCAGAACGACGAAGGGAGTCACCATGACGCAACGCTCTGTGGAGATCGAGACCGCAGATGGGATCTGCCCGGCGGCGCTCAGCCTTCCTGCTGGAGAGGGGCCTTGGCCGGCGCTGATCGTGTTTCCCGACGCCGGTGGGATGCGCGACACCATGCGTCAGATGGGCGAGCGGTTGTCTGAACTGGGCTATGTGGTCCTGGTGCCGGACTTCTACTACCGCAACGGCCCCTACGACCCCGTGGACATGCGCACCGCGTTCTCCACCAAGGAGACGGCGGAGAAGATCATGGGCATGATGCAGGGATACACCGTAGACCTGGTGGTACGCGATGCCGGTGCCTTCGTCGACTACCTTGACTCGCTGCCCGAGAGGAAGCCGGGCGGCGTCGGCACCACCGGCTATTGCATGGGCGGCCGGCTCTCGCTCGTCACCGCGGCGAACCTGGGTGAGCGCATCGCGGCCGCGGCCTCCTTCCACGGTGGGAACCTCGCCAAAGCCGACGACCCTGACAGCCCCCACCACAAGGCCAGCGCCATCAAGGCCTCCGTGTACGTGGCGGGGGCGATTGAGGACCAGTCGTTCACCGACGAGCAGAAGGATCTGCTCGAGAAGTCCCTGAGCGAGGCCGGGGTCATCCACACCATCGAGACCTATCAGGCCCACCATGGCTTCGCCGTCCTCGACAACCCGAGCTACGACGCAGACGCCGCCGAGCGTCACTGGAAGGCCATGGAGCAGTTCTTCGGATCCGTTCTCGGATAGCGACGGCCGGAGCGTTCCTCGCGCCTCTCGGACCTGAAGCGCCGAACATTCCATCGGGATCAGCCGCCGGCAACCGCCCGGGACATGCAGACGGCCATGTCTGGCGTCCGGGCTGCTGATTGGATCAATTGTGGACGCTGGCTTGCACGAACGCCGACCAGACGCTGACCCATTCGTTCCACACGGCTGGCGGATAGTCATGGCCCATTCCCTCGATCTCGACGTAACGGGCGTCGGGAATCACCGCCGCGGTGCGGCGCCCTCCACTGGGGTCGATCAAGGTGTCGCGGCTGCCGTGGATCACCAGGACGGGGAGATCGACGGTGGCCAGTTGATCGGCCCGTGAACCATCGTGCATGACCGCCTTCATCTGTCGGGCGATCCCCTCCGGACAGAAGCACCGGTCATAGGCAGCGGCGGCCCGTTCACGCAGCGCGTGGTCGTCGAGCCATTCGGGCTTCGACCCGTACACGTGCAGGGCAGCAACCCGATCGTCAATGTATGCCGATCGAGACCGAGCTGGTGGCGCCATCAAAAAGGCGAGAGCCTCCTCGGAGCTGTCGCCGTAGCCGGGCTCACCGGTGCGAGACATGACCGACGTCATGGAGAGCAAGCGGTCGCCATGGTCGATGGCGAGCCGTTGGGCGATCATCCCTCCCATGGAACAACCCATGACGTGCGCCTTGTGCACACCCAGCGCATCGAGGACCGCAATGGCGTCATCGGCCATGTCGGCTAACGCGTAGTCGACACCATTCAGCTTGGTGGACAGCCCGACGTCGCGGTTGTCGAATCTGACAACCTGGAAGCCTTCGTCGCAGAAGAGCTGACACCATGGCTCGGCATAGTTGATGCATTGCGATCCAAGGCCATTGATCAGGAGAAGGGTGGGCTTGTTCGGGTCGCCGAAAGACTCGTAGTGAAGTTCCACATCACCGTTGCGTGCCGTGCTCACACCGACTCCCTCTCGTGATCGTAACGGTCGCTGCGACATCGGAGTGTAGATCGACCTCGGGCCAGAAATCCTGAGCATGGAGGGTATCCTCCGCCGGGCCGGAGGCTTGGCCGAGCGACGCTCCCGGCCTCGAGGATACCCCGTGACAGGGCGTCATTGCCGGGTCTATGGTCCCGGGATTCGATGCGGTCGAGGAGGGCGGATGCGAGTATCCGGCGTTGTGGCGAATCTTCCCGTTGACGACATTGCCGCGGCCCGTGACTTCTACACGGACTACCTCGGGTTGAGTGTCGAGGGCTTCAACCTCGGGTGGGTCGCCCACTACCAATCACCCGACGGAGGGGCCCATGTCCAACTCGTCACCCGCGACGCCACGGCGCCCAAAGATTCGGTCATCTCAGTTCACGTTGGCTCCGACATCGACGAGGCGTATGAAGAGGCCAAACGGCGTGGGTTCGAGATCGTCCACCCACTCACGAAAGAGCCGTGGGGTTTGCGCAGATTCTTCGTTCGCGCCCCCGATGGCAATGTGATCAACGTCACGAGTCACCCTGACGACTAGGTTCACCCGGGCGCATCACTGCGTGGGCTACCCACATCTGCTCTCGTAGACCGAGGTCGGACGTCCGTACGACGACTCCTCTTCCAGGCCCAGGGGGCGCATCCTCCAGGGGTTGGGCACACCGCCGACGTCGATGACGGGGGCGGCAGCCGCCCGGATCATCACGGGGGGTCCCGGGACCGAGCATCGCCCTCGCCGAAGGGTCAGCGGTGACCCGGTTCGCCGGGATGGTAGGGCCGATTAGGACGATCGGACACACGCGGTGGGCCACTCGGGGGTGAATGGTCCGATCAGGGCGCCAAAGAGCGATCGAGCACCCATCGGGTCGTGACCTGCGGAAAGTTGATGGAGCTGGGTTGGGCCTCGTGGGTGAAGAGATAGCGGAACCCGGCCCGCTGGAGGGTTCGATTGGGCGCACGGTTGAACGCGTTGGGCTCACAGAGGAGCCGCTTCAGCTCGAGGGCCTCGAAGTAGGCCGCCGCGGACAGCCGCACGAACCGCGTGCCCAACCCGGTGCCTCTCAGTCCGGCCTCCACCACATGGAGGTGCATGAACGCCTCGTTGCCGAAGTCGATGCGATCGGTCGAGCTGAACCCCACGACCTGGCCATCTCGCAGCCACACCAGCACGTAGTTCACCCTGTCTCGCATCGGTCGTGCGTAGTCCTCCTCGTAGAAGGCGCGCCAGGCCTGGCGGGTGGGAAGCAATGACCGATCGACTCCCAACACACGGAGATACTCATCGGAGGCGTCGTGGAAGTAGTTGATGCGAACGTCCACCTCGGAGGGCAGCATCTCCCTCACGGTGAGGTGCAGGTCGGGAGCCATCGCCACCAAGTGTATTGGCGGGTTCCCTCATCAGGGGTGCCGCAGCCCGCCGGTCTGGAGGATTGACCGGTCTGGAGGACACGGTCGCCGGCGAACCTCGGGCGGCCCGCTCTCCAGGGTCGAAGGGACCTGATCACACAATGGTCCCCGGGGCCTCGGTCCCAGCGCTTCGAGACCGGGTCCGGCCGCGCTTACCCGGAGGCTCCGGGCGTCCGAGGGGCCCCGGGGTCGCTTCCGTGCGGTCGCCGCCAGGGGGTGGCCGGGGCTCCGGTGACACCCGGGTCGACCGCCCAGAGGCCGCCGGCGCCGGGCCCACCCTCGCTTCCGTCGCGGGTGGCCGTCGTGATGAAGAGACGACCACCGTCGTCGCCCCCGAAGGCCACGCTGGTGGTGTAGGGCACCGGGACGTGGACGACCGCATCGAGCTGCCCGTCTGGTCCGAAGCAGTGGACGGCACCCCCGCCGTACAGTGCCACCCAGAGGTTGCCGTGGGCGTCGACGCACATGCCGTCGGGAATGCCGTCGGCCGGGTCGACCGCGACGACCACGTGGCGTGACCCCAGCTGTGGGCCATCCGGGGCGTACGCGTGTCGGGCCACGGTGTGCGTCAGGCTGTCGATGAAGTACAGGGTGCTTCCGTCGGAGCTCCAGCCCAGGCCGTTGGCCAATCCGACCTCGTCCAGCAGGACCCGCGCCGTCAGCTCCCCCGAATCCTGGGGCTCGTGGCCCCCACTGCGGTTGCCCTCCAGACGGTAGAGGGTGCCTTCCCCCGGCGCCTCGTCGTAGCGCATGGTCCCGGCCAGGGCCTGACCCCAGGGGTCGCACTTGGCATCGTTGAAACGGACGTGGGGCCGGTCCGCCTCGACCGCCAGCAGCGGGTCCACCGCTCCGTTGCGGTGCAGGTGGGCGAACCCGTCGCGGGTGACCAGGAGCCATCCACCCTCGTCGGCGGGAAGGGCGCTCCCGACGTGGCCCCCCACGTCATAGGTGGCGAGGCGCCGGCCGTCGGCGTCGTGGAGGAACACCCGGCCCGACAGCAGATCCACCGACGCCAGCTCCCCGGTGCGGGCGTCCCATGAGGGACCCTCGCCGAGCACGCTTCGCGTGTCGTCGAGCAACGCTGCCTTCAACTGTCGGACCATCGTGCTCCTCCTGGAGGGATATCGATACCCTGCGGCCGTGCCGCGCCCGGGTCGGGCCGTGGCCCGGACACCCGCCTACAGGTGGCTGAAGCCCCCGGCTTCCTCCGGGGTCATGGCCACCGACACCGGGTGCTTGTCGAAGTGGGCCACCGAGGTCGCGAAGTCGTCGAGGAGGATGGAGATGAGATCCCGATCCACCCCCTGGCGGACCAGGACCCGTTGCACCACGACGTCGGAGAGCGAACCGGTCAGCGGATACGCCGGCACCTGCCATCCCCGCGTCCGGAGCCGGTCGGCCAGGTCGTAGAGGGTGTAGCCGGGGTCCACCCCGTCCTTGATCCTCCAGGTCACCGTCGGAATGCCGGTGGTCGGCGCGCTGTCGCACAGCAGCTCGAACGGCCCCAGCTTGACGATCTCAGCGGCCAGGTAGGCCCCGCTGTCGTAGCAGGCCTGGTGGACGCGCTCGTACCCGGTCCGGCCGAGCCGGATGAACTCGTAGTACTGGGCGATGATCTGCCCGGCGGGACGGGAGAAGTTGATCTGGAAGTCGGGCATGTCGCCCCCGAGATACGTGACATGGAAGATCAGGTCGTCGGGCAGCTCCTCCTTGTCCCGCCAGATGACCCAACCGACGCCCAGCGGCGCCAGCCCGAATTTGTGCCCGGACGTGCTGATCGACTTGACCCGGGGAATGCGGAAGTCGAAGAGCAGGTCGGGGGCGCAGAACGGAGCCACGAACGCACCGCTGGCCCCGTCGACGTGGATGTCCACGTCGAGACCCTTCTCCTCCTTCAGCCGATCAAGCGCCTCGGCCAGCTGCAGGATCGGTTCATAGGCCCCGGTGTAGGTGACCCCGAAGGTCGGCACCACGAGCATGGTGTTCTCGTCGATCCGTTCGAGCATCTGCTCGGGATCCATGCAGTACTTACCCGGAGACATGGGGATCTCCCGCATCTCGACCTCCCAGTACCGGGCGAACTTGTGCCACACCACCTGTACCGGGCCGCACACCATGTTCGGCTTGTCGAAAGGCTTGCCGGCTGCCTTCTGCTTGGCCCTCCAGCGCCATTTGGCCGCCATCCCGGCCAGCATGCAGGCCTCGGACGATCCGAGCGCGGAGGCTCCGACCGTGTTGGCCGCGTCAGGGGCGTTCCACAGGTCGGCCAGCATGTGCACGCAGCGGCGTTCCACCTCGGCCGACTGCGGGTATTCGTCCTTGTCCATCAGGTTCTTGTTGATGGCCAGGTCCATCAGGGCGTGCACCTGGGGTTCCTCCCAGGTCTGGCAGAAGGTGGCCAGGTTCTGCCGTGAGTTCCCGTCGAGCAGCAGTTCGTCCTTGATCGCCTGGAAGGCGAAATCCGGAATCGTCTCGTGGTCGGGGAAGCGGTACTTCGGCAGGGCCTCGGCCATGTCGCTCGTGGCGAACAGGGTCTCGACATGCTCCTCGAGTGCCCGGGCCTTCCTCGTTTCGTGTAGCGGCATGGTTCACCTTCCATTTCTCGAGCCGGCTCGGCCCGCGGTGTGGCGCGAAGAGATTCCCGGCACTGGATGCGTCGTCGAACGTCCTTCCCAGCCGGAGAATCTAGGCCATGGCCGTGCCGGGGGTCGTCTCGACCGTCTCCCAGGGCTCCTGGGCCGGCAGCGTACGTTCGGGCAGCAGCAGGACGGCTCCTCCGAGGAAGCACAGAGCCCCGACGAAGGTCCCGAGATTCGACAGCTCCACGTTGCGCAGCTCGCCCGTGGCCGGCACCACGAACGCCGCGATCGCGGAGACACCGAAGGCCACCGACCCCACCAGATTGGCGAACGGGATCCACCAGGACAGGCTCCGGGGCTGCCACGAGACCCATCCGTGCGAGACCTCGAACCAGGCGAACGCGCTGGCGACCAGGAAGCACACCGAACCCAGGGCGTCGGGGCGCCACACATGGTGTCGGGAGGCTTCGGCGCTGAGACTGAGGCGGATGGCGTTGGCCGTGCTCACATTGAAGAAGAGCGTCCCGACCAGCTGGACGGCGGTGGCCCACCAGTCGATGCGATCGGGGCTATAGATGAAGACGCGTCGCCAGCCCGTGGGTGGGCCCTGCGGACCGGTGTCCACGACCTCGCGATACTGGAGGAACCCCGCGCTGGTGAAGAAAAGTGAGCCGATGAAGAAGGTCACCGAGTCGGCGGTCACTCCCACCGCGGAGGCGAAGCCCGGAACCGCTCCCAGGGCGAAGAGGATCGATCCCACGGCGAAGAGGATCCCGATCCACCACCCCCGGGCGCGGGGAGCCCACCACGTCGATCCGGTCGCGTCCGGCCCCGCCTGTTTGCGGTGCCGTCTCGACTCCCAGTGCGCCAGCACGCCATCGGGGCGCTCGTACTCGACCAGCGTCACGAAGGATGCGAAGCCACCCCGTCGAACTGCCCGCCCCGCGGTCGATTCCATCGGGAGAGTATGCCCGGACATCTCGTCCCCGGCTCACGGCGGGGAGACGCCCGGTACGGCGTGTGCGCGCTGCGGTCGATCACCCCTGCCCGGGCGCCGTCACTCCGACAATCGGCATGAACCCGTCGATTCGGTCGAACTGGACCACCGTCCCGGTGTGCGGGGCGTCGACCATGAGCCCGTCACCGACGTACATGCCCACGTGCTCGACGTCGTTGACCCCGTTGCCGAAGAACACCAGGTCGCCGGGCTCCACCGTGGTCCCCGGTGGCACCGCCGGTCCGGCGTCGTACTGGTCCTGGGCCACCCTCGGCAGGCTGACGCCGACCTCTCGGTACACGTACTGGACGAGACCCGAGCAGTCGAACCCACTCAGCGATTCACCGCCCCACACATAGGGGATACCGAGCAGCTGGAATACGTCCTGCACCGCGGCAGCCTCCGTCGGGGTCTCGCCCGGCGCCACCTGTCCGACCGTGCCGTTGGCAATTAGATTGCAGCCGATGTTGTCCGAGTCGCCCGTGCTGTTGGGGTCGTGGACCGCCGCCATGGAGGACGCCGGATCGGTCGAGGCGGCACCGGTCGGCGCCGTGCTGGGGGCGGCGGCCGGCGCGGGGGCGGAGGAGCCCGTCGATGCCGCGGACCCGCTCGTCGTGATGCCGCTCGGGAGGGTCGTCGGCACTGGGCTCGACGGTGCGGTCGGCAGCGAGGGTAGGGGCAGTCCGAGAATCCCGCTTCCGCTCGATGAGCTGCTCCCGCTCGATGAGCTGCTCCCGCTCGATGACCCGCTCCCGGTGATGGGCGCCAGCAGGGATCCCGACCCGGTGACCGGCGCCAGCAGGGCTCCCACGCCCGAGAGCAGACCCGAGAGCGGGCTGGTGCTTGACGACGGGTCGGAAGTCACGGCGGCCGTGAGGACGTACCTCCCCGCGCCCGAGCGAGCCGAGGTCGACGTGGTGACCGACGTCAGGTTGGCGGACGGCGAGGTCGCGTCGGCACACGCTTCCACCGTGGACGGCGCTGGGGTCACCGGGGTGGAGGCGTCGTTCGCGGCGGCGGCGGGCGCGTGCTTCGGTGTGCTCGGCGGGTCCAGGTTCGGCCAGGCTGACGCGGCATAGGTGGTGCCGGCGGGTCGGCTCTGCGCGGTCGGGCTCATGTGAGCGGCAGCGGCGCCGGCGGCGGTCGCCGCGATGGCCAGCATGACCGCTCCCGCCAGCGTGGCGGGTCGCTGCCACTTCCACAGACCGCCTGTGGCGTGCTTCGGTACCCTCACCATCTTGAGCCAGCGGTTGAAGTCCACCCGCCCCCCTTTCGTGCGTTCACCGCGACAGGACAGCGCCTCCGCTCCGCCCGTTTCGTGAACGTGCCGTTCCTACCTTGCTCTCGGAAACGTCCAGGAACCGGTGACCTTGCGGCCGTACTGCGCGACGACCGAATCGGGGCCGGAAACCGTCAAAACCGCCCGAAAACGACGCATCGAGCACGCGGACCCGGTGGATGGTCGGTCATGACCACCTCCTGGGTGCAGCGGGTCAGCGTCGGCGCGGTGTCGACGTGAGATCGGCGCCGGCTTCGGCTTCGGCGCGGCGTCGGCGCGGCGTCGGCGGCGGCGGTGTCGCGGCTTCGGCGGGGCGTCGAGGCCCGGCCGCCAAGCACAGGTCTACGATGACCTCCTCGACCACCTTGACGACGTGGCTGCAGACCCTCGCCTCCCACCACCGCGACGCCGAAGCTCTGGTGGAACCGAAGGGCAAACACCGTCGGCTACGGGGGACGTCGGTTTCATCGAGGCCGGCGGTGGATTCGTCTTCCAGACACGGATGACGGCGTCAAGGTCCGCCAGTCCGCCCTGCGCGAGATGGCAGAAGGGCGGGTGTAGGCACCTCGTGCAGGCCCATGTTTAGGCCGCCGGGATATGGGGTATCGACGCGGCGGCGATCCCCCTCCGCCAAGCGCGACATCGACCACGGTCGGCTTTCCAAGCGGCTGACCGTGGTCCGTCGCGTCTCGGCCCTCCGCGTCTCGGCCCTCCGCGTCTCGGCCCTCGCCGGCTCGGGGGGTGGGAGCCGACCCCGTCCGGGGTGGGCCCAGACGGGGTCGGCCAGCGTCCCCCCGGCTCGATCAGGCGGTGGCCGCTTCCCGCGCCCCGTAGACGCCCAGACCGTAGATCACGAAGAAGCAGATCCCGATGTAGGTGAGCGACCAGATCGGGTAGAAGGGCATCCACCAGATGGCCGTGATACCGAGGATGGCGGCGGCGATGATGCCGATCCAGCGTGACAGCTGGGAGCGCATCATGACCCCGAACCCAGCCAGGATCAAGATGATGGCCACGATCAGGTAGACCCAGCCGTATGTCTTCAGGCTATGGCCGAAAATGGCCGCCTCGAAGTTCTCCGGAAGGACCCCGTGATACCGAAAGGCCCAGATCGAATCGAAGATTCGCATGATCCCGGCCACCAGCAGGGCGATCCCCGCGAACATCAACCAACCCTGACCGCGCTCTTCCATGATTCCCTCCCCTTACCTGCTCAGCGCCACTATTTTCCCGTGGCCCATGGCACTCACTGTGCCAGCACGAGTGTAGGACCCACATCATCCGAGGGGGGTGATATGGCGGCCGGGCCAGCCCTCCGTCCATCGGTGCGGCGGGGAGCGCCCGGCGTCGCCCACCCAACGGATCGGACCATCCTCCCATCTCACCCGGCTCGGGTGATGCGCCCGGACACGCCGCTTCGTATCGTGGAGCGTGGACGCAGCCGAACGGGCTGTCACCACGACGAGGAGAACACAATGGCCGCAGACGCGCAGGACACACCCGTACTCGACACCATCGCCGCCATGACGCTGGACTCCATCGAACGTTGCCGGCTCGATGCCAACACGCTGCTCCTGGTCCGCATCGCCGCTCTGGCCGCCGTCGGCGCCGATCCGATCTCGTACCTGGCCCATGTCGAGGCGGGCATCGAAGCGGGCGTCACCGTTGATCAGGTCGAGGATGTCCTGGTGGCGGTGGCCCCGATCATCGGCACGGCCCGGGTGATGACGGCGTCCGTCGGCATCACCGAGGCGCTGGGATTCGCCATCGCCGTGGTCGAGGAAGCGCTCGACGAGGCCTCCTCGACCTGACCGGCCGGTGCGTCGATGGGCCCGAACCACGATGCCACGCGGCTGGTGCCCCCGCTGGGCCTCGGGTTCCGCTACTAGAGTCGCGGCGAGGTGAACGCAGCAGACCGCAGGGGAGGGACCATGCAGACCGAAGCCGCCATTTTGTGGGAACAAAAGACGGACTGGAGCGTCGAACCCATTGAACTCGACCCGCCCAAGGCGGGCGAGGTGCTGGTCAAGCTCGCTGCGTCGGGCATGTGCCATTCCGACGAGCACGTGGTGACCGGCGACCTGCCGGGGTCCCTGCCCGTCATCGGCGGTCACGAGGGCGCCGGCACGGTGGAGGCGGTCGGGCCGGGAGTGACGGCGCTGGCCCCGGGCGATCACGTCGTCTTCGGGTTCGTTCCCGCCTGCGGGCGGTGTCCGTCGTGCGCCACCGGGCACTCGAACCTGTGCGACGAGGGGGCCGCCCTCATGCAGGGCCGGCAGCTCGACGGCACGTATCGCCATCACGCCCGCGGCAGGGACCTGTCGACCATGGTCTGCCTCGGGACGTTCGGCAAGCACACGGTGGTGAACCAGGCGTCGTGCATCAAGATCGCGGAGGACCTCCCCCTCGACAAGGCCTGTCTGGTGGGCTGCGGCGTGACCACGGGCTGGGGTTCGTCGGTCTACGCCGCCGGCGTGCGACCGGGCGAGAACGTCGCCGTGATCGGCGTCGGGGGGATCGGCGCCAGCGCCATCCAGGGGGCGCGCCTGGCCGGCGCCGAGAGGATCTTCGCCATCGACACGGTCGAGCTGAAGCGGGCGCTGGCGCCCAGGTTCGGTGCCACCCACACCGCCCCTTCCATCGAGGACGCCTTCGGCCTGATCCAGCAGGAGACGTGGGGACGGATGTGCGACAAGGTCATCTGCGCCATGGGGGTGGGCTCGGGGGCACTGATGGGCTCGATCCTGAACCTGACGGCCAAGGGGGGACGCGTCGTGGTCACCAACATCCACCCGGCGGCCGAGAGCAGCGTCAGCATGAGCCTGCTCGATCTGACCATCATGGAGAAGCAGATCGTCGGCAGCATCTTCGGCTCGGCCAACATGCGCTCCGACATCCCCAAACTGCTCGAGCTGTACCGGCAGGGTCAACTCGATCTCGACGGCATGATCACCGCCACCTACAAGCTCGGCGACATCAACCAGGGCTATCAGGACATGCGGGACGGGAAGAACATTCGGGGCGTCCTCGTCTACGCCGACTGACCCCTCGACCGGATCGCGCCGGGGCCACGGCGGCCCGGCCACGGTGGGGGACGCCCCGGACGCGGGGTCTACCCGAAGAAGACCTCGGCCTCCGCATAGAGCTCGGGTGGCACCAACTTGAGCGCGGCCGTGGCCTCGACCAGCGGGACCAGGTCGATGGCGGTCCCGTGCAAGGCCACCATCTGGTCCACGTGCCCGTCGTGGAGGGCGTCGACGGCGTGGATGCCGAATCTGGTGGCGAGCACCCGATCGAACGCGGTCGGGCTGCCGCCGCGCTGGACGTGTCCGAGGACGGTGGCGCGGGCCTCCTTGCCCGTTCGTTGGGCGATCTCCACCTCGAGCAGCCTCCCGATGCCCGAGAGACGGACGTGGCCGAAGGCGTCGACCTCGCCGTCGCGTGCGGGCAGCGTGCCCTCCTCGGGCCGCGCCCCCTCGGCCACGACCACGATGGGCGCGTAGTGGCTGGCGAATCGGTGCTCGATGAACGCGCAGACCTTGTCGATGTCGAACGGCCTCTCCGGGATCAGGATCACGTTGGCCCCGCCGGCGACACCCGAGTACCAGGCGATCCAGCCGGCGTGACGGCCCATCACCTCGACGATGAGCACTCGATGATGGCTCTCCGCCGTGGTGTGGAGTCGATCGATGGCTTCGGTGGCGATCGTCACGGCGGTGTCGAACCCAAAGGTGTAGTCGGTGGCGCCCAGGTCGTTGTCGATGGTCTTCGGTACCCCCACCACGGGAACACCGCGGGCGGCCAGTTTGGTGGCCACACCGAGGGTGTCCTCACCCCCGATGACCACCAGGGCCTCCACGCCCAGTCGATGAAGCGTCTGGAGGACCCTGGCCTCGCCCTCGTCGCTGCCGTAGGGATTGGTCCGGCTCGAGCCCAGAATGGTGCCCCCGCGCGGGAGAATGCCGCGCACGGCCGCCACGTCGAGCGGCATGGTGTCGCCCTCGAGGGGTCCCCTCCAGCCGTCGCGGAAACCGATGAATTCGTCGCCGTGCACCTGGATCCCCTTGCGCACGACGGCACGGATGACGGCGTTGAGGCCGGGGCAATCCCCTCCGCCGGACAGCACACCGATGCGCACGGCGCGAGCGTACCCACCACCGGTGACCGCGTGCCCAGCGACGTCGTGTCCCGCTTGGGTCACCCAGCGGAGCGGGGGCGGCGCGACGGCGCGCGGCGGGACCACCGCGACGCCCCTCCCGTGTGATGAACTGCTCGGGATGCAGTTGCCGCGAGCCACTCGGGCCCGCTGCCCGGGCCGCGTATGACCACGCGGGAAACGAGCGACCGGTCGGAACGCGCGCCCACGACCGCGGGCGCGGCGGGGGCCGTGTGGCGTACCCTCGTCGGCCGTCCATTGCGTTCGGCCGAAGCGGCCCACGGGGAGATCACCCCGCTCGAAGGGCTGCCCGCGCTCTCGCTCGACGCGCTGACGTCGGTCGCCTACGGCCCGGAGGCGATCGTCATCGTCCTGGCCACCGCCGGGGCCTCCGCGCTCCACCTGATCCTCCCGATCACCATCGGCATCGTCGTGCTCCTGGTCCTGCTCGTCACCTCCTACCGCCAGGTCATCGACGGCTATCCCCACGGCGGGGGGGCCTACGCCGTCTCGCGGGCCAACCTCGGGCCCGGCGTGGCCCAGGTGGCGGCGGCGTCCCTCATCGTCGACTACACCCTCACCGTCGCCGTCTCGATCTCCGCCGGGACCGCCGCCCTGACGTCGGCCTTCCCGGTACTCGCCCCGGCCACGGTGCCGATCTGCCTGGGCGAGTTGGCCCTGCTGACGGTCCTCAACCTGCGCGGGCTGGGTGAGACGGCGCGCGCCTTCCTCCTCCCCACCATCGTCTTCATCGCGGGACTTCTCATCATCATCGCCATCGGGCTCATCCATCCGCTCGATCCCCATCTGACCCAGCCGGGACGTTCGCTCACCGCCGTCAACATGCTGGCCCCGGTCGGCGTGCTCCTGATCTTGAAGGCCTTCTCGGCCGGGTGCAGCGCCCTGACCGGCGTGGAGGCCATCGCCAACGGCGTTCCCCTCTTCCGGGAGCCCCGACAGGCCCGGGCCAAGCAGACCGAGCTCCTGCTGGGCGTCCTGCTCGGGGTCATGCTGGTCGGCCTGGCCGTGCTGGTCCAACGCTTCCATGTCGGACCCCGCACGGGTCAGACGGTCCTGAGCCAGGTCATGTCCTATTCGGTCGGACGTGGCCTGGCCTATTACATCGTGTCGCTGTCCATCACCGTCGTGCTCGGCCTGGCCGCCAACACCTCCTTCGGGGGGCTCCCCGTCCTGGCCAGCCTCCTGGCCAAGGACAATTACCTGCCCCATGCCTTCGCCCTCCGGGGTGACCGTCTGGTCTTCTCCAAGGGGATCTGGGCGCTGGCCATCGCCGCGGCGGCGTTGCTGATCGCGGTGGGCGGGAACACCAACGAGCTCATCCCGCTCTTCGCCATCGGGGTCTTCATCGGGTTCACGCTGGCCCAGTCAGGGATGGTGGTGCACTGGCGCCGCGCCCGACCGGCGCACTGGCGGCGCAAGGCGACCCTCAACGGCATCGGTGCCGTGGTCACGGCGGCCGCCACCGCGGTGTTCCTGTTCTCGAAGTTCATCGAGGGTGCGTGGGTCGTGGTGGTGATCGTCCCCCTCCTGCTCCTCCTCTTCCACCGCATCCGGCACTACTACAGCCACCTGGGAGAGCAGCTCGGCATCGGCGACGTGCCGCCGCCGCCGATGATCCGCACGGTGCGGGTCATCGTCCCCATCACCGGATTGAGCCGCCTCACGGCCCGGGTGATCTCCGAAGCGCTGTCGATCAGCAGCGATGTGGTGGCCGTCATGGTGACGTTCTCCGACGACGCCGATGCCGCCGCCGCCGCCGAGGCGGAGCTGGAGGAGAAGTGGCGACGATGGGACCCCGGGGCGCGCCTGGTGATGCTCCGGAGCGAGTACCACTCGGTGGTCCGGCCGATCGTGGGGTACATCGAGGACATCGAAGACGATCCTGATGAGATCATCGTGCTGATCCCGGTGATCCGACCCGACAAGTGGCGCTACCGGGCCCTCCACAACCAGCTCGACCTGGCCCTCTCCTCCGCGCTGCACCGCCACGAGGACGTCACCGTCGCCCGCATCCCCCTCGAGGTCTCCGATCTCGAGCAGGACGCCTGACCGGTCGGCCCGGCCGGGCGGGGGCGATGGCCCGGCCGGGCGGGGCGATGGTGCGGCCGAGCCGGGACGGCGGCGATGGGGGTCGATACGTGGCGCTCGCCGGCGGACCGAGTCCTCGACCCGCCGGCCCTGTACCCTTCCCGACGTGTTGCGCAGAGGGATGACGGGGGCGCCCCGATGCCGCCGCCGCGGCACCCCGTGGCCACCCACACCACCGCGACGCGGCGGCCCCGGACGGGTTCCCGCATGACGCTGCCCTCTCCGGTGACACGTCGTCCGGGCCGTACCGCCCACGAGATGCTGCGGTCCATTGCGGCCCAGCACGGGGACCGCGACGCCTACGTGGAGGCGGACGGAGATCGCCTCACCTTCGCGAGTTGGGACGAGGCGGCCGACGGCACCGCCACCGCCTTCGCCGAGCTCGGTCTGCGCCCCGGTGACGTGGTGGTGCTCCACATCCCGTCCTCCATCGACTACGCCGTCTGCTACCAGGCCGCCATGCGGCTGGGGGCCATCACCTCGGGCATCAATCCGCGCCTCGGGCCTGCCGAGGTGGCCAGCATCCTGCGGCGGAGCGAGCCCCGCCTGGTGGTCAGCGCGGACGACCGGCCCACACCCGGAGAGGGATTCCACCTGCTCCCCCGCTCCACCTTGAGCTCACTGCGCCATCTCGGTCCTCCGGCGGGCCTCCCCGCCCCCGACCCGGACCGCCCGGTGGCCGTGGTGTGGACGAGCGGCACCACCGGGGAGCCCAAGGGCGCCGTCTTCGATCACCGCAACCTGGCTGCGGTCTCCGTCGGTGCCGGTCCACTGCGGGCGGCGTTCGACCGGCGGATCTCGTCGACGCCGTTCTCCCACGTGGCTTACATGACGCACGTGACCGAGGAGATCGAGTACGCCGTCACGACGATCATCCCCTCGACCCCGTGGAAGGCGGACGCGGTGCTCGCGCTGATGGCGCGTGAACGGGTCACCGTCGGCCAGGGCGTGCCGTCACAATGGCGGCTCCTGCTCGATCGCCCCGAATTCGACCGCACCGATCTGTCGGGCATCCGGATCTGCGGCACCGGTGCCGCGCCGGTGCCGCCCAGCCTGGTCCGGGAGATGCAGGAGCGGCTGGGCTGCCCGGTCGTCATCGGCTACACCAGCACCGAGGCCGCGCTGACCACCGGCTCGCAACCGGGCGACAGCCCCGAGCTGATCGCCCGCACGGTCGGGCGGGCGCGGGAGAACGTGGCGCTGCGGGTGGTGGACGACGACGCCGTCGAGGTACCGACCGGCACGGTGGGCGCTGTGGAGTGCCGGTCGGCAGCGGTCATGCGCGGCTACTGGCGCGATCCGGCCCGCACGGACGAGGTCCTGCACCCCGACGGCTGGCTCCGTACCGGGGACGACGGCTGGCTGGACGAGCACGGCTACCTCACCCTGGTCGGCCGGCGCAGCGAGATGTACCTGCGCGGCGCCTACAACGTCTATCCGGTGGAGGTGGAGCGGGTGCTGTCCGAGCACCCGTCGGTGTCCCAGGTGGCCATCGTGGCCAAACCCGACCCCGTCCTCGGAGACGTCGGTGTCGCCTTCGTGGTCCCCCCCGACGACGCCGACGCCCCGACCCTCGAGGAGCTGCGCGCCTGGACCCGCCGGACCATCGCCGACTACAAGGCGCCCGACATGATGGAGCTCGTACCCGAGCTGCCCCTGACGTCGATGGGCAAGATCGACAAGCGCGAGCTGGCCACCCGCGCCCGCGCCCTGTCACGTCGTCGCTGAGGAGCCCGTGTCCGCCGCGCCTGCGGTGGGGGACCCTGCGTCACAGACGCACCGCATCGGTGCGCTTCAGGTGGGAGGGGCGGAGCCCCAACGCTGGGCGGCGACCGCGCCCCCGTCGACCAGCACGTCGTTGCCGGTGATGAACGAGGAAGCGGGCCCGGCCAGGAACTCGACGGCCGCGGCGATGTCGTCGGGCGTACCCAGGCGACCCGCCCCGGAGGACTCGATCATGGCCCGCATGTGCGCACCGGACGCCCCGCTGAGCTCCGCCGCGCTCATGGGGGTCGAGATGACGCCGGGACTGATGGTGTTCAGGCGCGCCCCCCGAGCCCCCCAGGCCTGGGCCGCCGCCTGGATGCGGAGCTGATTGCCGCGCTTGGCCACGACGTAGGCCAGGCCGGGATCGGCTCCGTCGAGATCGATCTCGGCATGGCCGAGCAGCTCATCGGTGGGCGCCCGCGCCAGGTGATGCTCGAATGCCGCCGACAGGGAGCCCAAATGCCCGGCCATGCTCGAGATGCAGACCAACGACGTACCGTGGCCGGACACGGGCAGAAAGGCGTCGACGACGTGCGCGGTGCCCAGCAGATCGACCCGGAAGATCTGCCGGGCGGTGGCCGTTACCGGTGAGACGCCGGCGGTGTGGATGACGGCGTCGATCGGCCCGGCCCCCGCCGCGGCGGCGGCCAGCTGCTCGACTGCGGCGCGATCGACCACGTCCACCACATGGCCCTCGACGTCGTGACCCTCGTCGCGCAGGGTGGCCACCGCGGCCCCCACGGCCGCGTCCGAGGCATCCGCCAGCAGCAGATGCCGGCCACCACCGAGTCGCCGCGCCACGGCCACCCCCATGCCGCCGGTGCCGATGACGACCAGGACGCGCCGTGCTCCCCTGCCGTGGTCCATGCCCTCTCCCGACGTGTGCGGTCCCGAAGAACGCAGACGATACCCGAGCGGACGGCGCCCAGTGCGGCCATCACGCTAGATTGCATATGATAGGCAATCAATCGTCTCGCATCCTTGCCCCTCCGGTGTGGCGCGCCATCCCGCCGCGGGCACCACGTGGAGCACGCGCCGCGGGAATCCGTCCATCGCGCGGCATGGGCCCGTGATGGCATCATGCGGTCGACCACACGGGTGGGCCACGGTGGGCCAAGGAGAGCGTCAAGGGTGACGGACAGGTCTGCGGGTGATGCGACGACGGGGGTCACGTGATGGGCGACGAACTGCACGGCTGGGGCCCGGCGCTCGAGGAGATCGAGCGCCGCAAGACGGAGGCGCGCGCCATGGGTGGCGCGGCGCGCCTGGTCCGCCAGGGCGAGCGGGGCCGGCTCAACGCCAGGGAGCGTCTGGCCTCCCTCTTCGACCCGGGCACCTTCTCCGAGATCGGCGTGCTGGTCGGGACCACGGAGGACCCGCCCGTTCCCGGCGACGCGCTGGTGGCGGGCTCGGGACGCCTCGGGGGACGGCCGGCCCTGGCCGGGGCCGAGGACGTGACCGTGCTCGGCGGGTCCATCGGCAGCGGCGCCTCGGACAAGCGCTACCGCCTCTGCCAGCTGGCCCGGCAGGAGCGGGTACCGCTGGTGATGATGCTCGAGGGGGCCGGCCACCGGGTCACCGACTCGGCCACGGGACGGCGCCCCGGGGACCTGATGGGCCTGGCCGAGCTGTCGGGCGCCGTGCCCATGGTCTGCCTGGTGTTGGGCGCGTCCGCCGGCCATGGCGCGCTGACGGCGCCGCTGTCCGACTTCTCGGTGATGACCCGGTCGGCCTCCATCTTCGCCGCCGGCCCCCCACTGGTGAAGTCCGGCACGGGCGAGGAGGTCACCAAGGAGGTCCTGGGCGGCCCTCAGGTGGCGGCGGAGACCGCCGGCGTCATCCACAACGTGGTGACCGACGACGTCGAGGCCATCGCGCTGGCCCGCCGGTACCTGGCCCATTTCCCGCTCAACGCCTGGGAGCCGCCGCCGCGGCGCGACGGCCCCGACACCGGGCCGCGCCGCCTCGACGAGCTGCTCGAGCTCATCCCGCCCAACCCCCGACGCCCCTATGCCATCACTCCGGTGCTCGCTGCCCTGGCGGACGACGGTGCGCTCCTCGAGGTCCAGCCCGGCTTCGGCCGCTCCATCGTCACCGCCCTGGCCCACCTCGGGGGCCGCAGCGTGGCCATCGTGGCCAACGACCCGAGCGTCATGGCCGGGACCATCGACAGTGCGGCCGCCGACAAGGCGGCCCATTTCCTGGACGTGGCCGGCGCGTTCGGCCTGCCCTGCATCTTCCTGGCCGACAATCCCGGCGTGCTGGCCGGCACCGCCGCCGAGCAGCAGGGCATCCTGCGCCACGCGGCGCGCCTGTTCGCCGTGCAGCATCGCCTCGACGTGCCCAAGCTCCACGTGACCCTGCGCAAGGCCTTCGGCTTCGGCTCCTCGGTCATGGCCATGAACCCCTTCGACGGCCAGACCATCAGCCTGGCCTTCCCCTCCATCACCCTGGGCGCCCTGCCGGCGTCGTCGGAGGGCAGCGCCGTGGCGGACCCCGACGAGCGGGCCCGCTTGGCCGCCGAGCAGGCCAGGGCGTCGATCACCGCCGGCAGCCGCCTCTCCTACGACGACGTCATCGACCCGCGCCACCTGCGCGATGCGCTGCTGGCCGGGCTGTCCCTGGCCGAAGGGCGCCACACGGCACCGCGCCCACCGCGGGCGACGGGGATCACGCCATGAGCGGGTTCAACCTGGCCGACCTGTGGGAGGCCGTCGCGGACCAGGTGCCCGACCGGGTCGCCCTGCGCTGCAACGGCGAGCAACGCACCTTCGGCGAACTGGAGGCTCGAGCCAACCGGGTGGCCCACTGGTTCCTGGCGCGGGGCGTCCGGCCGGACCAGCACATCGGCCTCTACCTGCAGAACTGCTTCGAGTACGTGGAGGCCACCCTGGCCGCCTACAAGGTCCGTGCCGTGCCGATCAACGTGAATTACCGCTACACGGCGGGCGAATTGCGCCATCTCTTCAACGACGCCGACCTGGTGGGGGTCGTCCTGCAGCCCGACTACACCGAGCGCGTCGCCGAGGTCGAGCCCGACACGCCGACCCTGCGCTGGTCGCTGGTCACCGGACCCGGGTACGAACGCGCGCTGGCGTCGTCGTCGCCGACGCGCGACTTCGGGGCCCGCTCGGGGGACGACCACTACATCCTCTACACCGGCGGCACGACGGGCTTGCCCAAGGGCGTCGTCTGGCGGCAGGAGGACGCCTTCTTCGCCTGCATGGGCGGGGGCAACCCCGCGCTGCCCGAAGTCACCTCGGTCGACGAGCTCGTCTCGCGGATCGCCCCCGAGCAGAACGCCTTCTTGCTGCTGGCCCCGCTGATGCACGCCGCCGGCGGGTGGGTGGTGATGCTCCACCTGTACAGCGGCAACCGGGTGGTGCTGTGGTCGGGACCGCTCGACGGGGCCGAGGTCTGGCGCACCATCGAACGCGAGCGGGTCAACGCCACCAGCGCCGTGGGTGACGCCTTCATGCGCCCGCTCCTCGACGGCTGGGACGCCCTCGACCCCAAGCCCGACCTGGGGTCGCTGGCCGCCTTCAGCTCGGGCGGGGCGCCCCTCTCCCCGGCCTTGCGCGAGCGGTTTCTCGCCACGTTCCCCTCGATCCCGCTGTCCGACGGGTACGGCTCGTCAGAGACGGGCATCCAGGCGGGGCGGGTCTTCGTCGGGCCCACCGGTGACAAGCCCGAACCGCAGTTCGTGGCCAGTCAGGCGGTGGTGATGGACGAGGACACCCGCCAACCGGTGCCTCCGGGCTCGGGCACGGTCGGCCGGGTGGCGCGCACCGGGCGCATCCCCCTGGCCTATTACAACGACCCGGCGAAGTCGGCCGCCACGTTCGTGGAGTGGGGCGGGCAGCGTTGGTCGCTCACCGGTGACATGGGCACGGTGGCCGCCGACGGCACCATCACGGTGCTGGGGCGCGGCTCCATCTGCATCAACACGGGCGGCGAGAAGGTGTACCCCGAGGAGGTGGAGGCCGCCCTGCGCCAGAGTGACGCCGTCTACGACGTCCTGGTGGTCGGCGCTCCCGACGAGCGGTGGGGTCAGCGGGTGGTGGCCGTGGTCGAACCGGCGCCGGGGACCGAAGCCGACGAGGCGGCCCTCCAGGCGCTGGCCCGCGCCTCACTGGCCGGTTACAAGGTGCCCAAGCGGGTCGTATTCGTGGACCACGTGGTGCGCTCCCCGACCGGCAAGGCCGACTACCGCTGGGCCGCCGAGGTGGCGGCCCGGGCCTGACGCCGACCGCGCCGAGGCGGCGGGTCAGGAGCGGATCTGTCCCTTCATGCGCTCGAGCAGACCCTGGCGGTGCTCCGCCGCCGTCTGGGTGTGCCCGGCCAGGGCCTGGAGCTCGGTGCCGGCGCGGATGGCGGCCCGGGCACCCCACACGTCGAAGGCCCGGTGCACGCTGCGCTTGTTGATCTGGGTCAGGTCGCTGGGCACCCCGGCCACCCGGGCGGCCACGGCCAGCACCGACTCCTCCAAGGCCTCCGCCGGGAAGGCCCGGTTGGCGAACCCGATGGCCGCCGCCTCCACCCCCGAGATCGGATCGCCGGTCAGCATGAGCTCCATGGCCCGGCGCAGACCGAGCAGCACGGTGTGGTACTGCCAGTCGGGCGGGCTCATCACCCGCACCACCGGGTAGCTGATCTGGGCGTCCTCGGCCACGTAGACCAGGTCGCAGGCCGAGGCCAGCTCGGTCGCCCCGGCGATGGCGTAGCCGTGGACCTGGGCGATCACCGGCTTGGCCAGGTCCCAGATGCTGAACCAGGTGTCGTTGCACTGACGGGCCCACTGGCCGTCGCCCGGGGCCGAATAGAACGGCGCACCCTCCATCATCGGGCCGCCGGACAGGTCGTAGCCGGCCGAGAAGCAGACCCCGGCGCCCCGGATGACCGTCACCCGCACGGCGGGATCCCCGTCGTGGGCGCGGAGCGCGGCGAGCAGCTCGACCCGCATCGGCGTCGAGATGGCGTTGCGCTTCTCCGGCCGGTTGAGGGTGATCCGGCCCACGTGCTCGGCCGGCGCGTCGACGGCGATGGTCTCGTAGGTCACGACCCGTCCCGCAGGGCGGCCACCAGGCGGAGCTCGTCGACACCGGGCACGTCCACGATCAGGCCGGTGGCGAGCGGCGGGGGCGACCAGTCGGCCCACCGCCGCCGGATGCGCTGCTCGTCCCCGATGAACGACGACTGTTCGAGATACGCGTCGGGCACCGCGGCGACCGCCTCGTCCTTGCGGCCGGCCAACCACAGCTCCTGGATGCGCCGGGCCTCGTCGGGAAAGCCCCGCCGGGCCATGGCCTCCCGGTGGAAATTGTGGGTGGCACTGCCCATGCCGCCAACGTACATGGCGGTGAGCGGGCGCATCCGGTCCAGCGCCCCGGCCACGTCGTCGGTGAGCTGGACCGACGCCCCGGTGAACACCTCGAAGTCCGCCGGCCGGCCGCCCCGCGTCGCCCACCCGCGCTCGAGCGGCGCCAGGTGCGAGCCCGATCCGAGGGCCATCGGCAGCCACCCGTCCGCCACCTCGGCGCAGAGCTCGGTGTTGCGGGGACCGCCCGACGCCAGCCAGATCGGGACGGGCGCGGTGGCGTGCAGGATCGAGCGCAGGGCCTTGCCCTGGCCGATCGACCCCGCTCCCCGGTAGGGCAGCGAGATCTCCGGTCCGTCGTGGGTGACCGGAGCCCGGCGGTCGAGGACCTGGCGGACGATGGCCACGTAGTCCCGCAGGCGGTCGGTGGGCCGCCCCCAGGGCTGGCCGTACCAACCCTCGACGATCTGGGGCCCCGACACCCCGATGCCGATGATGACCCGACCCCCGCCCGCCAGGGCATCGATGGTCAGGGCGTGCATGGCCAGGGTGGCGGGGGGCCGGGCGGCCAGCTGGGCGATGGCCGTCCCCAGCCTGATGCGGCTGGTGTGTGCCGCCAGGAAGGCCAGTGGGGAGAGGGCGTCGGCGCCGTAGGCCTCGGCGCTCCACACCGAGTGGTAGCCGAGCGCTTCGGCGGCCTGGACCAGGTCGACGGGAACGGCCAGGGTCGACGACCGGTACAGGTTCAGGCGCAGGGCGAGGTGCAGGGAGCCCCCGGGCGCAGCCACGCTCAACGATCCCCGGCCGGTGTGCTCGTGGCCGCGTCCCCGGCCACCCGGCGCGCCCAGGTGTAGTTCGCCTTGCCCGCCGGGTTTCTCGCCACGTGGTCGACGAAGATCAGCTGTTTCGGAACCTTGTAGCGGGCGATGTGCCGCCGGCACAGCTCACGGACGCCCTCGGTCTCCAACGGCCGACCGTCCCTGGTCTCGATGAGCGCCACCACTTCGCTGCCCCACCGGTCACTCGGCCGGCCGATGACGATGACGTCGCGGATGTCGGGGTGTTGGAGCAGGGCCGACTCGACCTCCTCGGCGAAGATCTTCTCGCCGCCCGAGTTGATGGTGACCGAGTCGCGGCCCAGCACCTCGATGGTGCCGTCCGCCTCGATCCGCGCCCGGTCACCGGGAATCGACACCCGCCGGCCGTCAATGACGCGGAACGTCTCGCGGGTCTTGTCGGGGTCGTTGAGGTAGCCCAGCGGGATCCTCCCCCCGCGGGCCAGCCAGCCGGTCCCCGGGTGGCCCGGCGCCAGGAGGCGCTCCCTGTTCTCGTCGACCACCAGCGCCCCGTCGCCGGCGGCGAAGCGGGTCTGCTCACCCGCGCTGGCCCCGCTGCTCACGATCTGCGCGATCGGACCGGCCTCCGACGATCCCACGGTGTCCCTGATGCGCAGATCGGCCAGGTGATCGGTCAGCCTCTTCTTGGATCCCGGCGTCAGCGCCGCCCCGCTCGTGACCAGCATGCGCAGGGAGGACAGGTCCCGCTGCTTGGCATCGAGGGCGTCCAGCAGCGGCTGGGCGAACGACTCCCCGGCGATGGCCAGCAGGCCCACGTGCTCCCGGGCCACGGTATCGAGGACGTCATCGGCATCGAAGCGCTCGACCACGTGCGGGATGACGACGGCGCCCCCGGCGTGCAGGGCCTGGAAGGCGATCCACTGTCCCGTCCCGTGCATGAACGGGGCCGCCGAGAGCGCCCGGACGCCCTCCCGCCCCGCCACGGCGGTCCGGAGCTCCTCGAGCGACCCCCAGTCCCTCGCGCCCTCGCGGTAGTTCCGGCCCCCCAGCGCGGCCACGAAGATGTCGGCCTGGCGCCACAGGACCCCCTTCGGCGCACCCGTGGTGCCCCCGGTGTAGAGGAGGTAGAGGTCGTCGGGCGACCACGCGACGGTTGGCCGGCTCGACGAGGAGCCCGCCAGCGCGTCTTCGTACGCGATGGCTCCGGGGAGGGAGACCCGCCCCCCGGCGCTCCCCACTTCGAGCAGGAGCGGACGGGGGCCGGGACGGTCGAGCGCCTGGTCCAGGACCTCGGCGAACGGCGCCTCGTAGACGACCGCCGCCGGCGCCATGTCCGCGAAGAGCGAGATCAGTTCGGAGGCGACGTAGCGATAGTTGACGTTGCACGGCGCCAGCCGGGCCTTGAAGGCACCCAGCATCGTCTCGATGTACTCGGGCCGGCTGTAGAGCAGCACGGCCACCCGGTCCTGGCCGCACTCGTAGTCACCCAGCGCCGGGCGCTCGCGCGCCACGGTCAGGCCCCGGTCCAGGAAGCAATTGGCCAGCCGCCGGGTGCGCTCGGTCAGCTCGCCCCAGGTCAGGCGCCCGGCCGCGGACACGATGGCATCGCGGTCAGCGATGGCCTCGGCCAGCGTCTCTTGCACCGCGGCCAGATTGAACTCGGTGGGCCCGCGCCGATCGTCACCCACCACGTCGCCCCGGCTCCGACATGCCCATACCGTTTCAGCCCAGCACGCCGGCGCGGCGCAGGGCGGCGATGCGCTCGTCGTCGTAGCCGGCGACGGTACGGAAGACCTCGTCGGTGTCGGCGCCCGCCGCCGGGGCGCGGTGCGGGGCGGGCAGGTCGCCCCCGTCGACCTTGACCGGGATGCGCAGCATGTCCGCTTCGAGCTCGTCTCGTGACAGCCAGGCGAACCGGTCCTGGAACTGCGGGTCGTCGATGATGGTCTGGGGCGTGTTCACCGGCGCGATCGGGGTGTTGTGCTCGTTCCCGAACGCCACCCATTCCGCCGTGGTGCGGGTGCCGAAGATCTCGAGCAGGATGGCCTGGAGCTCGAGGTTGCCCCGCGCGTGGTCGCCATACTGCGAACCGGGCCATCGTTCGAAGAGGTCGAGGCGCCCCACCCCGTCGCAGAAGTTCCGCCAGAAGGCCTGTTCGCTGGCCATGAAGAGGACGTGCCCGTCGCGCGACGGGTAGACCTGGTAGCGCACGCCGCCGGCCATGCCGCCGATCCCGGGCGCACGGCGCTCACCGCCGTCCGCCTCGTTGCCGTAGACCTCCTCCTGTGGTCGCTCGTAGCTCCGCCACGTCTCGATCCGGTACCAGTCGAAGTAGGCGGCGGCATCGGACTGCGCCACCTCGAGGGCGCACCCCTGCCCGGTGCTCCGCGCCCGCACCACGGCGGCCAGGACGGCCAGGGCCGCGTACATCGGCCCGGCGTGGATCCCGATGCTCGAGTGCTCGGCGATGGCGGTGAACCCGTGATCGTCCGTCGCGATGGGCATCTGGCCGCCCCACGCGTCGAAGGCGATGCCGTGGGCGGGCAGGTCCCGGTACGGACCGGTCGACCCGTACCCGGAGAGTGAGCAGAACACGATGCGGGCATTGACCTCCTGCAGGCGCGCCAGCGTGAGGCCGCGCTTGGCCAGGGCGCCCGGTCGCATGGCCTCGATCACCACGTCGGCGTCCCGCACCAGATCGAGGTAGGCCTGCACGCCGTCGTCGGTCCGCAGGTCGATCACCACCGAGCGCTTGCCCCGGTTGATGTGGAGCGACAGCAGCGAGCAGTCCTTCTCCTCCCCCGCCGCCGCGGTGTGCGAGCGGATGATCGGCCAGGTCATGCGCCGTCCGTAGTCCCCGCCGTGCGGCTCCACCTTGATCACGTCCGCCCCGAGGTCGGCCAGGAGGCCCCCCAGCTCCGCCGGCCCCAGCATGGAGCTCTCGATGACCCGGACCCCGGAGAGCAATTGGTCGGTCGCCGTGTGGCCGGTCGCCGTGTGGCCGGTCGCCGTGTGGTCAGTCGCCATGTCTCCCCCTACCGGGCCGGGGCCGGGTCGAAGGGCCCGCGCCCCATCTGCTCGCGCACCGTGACCACGGGCGGGTTGGTCAGTGAGCGGCGCTGCCAGTTGGCGCCGTCGACGACCAGGGTGTGGCCCGAGATGAAGCGGGCATAGGGCGAGGCCAGGAAGGTGGCCGCCCAGCCCAGCTCGCGCAGCCTGCCCACCCGCAGTGCGGGCTGCGCCAGGTCCTTCTCGCTGGTGCGGTCCAGGTTGCTGGTGATGTCGGCCGTCATGTCCTCGTGGGGGAACAGTCCCGGGACCAGCCCGTTGACCTGTATCCCGTACGGCCCCCACTCGACGGCCAGGGTCTCGACCATGTTCTTGACCCCGGCCTTGGCCGCGGCCGAATGGGCGAAGCCCGGGCCCCCGGTCCAGGCGTACGAGGCGCCGACGTTGACGATGGAGGCGGCGCTGCCGGCTTCGAGATGGCGCCGGGCGAACTCCCGCGAGCAGAAGAAGGTGCCGTTGAGGGTGATGTCGACCACGGTCCGCCAGGCGTTGGGTGACATGTCCTCGGCCGGGACCGGGAAGTTGGCCGCCGCGTTGTTGATCAGCACGCCGGGGAGCCCGAACGCCCCGGTCGCCTCGTCGAAGGCGGCGCTGACCTGGTCGGGTTCACGGATGTCACAGGTCACCCCCCGCACCCGGGCCCCGAGGGCCTCAGCCGCCTCGGTGCCCGCGTCGAGGTGTTCGGCCTTGCGGCTGGCGATCACCAGGTCGGCCCCCAACCGGGCGAACTCGGCCGCGATGGCCTTGCCCAGACCCGTCCCACCCCCGGTGATGAAGACACAGTTGCCCGCGAAGGTGCCGGGCGGGAGGGCCGAGTCCCCGACCGGGGGCGGTTCGAGGAGTCCCTGGTGCACCTGATCGGTCATCTTCAGCTCCCTGTGTAGTGGGGCTCGCGCCCTTCGGCGCGGGCCTCCCGGAATTCGGCGAAGTCGGACGACTTGTTGATGAAGGTCTGGTAGATCAGCTCATCGGCCATGGAGGCGCGCACGGCGGGCTCGCTCAGGTGGCGCAGCACCCGGCGGGCCATCTTGACCGTGACGGCCGGGGCGGCGGCGATCTTCTCGGCCATCTCCCACGCGGTCTCCTCGAGCGCCTCGGGGGCCACGACGCGCGAGACGATCCCGTGGGCGTAGGCCTCGGCGGCGTCCATGGCCCGCCCGGTCAGGACCAGGTCGCTGACCACCCCGGGCCCGCAGATCTCGTAGAGCCGCCCCACCCCACCGGTGTCGGGGATGACCCCGTGGCCCACCTCGGGCAGCATGAAGCGGGCCCCCTCGGCGGCGATGCGGACGTCGCAGAGCAGGGCCCGCTGGAAGGAGCCGCCGATGGCCCATCCGTGCAGGGCGACGATGATGGGCGCCTCGAGGTCGAAGACCTGCAGGATGCCCCGGTGGCCGCGCGACATGAGCTCGTGGTGACTCAGGGGCGTGACATTGGTGCCGATGACCGACACGTCGCGACCCGAGGACCAGGACTTGCCTTCTCCCCGCCAGATCACCGCCCGCACCTCGGGACGCGCCTTGAGCTCACCGAGGATCTCGAACAGGCGCAGGTCCATGTCGTCGTCGAAGGCGTTGCGCTTCTCAGGGTTGTTGTTGGTGATCACGGCCACGGGGCCCTTCACCTCGAGGAGAACCTTGTCGCTCATGTCCCACCCTTCCTTCGTCGGCGAACCAGCGCACCGGACCTCCGAGCCGGTGTGGTCGACACGGTCAACGCCCCCGGGGGAGGCCGAGGAGGTGCTCGGCCACGATGGTACGTTGGATCTCACTGGTGCCGCCGGCGATGGACGCGGCGCGCGAATACAGGTACTCGCTCGGCACCGCGGGGCTGTCCCCCGGCAGAGGAGCCGGTGCCGCCGGGTCCATGGCCACATGGCGCAGCAGCTGCTCGGCACCGAGGGCGACCGCGGTCACCTCACACCTCCCCGAGCCGAACCCATCCTCGTATATTATATTGATCCCGTGTCCACGGAGCTGGGGTGACGCACCGACCCCGGCGCCCTCGCGCCGCGTGGTCGGGCCCGCCGCGGGCGGACCGGGAGAGGAGCCGATGACCGCACCCGATGCCGACGTGCGAGCCGCGTTGCGCTCGTTGGCCGAACGCTACGCGTCCGGGGTCGACCACCGCGCCGTCGACACCCTCCTCAGTGCGTTCCATCCCCACGCCTCGCTCGCCGTGCACGACCCTTCCGACGACGCCGAACCGGTCAGCCGGAGGGAGGGGCACGACGAGATCGGTCGCATTCCCGAGATCCTGAGCGTGTACGCCAAGACGTTCCATCTGCTCGGCCAGTCCACCTACGACATCGGGGACGGCCGGGCCACCGGCGAGGTGTACTGCGTGGCGCATCACCTCATCCCGAACCGCCACGGCGGGACGGACCGCGTGATGTACATCCGCTACGACGACCAGTACGAGCCCGATGCCGAGGGTGCCTGGAAGATCGCCACCCGCAAGGTCCTGGTCGACTGGACCGAGACGCACGCGACCAACGTCCCCGGCCGTTGAGCGACAAGGAGGTCGACATGACAGTGAGCGGTGGAGCTCCCATCGAGCTCTCCATGGGCGTGACGACGTACTCGGCCGACGATCCCGGCAACTGGCAGCCGCTGTTGGAGCAGGTGCGGCTGCTGGACCAGGCCGGGATGGACCGCCTGGTGGTCTCCGATCACGTCGTCTTCGGCGAGCACCTCGAGGAGTACGGGCGCCCGGAGATCGGCGGACAGGCCGGGGGCCGACAGCCCACCGGGCCCGACGGGCACTGGCTCGAGCCGATCACGACGCTGTCCGTCATCGCCGGCATGACATCCCGCATCCGCCTGGGGACGAACATCCTGATCGCCGCCCTGCGCCGCCCCGTGGTGCTGGCCAAGAGCACCGCCACCCTCGACGTCCTCTCCGGCGGCCGGTTCGACCTCGGCGTCGGGGTCGGATGGCAGAAGGAGGAGTACGACGCCGCCGGGCTCGATTTCGCCAACCGGGGCCGGCTCCTGGACCACGCGCTCGAGGTGTGCCAGACGCTCTGGCAGCAGCAGCGGGCCGAGTACCACGCACCCGAGCTCGACTTCGAGGCCATCCACCAGATGCCCAAGCCGCGGCAACCCGGTGGTGTCCCTCTCTGGATCGGTGGCTCCGTGAACCGGCACGTGGTGCACCGGCTGGCCCGTTTCGGGACGGGCTGGATCCCGTGGGGCCCCGCCGCCGCCGATCTCACCTCGGGCATCGCCCAGATGAAGGACGCCCTCCACGAGGTGGGTCGAGACCCGGCGGGGCTCCAGGTGGTCGGTCATCTTCCCCCGGTGCGCCGCGCTGACGGATCACTGGACATCGACGGCACCATGGCGGCCGTACCCGCCCTCGTCGCGGCCGGTGTCACCGACGTGCGCGCCCGCCTGGCGTTGCCGGCCGACCCGTCCGCCGCCCTCGACCACCTCCGGGCCGTGGTCGGCGCCTTCCGCCGCGCCGCCGACCGACCCGACCCCGTGTGATCGGCGGACGCCGGGAGCGCCCCCCGGTGGGACGCGGCCCCAGTGTGCGCGAATTGTTTATTTTATACTTCGCGCCCATGACCTCGAGGTCTCACGGCGCCGGGGCGAACCGGAAGGGACAGCGCTGACCGTGCCCGATGCCATCACCGACGAGGGCGTGGCCCGACTGCGGGAGCGCATCGGCATCGCGCGCCCGCACACCAATCCGCCCCACTACCGCGTCCCCAACGAGGACGCCTTCCGCCACGTGGCCGAGGCCTACGGCGACGACAACCCGCTGTGGTGCGACCCGTCCTATGGCCCGACGACGCGGTGGCGGGGCCCGATCGCCCCGCCCCACCTTGTCGGCGGGGACACCCTCATCGGCGAGGACGAGGTGACCGAGCTCGAGGGCGAGACCCGGGCGAAGATGAAGGGGGACCCGCTCGGTGGCGTCCACGCCTTCTACTCGGGATCGTTCCGGGAGT
>JBKQIP010000081.1:0-24916 GCA_052148295.1 Acidimicrobiales bacterium
GTCGCCGGTGTGGAACCAGCCCCCCGCCAGCGCCCGGGCCGACTCGTCGGGCTGCTCCCAGTAGCCCTCGAACACGTGGTTGGAGCGGGCCAGGACCTCGCCCTCGTCGTCCACCGCGATGCGCACGCCGACGGCGGGGACCCCGGCCCGGCTGAGCCGCTGCGACCGCTCCGCCGGCGTGACGTCGTCCCACTCGGCCGGGGCCCGGTTGATGGTCAGCAGCGGCGCCGTCTCGGTCAGCCCGTAGATCTGGATGAACTCCCACCCGAGCTCGGTCTCCACCCGCTCGATGGTCCGGGAGGGCGGCGGGGCGCCGGCCACCACCACGCGCACGGTGCCCCGTCCCGGCACGGTGCGGCCCTCCCGCTCGCGGCCGGCCGCGGCGTCGAGGACGGCGGCCACCACGGCCGGCGCCGCGCAGAGCAGGGTCACGCCGTGGCGCTCGACCCGGGAGAGGATCTCCTCCCCGTCCACCTTGCGCAGCACGACGTGGGTGCCCCCCATCCCCGTCACCGCATAGGGCATGCCCCATCCGTTGCAATGGAACATGGGCAGGGTGTGCAGGAGGACGTCACGGTCACCCACCCCGGTGTGCCACCCGAACGTGACCGCGTTGATCCAGCAGTTGCGGTGGGTCAGCTGCACGCCCTTGGGCCGCGCCGTGGTGCCCGAGGTGTAGTTGACCGAGCAGGTGGCGTCCTCGTCGGCCTCCCAGGCGCGGGGCAGCGCGCCGGCCGGGGCCGGGGCCAGCAGCTCGGCGTCGTCGCGTCCGTCGAGCGCGAAGCGGTGGGCCACGGTGATGTCGGCCACCACGTCGGCCAGGTCCGGGTCGTAGAGCAGCACGGAGGACCCCGAGTGCTCGACGATGTAGGTGATCTCGTCGGCCGTCAGGCGGAAGTTGATGGGGACCAGGACCCGCCCGTAGGCGCTGACCCCGAAGTACGAGGTCAGGAACTTCCCCGAATTCGGGCTGACGATGGCCACGCGCGCCCCGGCGGCCACGTCCAGGCGATCGAGCGCCAGGGCCATGCCCCGGGCCCTGGCCTCGAGCTCGGCGTAGGTCAGCTCCCCCAGGGTCCCGGCGGCCTCCGGCTCGTCGACCACGGCCACCCGGGCGCCGTGCACCAGCGCCGCCCGGTCCAGGAAATCCGCCACCGTCAGTGCAACCCGCATCATCCCCCCACGTTCGCCATCGTCCGCGTTGGCGCCGGTGACCGGCCCTGACCGACCCTAACCGAACCGGGCTCGGGCGCTTCTCAGAAGTGGCCCAGGACGGGGTGGGGCACGTAGGGCTTCTCGAGGCTGGACACCTCGTCCTCGGTCAAGGCGAGCTCCTCGGCCGCCAGGGCGTCCGCGAGGTGCGCCGGCTTGGTCGACCCCACAATGGGTGCCGTCACGCCGGGCTTGGCCAGGAGCCAGGCCAGAGCCACCTGCGCCGTCGGCACGCCGCGGGCGGCGGCCACCTCCTGGGCCCGCTCCACCACGTCGAAGTCCGTCGGCTGGTCGTAGAGGTAGTCGGCGAAGGGATCGGTGCTCGAGCGCGTGGTGCGGCGATCGCCCGCCCGGGTGCGGGTGCCCGCCAGCACGCCGCGGGCCAGCGGGCTCCACGGGATCACCCCCACCCCCTGGTCGAGGCAGAGCGGGATCATCTCCCGCTCCTCCTCCCGGTAGATCAGGTTGTAGTGGTTCTGCATCGAGACGAACGGCGTCCAGCCGTGCTTCTCGGCCGTGTACTGCGCCTTGGCGAACTGCCACGAGAACATGCTGCTGGCGCCGAGGTAGCGGGCCTTGCCGGCCTGCACCACCTCGTGCAGCGCGCCCATGGTCTCCTCGATCGGCGTCCGGGGGTCCCAGCGGTGGATCTGGTAGAGGTCCACGTAGTCCAGGCCCAGCCGGCCGAGCGAGGCGTCGATGGCCGAGAGGATGTGCTTGCGGGAGAGGCCGGCGCCGTTCTCGCCCGGCGTCACGGGCATGAACACCTTGGTGGCGATGACCGACTCGTCCCGGGTCAGGAACTTGGGGACCAGCCGTCCCGTGGCCACTTCGCTGGCGCCGCCCGAGTAGGTGTCGGCCGTGTCGAAGAAGGTCACCCCACCCTCGACCGCGGCCTTGACGATCGGCTCCGCCGCGTCCTCGTCGATCACCCAGGGCCGTTCACTGTTGTTGCCGAACCCCATCATCCCCAAGCAGATCCGGGAGACCCGCAGACCCGATGCGCCCAAGTTCACGTAATTCATGTTGACCTCGCTGTCCTGCCACCCCGCGGTGGCGTGCGGCTCCCGGCTTATCAGCTCTGCCCGCGCCGTCGAGCACCCGGCACCGAGCACCCGGAACCGAGCACCCGGCACCCGGGCTCAGGGTCTCCGCTGACGGGGCGAGGCTCAGCTGGTGGGGGCGAGCAGCGAGGTCACCGCGGTCAGCGGGGCGCTGACCGCGGCGGGGGGGGCCACCAGCGGTGTCACCGGCACCGTCGGGTCCACGGTGGTCACCACCCCGGTCACCGCGGTTTCGAGGGTGGTGACGACGTCGCCCACCAGCGAGACCACCGGGGCCAGGGCGTCACCGGCCGGCGCCGGGGCGGCGCCTCCGGTCGGCGCGCCGGGGGTGGTCGATGAGACCGTGGAGGCCGCGGGGGTGCTGCTCACCGCACTCCCGCCCGCACCGGCGCCAAGGGCGGCCCCACCGGATCCCGCGGGGCCCGACGCGCCCGCACCCGACCCGCCGGCACCCGGCGCCGGCGCGCTGCTCCCGGCCAGGACGTACGACCCGGTGCCCCCCGCACCAGCGCCGGCCCGCTGCACGGCGCCGATCGGCCCGCCGCTCGGCGTGCCTGCCCCGGTGCCGAACCCGAGACGCGGGAGCCGGGCCACCCCGGGTCGGGTGGACTGGCTGGCGGCCCGGATGCCCGTGGGCTTGCCCGAGCTGCCACTCAGACCCAGGGCGATGACCAGGGCCGCCGCCGCCCCGCCCATGACGGCGAGCGCCGCGGTGCGACGGCGGCGGCGGTGCGTGGTCGAGGCATGGCCGGCCGGCTCGGGCCGCACCACGGGGATGGGCACGGGCAGCTGCGGCGGCTTCCAGACCTCGAGGGCGCGGCTCGGCCCGGTGTGGGGCTGCCCGGGTCGCAGCGCGGCGAAGTCACCCGAGAGGAACAGGTCCTCGAGGCCGATGTACTCGTCGAATGTGTCGTCGTCGGACATATCCCCTCCTCCGCCGGGACCGTCCCCGGTCCTCTCAGTTCGTCCGCGGTCCTGCCGGACCGGCGCCGGGCACCCTCCCGGCCGCGGGCGCGACGACGGGGAGCAGCCCGACACCGAGTGACCTCGTGGTCCACCCCGTCCGCGTCAACGATGCTCCTTCGCCGTGGTCCCGCTAAGAGGGGAACGGGCGTGAGCCGCCGTCTTACGCAAATTTCTGCCCGATGGGCCCGATGGGCCGCGACGTGCCCCCGGGCTACCGCTTGAAGTACCGGCTCAGGGTCTCTTCCTGTTGCTGGTAGGAGGAGCCGATGTCCGTGCCGTAGAGGGCCAGGGGCTCCTCGAGCATCCGCTCGAAGGTCAGCTTGCAGACGGCCTGGCCGTTCTCGACCATGAAGGGCACGTCGTGGGCCCGCACCTCGAGCGCGGCCCGCGAGCCCTGGAACCCGCGGTCGGGGTCGTAGCCGAAGCCCGGGTCGAAGAACCCGGCGTAGTGGGTCCGCAGCTCCCCGCTGGTGGGGTCGTACGCCGTCATCTCGGCGGCCAGGTAGGGCGGGATGCTGACCGCTTCGTGGGACATGAGGAGGTAGAAGCGCCGGGGGGAGAGGACCAGGCGGTCGCCCGCCTCGCGGTAGACCGGGTCCCAGAAGGGCGTGGGGTCCGTCTCGCCGTCGGCGCTGAGGTCGAGGAGCGGGGCGCTGTCCCGGGTGCTGTGCCCGACCCGGCCGCCGGCGTCGCCGTGCAGGTCGAGGCCGAGGAAGAGCCCGTCGGAGAGCACCAGGGCGTCGGGGGGGACCGGCGCCCCGTGGTCGAACAGGATGGGCTCGGCGGCATGGGTGGCCCGCACCTCGGCGTCGCTCAGCCAGGCCCGGCCGATGGAGAGGCGCAGCTGGTTCAGGGCCAGGTCCTCGCGGACCCGCACGGCGAAGGAGAGGGGCACCACCTCGAGGTAGAGCGGGCCCTGGTACCCCGGCGCGATCTCGTCGAAGCGCTCGCTGTGGTCGGTGATGACCCGGGTGAACACGTCGATGCGCCCGGTCGAGCTCTTCGGGTTGGCCTTGCCCCGCAGGCCGGCGGGCAGGTCGAGCCGCTCCTTCAGCTCGATGAGGTAGGGGCAGCGGGTCTCGAGCATGGCGCCGTCGCCCCGCAGGTCGATCTCGTCGAGCACGTAGTCCTTGAGCTTGTCCCCCACCGTGTCGGCCCCGGGCAGAAAGCTGCAGCGGATGCGCAGCGCCCGCTCACCGAGGCGCAGGTCCAGGCTGGCCGGTTGCACGTTGGCCTCGGGGATGTTGAACCGCCCGGCCTCGATGTAGCCCGCCCGTATGGCCCGCTCGAGGAGCTGGCCGGGCAGGACGCCCTCGGCGCTCGGGTGCAGGCTCAGGACCACGGGCGCCACCGTATCGGCGAGGCGGCCCCGGGCATGACCGGAGTGAAGCACGTGGGGCGCCCGGGCGAAAGCCGTTGTGGGTGGAACACCGGCGCATAGGTTGTGGACGACCTGGGGACGAACGGACCGGCGACCGGGGTTGCTCAGGCACGTGCAGGTTGTCCACAGGCAAAATGTTGCAGCCGAGTTGCCGAATCGGGGCACGGCCCCGGGCACACCCTAAACTGACGCCGCGTCAGGTCCACTGAGCAGCGCCCGCACCAACCCATTCGGAGGTCTCATGCTCGACTACGTGATCCGGTCCGGCACGGTCATCGACGGCACGGGGGGGCCGCCCCGCCGGGCCGATGTCGGCATCCGGGACGGCCGCATCGCGCCGGTCGGCGAGATCGCCGAGGCGGGGCGGACCGAGCTCGACGCCACCGGGCTGATGGTGATGCCCGGCGTGGTCGACCCGCACACCCACTACGACGCCCAGCTCTTCTGGGACCCCTCCGCCTCGCCTTCCAACCTGCACGGGGTGACCACGGTGATCGGCGGGAACTGCGGCTTCACGCTGGCCCCCATCAACCCCGAGGACGCCGACTACATCCGGCGCATGATGGCCAAGGTCGAGGGCATGCCGCTGACCGCACTCGAGCAGGGCGTCCCGTGGACCTGGTCCACCTTCGGCGAGTACCTCGATGCGCTCGAGGGCAATCTCGGCGTCAACGCCGGCTTCCTGGTGGGCCACTCCGCCCTGCGCCGCAAGGTCATGGGCGCGGCCCGGGCCGACGAGGTGGCCCGCGACGACGAGATCGCGGCCATGCGGGCCCTGCTGGGCGAATCGATCGCCGCCGGCGGGCTCGGGTTCTCCTCCTCGCAGTCGCGCACCCATTCCGACGGCGACAACCGGCCCATCACCACCCGGGCGGCCGATCGCCGGGAGATGCTGGCCTTCTGCGCCGAGGTGGCGGCCCACGAGGGGACGACGCTCGAGTACATCACCAACGGCTGCCTCGACGCCTTCAGTGCCGAGGAGGTCGACCTCATGACCGCCATGAGCACCACGGCGCAGCGACCGCTCAACTGGAACGTGCTGACGGTCGACGCTCGCTCCGCCGATCGCATCGCCCATCAGCTGGGGGCGTCGAGCACGGCGGCGGCGGCCGGCGGGCGGATCGTGGCCCTGACCATGCCCACGCTGGTCCCCATGAACATGAGCTTCCGGACCCACTGCGCGCTGTTCCTCATCCCGGGCTGGGGCGAGGTCATGGACCTGCCGGCCGAGGAGCGCATGGCCAAGCTGGCCGACCCCGCGGTGCGGGCCCTGCTGGACGAGCGGGCCCGGTCCAAGGAGGCCGGGGTCTTCCGCGGCCTGGCCCACTGGGGCACCTATGTGATCGGCGACACCTACGCCGAGGCCAACGAGGGCTGCGCCGGGCGCGCGGTCGAGGACATCGCGGCCGAACGGGGTACCGCGCCCTTCGACACGCTGTTGGACATCGTCCTGGCCGACGGGCTGCGCACGGTGCTGTGGCCCAACACCGACGACGGCGACGACAAGACCTGGGCCATGCGGGCGGAGATCTGGAGCGACCCCCGGGCCATGGTCGGCGGGTCGGACGCCGGGGCGCACCTCGACCGCATGTGCGGCTCGAACTACCCCACCGCCTTCCTGCAGGACTGCCTGCGCGGGCGCCGGCTGGTGCCGGTCGAGCGGGCCGTCCACATGATGACGGGCCAGCCGGCCGACCTCTTCGGTCTCCGCCGCCGGGGGCGGGTGGCCGAGGACTTCGCGGCCGACCTCTTCGTGTTCGACCCGGCCACGGTCGGTTCCGAGCCGGCCCGCCTGGTCCACGACCTCCCCGGCGAGGCGCCGCGCCTGGTGGCCGCCAGCAACGGGGTGGTGCGCGTGCTGGTCAACGGCGTGGAGACCGTGCGCGACGGGGCCCCCACCGGGGCCGTCCCGGGCGCGTTGCTGCGCTCGGGGCGTGACACGGCCTCGGTGGTGCCGACCGCCGTCTGATCCCTCCGCCACCGGGGCGCCCCGCGCCGGCCGGCCCGGCCCGGGGCGCGAAAGGCGGCCGCGACGGCGCGAGTAGCCTCGCCCCTACCGTGGCGCCCGACATCACCGATCCGACGATGGTCCACCCGGGCGACCCCTCGGCCGACCGCGCGTCCCCGAACGCGGCCGGCGACGCGGCCGACTTCGAGGCCGGCCACGCGGGCGACGGCAGCGGCGACCCCCCCGAAGGGTTCGGCGCGCCGCCGCGCCCGCCCACGCGCTGGCTGCGCGAGGCCTTCGTCGTGGTGGTCATCGCCCTCGCCGTGGCGGTGCTGCTGCGCCTCTTCGTGGTCCAGACGTTCTACATCCCGTCGGGGTCCATGGAACCCACCCTGCAGATCGGCGACCGGATCCTGGTCAGCAAGCTCAGCTACGACTTCCACAGCGTCCACCGCGGCGACATCGTCGTCTTCGACCGCCCCCCCACCGAGAACTGCGGCGGGCCCGAGGTCAACGATCTGGTCAAGCGGGTCATCGGCCTGCCCGGCGAGACCATCTCGCTGCACGACGGCTACGTCTACATCGACGGCAAGCGCCTGGACGAGACCTGGCTCCCGGCCTCCGAGCAGGGGAAGACCTATCCGGTGGGCCCCCAGGGGGTGCCCTACAACCTCACCGGGCCCTACAAGATCCCGGCCGACCACTACTTCATGATGGGCGACAACCGCACCGACTCGTGCGACAGCCGGTACTGGGGGCCCATCGACCGCAACCTCATCGTGGGCAAGGTCGACGTCCGGGTTTGGCCCCTCACCGCCTTTCGCTTCTTTTAGGCACGGCCGCCCTTCTTTTGGGCACGGCCGCCCGGTGCGCCCGGGACCCCGGGCCCGGCGGGGCGGGACCCGAATCGCCTTGGGCCAGGTACAATGAACCGTTGGGTTCGCCAAGAGAAGGGGTGCGTGGTGGTCAGTCGTGGCGCAAGCCCCGCCGGTGGCGACCCGCGCGCCACCACCGACGACTCGGTCCCTGACATCGGGCGGCTGCTGGCACACGCCCGGGCCCAGGCCGGCCTCTCCCTGCCCGAGGCGGCCCTGCGGGTGGGCGCCACCTCCGCGGAGCTCGAGGCCCTCGAGAGCGGGACGGTGGGCCGCATGGCGGACCGGGTCGAGACCCTGCGCACCCTGCGGGACTACGCCGACTCGCTCGACCTGCCCGGCGAGCGCTTCGTCCTGACCCTGGTGGATCTGTGGCCCAGCCTCGATCTGCCCGCCCGCAACGGGGACACCGGCGTGGTCCCGGTGACCTCGGTCACCGCGGCTCCGGTGGGCGGGCACTCCCCCGCCGGGTCCTTCGGCTCGGCCTTCGTCACCGGGGCCAACGAGGCCGCCGTCACCGGGGTGGTCGGCTCCATCAACGACACCCGCCAGGTGCCGGTGTTCGAGACGGGCCAGGTCGCCGCCATCCGCCAGAGTGCGCCCACCTACCTCAAGGTGCTGGTGGCCATGGCGGCGGCGCTGGTGGTGGTCGGCGGGATCGGGCTGGGGCTGCACAACCAGATCTCGCGGTGGATCCACTCGGCGCAGTCGACCACCAGCCGCCTGATCTCGGAGGCCCAGCGCGACACCGGCGTCTCCTCGTCCCCCCCGGCCAAGGCCGACCACCACGGCGCGGTCCCGCCCAAGGTCAGCGTGGTGACCGCCCCCGGCGCGCAGGCGGCCACCATCGACGTGGCCGCCCCCTCGTTCTCGGTCGACGTGGTGGCCCAGAGCGCCCCGGCCTGGGTCCAGGTCACCGAGCCGACCAGCCAGGCCCCCGTCTTCTCGCAGGTCATCTCGCCCGGGCAGTCGCACGCCTTCGTGGTGGCGCAGTCGGCCACCGTCGAGACGGGGAGCCTCGGCGCCCACTTCATCATCCTCGAGGGCCTCACGACGCTGACCATCTACCAGCCCACCAAGGCGCCCTTCACCCTGACCGTCAACTCGGTGCGCTGAGCACTCGGTGCGCTGAGTCCGGGGCGCCCCCGGGCCGGCGGAGATCCGGGCCGGCCGGGCCGGGTCGGCTACTCGACGTCGTCCTCCGCGCTGACCCGGGCCACGGCGGCGACCGTCTGGCCCTCGTCGAGGTTCATGACCCGCACGCCCGTGGCGTCGCGGCCCTGGGAGGCGATCTCGCGTGCCGCCGTGCGGATGACCACGCCGCCGGAGGAGACGAGGAGGATCTCCTCGTCGAGCGCCACCATGAAGGCGGCGACCACCGAACCCCGCGTGCCCGTGAGGCGGATGCCCCGCACGCCCTGGCCCCCCCGGGCCTGGCGGTGGAAGCGCTCGAGCTTGGTGCGCTTGCCGTACCCGGCGTCGGTCACCAGCAGGATGTCGGTGTCGTCGGCCGCCACGTCGCACGACACCACGCTGTCGCCCGGGCGCAGGCGGATGCCCCGCACGCCGGCGGCGTCGCGTCCCATGGGGCGGACGTCGGTCTCGCCGAAGCGGATGGTCATGCCGCCCCGGGTCACCTCGAAGATGTCGTCGTCGCCCGAGGTGGCCACCACCCGCACCAGCTCGTCGCCCTCGCGCAGGTTGATGGCGATGAAGCCCTCCCGGCGCGACTTGTCGTACTCGCTCAGGGCCGTCTTCTTGACCTGCCCCAGCGCCGTGGCGAACACCAGGTACTGGTCGGGCGAGAACTCCCGGGTGGCGATGATGGCCTGGATCACCTCGTTGGGGGCCAGCGGGACCAGGTTGACGGCCGCCGTGCCCTTGGCGGTGCGCTCCTTCATGGGGATCTCGTGCCCGCGCAGGCGGTAGACCTTGCCCCGGTTGGAGAAGAGCAGCAGGTAGGCGTGGGCCGAGGTGTGGACCACCTGGCTGACCAGGTCCTCCTCCTTCAGCCGGGCCCCCTGGACGCCGCGCCCGCCGCGCCCTTGGGTGCGGAAGGCGGCGGCCGCCACCGACTTGATGTAGCCGGCGCTGGTCATGGTGACCACGATCTCCTCGTCGTCGATGAGGTCCTCCACCCCCATCTCGCCCGGGTCGTGGGTGACGATGCTGCGGCGCGGGTTGGCGTAGGTGTCGCGGATGGCCGTCATCTCGGTGGCGATGACGCCGCGCAGCTTGGCGTCGTCGGCCAGGATGGCCTCGAGCTCGGCGATGGTCTCGCGCAGCTTGGCCATCTCCTCCTCCATCTCGGTGCGCCCCAGGCGGGTCAGGCGGCCCAGCGTCATGTCCAAGATGTGGGTGGCCTGGATCTCGGTGAAGCCGAAGGGCTCGGCCATGAGCGAGGCCCGGGCCGAGGCGCGGTCGTCGGAGCCCCGGATGGTGGCGATGACCTGGTCGAGCAGGTCGATGGCGCGGAGCAGGCCCTCGACGATGTGGGCCCGCTTGCGCGCCTCGTCCAGGCGGTACTGCGAGCGGCGGGTGATGACCTCGATCTGGTGGTCGACGTAGTGCGAGAGGGCCTGGGCCAGGTTCAGCGTCCGGGGCACCGAGTCGACCAGGGCCAGCATGTTGACGCCGAAGCTGGTCTGCATGGGGGTCTGCTTGAACAGGTTGTTGAGCACCACGTTGGCGTTGGCGTCGCGCTTGAGCTCGATGATGAGGCGCGGCTGCTGGTTGGCCGACGCGTTGCGCAGCTCGCTGATGCCGTCGAGGTCCCCGGCCCGGACCAGGTCGGTGATCTTCTGCTCGATCACCTCGACCGAGGTCTGGTAGGGCAGCTCGGTCACCACGATGCGGTCGCCGACCCGGCCCTCCTCGATCTCGGCCACGGCGCGCATCTTGATGGAGCCCCGACCCGTCCGGTAGGCGTCGAGGATGCCCTGGCGGCCCAGGATGAGGGCGCCGGTCGGGAAGTCGGGCCCCTTGACGAAGGCCATGAGGTCGTCGGGGGTGGCGTCGGGGTGGTGGAGCACGTGGATGGCGGCGTCGATCACCTCGCCCATGTTGTGCGGGGGGATGTTGGTGGCCATGCCCACGGCGATGCCCTGGGCCCCGTTGACCAGCAGGTTGGGGAAGCGTCCGGGCAACACCACCGGCTCCTCGTCGGACCCGTCGTAGTTGGGGACCTTGTCCACCGTTTCCTGGTCGATGTCGGCCATGAGCTCGAGGGCCAGGGGGGCCAGGCGGCACTCGGTGTAGCGCATGGCGGCGGCGCCGTCGTCGGGGCTGCGCCCGCCGAAGCTGCCGTGCCCGTCGATCAGGGGGTGGCGCAGCGAGAAGTCCTGCACCATGCGGGCCAGCGCCTCGTAGATGGCCGAGTCGCCGTGGGGGTGGTAGGTCCCCATGACGTCGCCCACCACCTTGGCGCACTTGTTGTGCGGGCGGTCCGGGCGCAGGCCCCGGTCGAACATGGAGTAGAGGATGCGCCGGTGCACCGGCTTGAGCCCGTCGCGCACGTCGGGCAGGGCGCGCGACACGATGACCGACATGGAGTACTCGAGGAACGAGCGCTCCATCTCCTCTTGGATCTCGATGGGCTCGATGTAGCCCTCGACCGGGTTGTCCTCCGGCGGCGTCCCGTTACCGCCCGCGCCCCGGCCGCGGCCACCGCGGCCCGAACCGGAGCCGGAGCCGGAGCCGGTGCGCGTGCTTCGTGGCATATGCTCTCTCTCCCCGCCGCTCAGATGTCGAGGAAGCGGACGTCTTTGGCGTTGGTCTGGATGAAGTGGCGCCGCAGCTCGACGTCGTCTCCCATGAGGATGGAGCAGACCTCGTCCGCCGTCGCCGCCTGCTCGACGTTGATCTGGAGCAGCGACCGCTTACCCGGGTCCATCGTCGTGTCGCGCAGCTCGGCGAAGTCCATCTCGCCCAGGCCCTTCAGCCGGTTGAAGTCGTGCTTGTGGTCGGGGTGCTCGGCCAGGAAGGCCTCGCGGGCCGCATCATCCTTGAGGTACACCTTCTCCTTGCCCACCAGGGTCGAGTACAGCGGCGGCTGGGCCACGTAGACGAAGCCGCCCTCGACCAGCGGCTTCATCTGGCGGTAGAAGAAGGTCAAGAGCAGCGTGCGGATGTGGCTCCCGTCCACGTCCGCGTCGGCCAGCAGGATCACCTTGTGGTAGCGGATCTTCGTGACGTCGAACTCCTCGGCCAGCCCGGCGCCGATGGCCGAGATGAGGGCCTGGATCTCGGCGTTCTTGAGCATCTTGTCGATGCGGGCCCGCTCGACGTTGAGGATCTTGCCCCGGATGGGCAGGATGGCCTGGGTGTGCGGGTTGCGGGCGTCCTTGGCCGAGCCGCCGGCCGAGTTGCCCTCCACGATGAAGAGCTCGGACTCCCGGGGGTCACGCGACGAGCAGTCGGCCAGCTTGCCGGGCAGGCCCGCCCCGTCGAGGGCCGACTTGCGCCGGGTCAGGTCGCGGGCCCCCTGGGCCGCCATGCGGGCCCGGGCGGCCTGGGTCGACTTCTGCACGATCTGGCTGGCTTCGCGCGGGTTCTCCTCCAGCCATTCGCTGAGCTTCTTGTTGGTCGAGCGCTCGACCAGGGAGCGGATGGAGACGTTGCCCAGCTTGGCCTTGGTCTGGCCCTCGAACTGCGGGTCGCGCAGGCGCACCGAGATGATGGCGGTCAGGCCCTCGCGGATGTCCTCGCCCTTGAGGTTCTCCTCCTTCTCCTTGAGCAGGTTGCGGGCCCGGGCGTAGCGGTTGACCCCGTTGGTCAGCGCCTTGGAGAACCCCTCCACGTGCATGCCGCCCTCAATGGTGGAGATGCCGTTGGCGAACGAGTGGATCGACTCGTGGTACCCGGTGTTCCACTGCAGCGCGATCTCGACCTCCTGATCCTCCTCCGTCTCCTCGAAGGCCGCCACCTTGCGGAACAGGGACTCCTTGGAGGCGTTGAGGTGCTTGACGAAGTCGATGATGCCGCCGGCGTAGCGGAAGGTGGTCTTCTGCGCCGGGTCGGCGCGCTCGTCGGTGAAGCGGATCTCCAGGCCCTTGTTCAAGAAGGCCATGATCTGCATGCGCTCGGTGATGGTCTGGGCCCGGAACTCGACCTCGTCGAAGACGGTGGTGTCGGGCCAGAAGGTGACCGTGGTCCCGGTGCGGGGGCCGCCCGTGGCCCGGTCGGTGGGCGAGGGACCGGTCGGGGCCACCTTGCGGGTGACCTTGCCCCCCTTCTCGAATTCGGCCTCCCAGTGCTGACCCTCGCGGTCCACCTCGAGCACCAGGCGGGAGGAGAGGGCGTTGACCACCGAGATGCCCACCCCGTGGAGGCCGCCGGAGACCTGATAGCCCTTGCCCCCGAACTTGCCCCCGGCGTGCAGGGTGGTCATGACGATCTCCGCCGTGGAGCGCTTGGGATACTTGGGGTGCGGGCCCACCGGGATGCCGGCCCCGTCGTCGCAGACCCGGCAGCCGCCGTCGGCCAGCAGGGTGACGTCGATGCGGGTGCAACGCCCGGCCATGGCCTCGTCGACCGAGTTGTCCACCACCTCCCACACCAGGTGGTGCAGGCCGCTCGGCCCGGTGGACCCGATGTACATGCCCGGGCGCTTCCGCACCGCCTCGAGCCCCTCGAGGACGGTGATGTCCCCCTCGCCGTAGGAACCCTCGGTTGCCCGGTCCACCCTTGCCTTGTCCACCTTGATCGCCACAGGCGCGCCCTTTCAAAACCAGCGTCGAACGGTGCCCATCGGATCCCCGGACGAGGTACCTCCCGGCATTCCGATGCGACCCCTTCAGTCTACCCGAACGGGGCGGCGATTCCGGCCTTCCCCGCTGGCCTTTGGCGCCCTTCGCGACGCCCCGCGCCGCCTCACGTCGGCCGCTGGACCACCACGTCGACGCGCTCAATGGTGGTGTCGCCCAGCTCCCCCAGCCGGCGCACCATCTGCCGCGATTCCATGCGGGCCCGGGTGGCCCAGGCGGCGTGGTCCACGCCGACGAGGAGGACCACGCCCGTCACCCGCACGGGGCGCACGTGCGGGGCCAGCTCCTCCCCCACCACCTCCTCCCAGCGGGTGAAGACCAGCTCCATGGTGGCCGCCGACGGGGCCGCCCCCATGCGGCCCAGGACCCGGGCCATGGCCCCGGCCACGTGCTGGGGGCCGGGGTCGGGACCACCGGGACGGCGCTCCGCGCTCATGGCGCCGCCCGCAGCCCGTCCACCGCCACCACGCGGGCCACGCTGATCCCCGGCGGCAGGGGGACGGCCGTGGTCAGGATGGACTGCCCGGGGGGGAGCTCGGCCACCAGCGCCCGGCTGCGGGTCGGGTCGAGCTCGGAGAAGACGTCGTCGAGCAGCAGGGTCGGGCTGAGCGGCGTGCGCGCCGTCACCAGGCGGTGCACCCCGATGCGCAGGGCCAGGGCCAGGCAGCGCTGCTCGCCCTGGGAGGCATGGGTGCGGGCCTCCCGGCCGTCGACGGCCAGCACCAGGTCGTCGCGGTGGGGGCCCACCGTGTTGACGCCCCGGCGGAGGTCATGGGCCCGGGCCGCCCCCAGCGCCGCCGACAGCTCGCCGGCCCAGCTGCGAGCGTAGTGCTGGGCCACCACCGTCCGCCCCCCGGCCCCGGCCAGCCGGGCGTAGGCCGGGTCGACCAGCTCGGCCAGGGCGCCGACCAGGCGCTCCCGGGCGGTGACCAGGATCTTGCCGGCCAGGCCGAGCCGCTCGTCCCACACGTCGAGGGTGGCGGCCACGTCGGCCGACGTGCGGCCCCCGGCCTGGCGCAGCAGGGCGGCCCGCTGGCGCAGCACCCGGTCCACCTCGTCGGCTGCCCGCGCCCCCTCGGGGTCGAGCAGGGCCAGGGCGTCGTCGAGCAGCTGGCGCCGGCCGGCCGGTCCCCCGCTCACGATGGCCAGGTCCTCGGGGGAGAAGATGGTGCAGGGCGCGGCGGCGGCCAGGTCGCGCCGGGCCGTCGCCGTCTTGCGATTCACCTGGGTCCGGCTGCGCCCGGTGGGGACGATGGCCGCCTCGACCAGCGTGGGCGTGCCGTTGTCCAGCTCGGCCCGGACGATGGCCTGCTCGGCGCCGCTGCGCACCAGCGCCTCGCGGGGCGCCCCCCGGAAGGAGCGCTGGGTCCCGAGGTAGCCCAGGGCCTCGAGCACGCTGGACTTGCCGGTGCCGTTGGAGCCGGTGATCACCGTGGTGCCCTCGCGCTCGGGGTCGAAGGCGGCGGCGGCGAAGATGCGGAAGTCGACCAGTTCGAGGTGCCGCAGGCTCACCGCGGGCGTGCGTTCCTCAGGAGACCCGGACGGGCATGAGGAGGTAGCGGAACTGGTCGTCCTCGGAGCCCCGCACCGTGGCCGCCTTGGACCCGTCCGCCGTCTCGACGATGACCTCGTCACCTTGGACCGCCTCCACGCCGTCGATGAGATACGACGGGTTGAAGGCGATGACCAGGTCTTCGCCGCCGAAGTCGCCGTCGACCGTCTCGGAGGCGTCGCCCACCTCCTGGCTCACCACGCTCAGGTCCACCCCGCCGGCGCGCATGGAGAGCCGGACCGGGGTGGTGTTGTCCCGCACCAGCAGTTGCACCCGGCGCAGGGCGGCCAGGAAGGACTCCTTGCCCAGGTGCAGCCGGTTGGGGTAGTGGTCGGGGATGAGCTGGTTGTAGTCCGGGTAGCGGCCCTCCAGCAGCCGGGTGCTGATCTGGACCCGGCCCTGCCAGAAGGTGATCTCGTTCTCGCTGGCCGCCACCCCCACCCGTCCCTCGGCCGCCCCGCCCGTCCCCGAGGGCAGGCGCTGCAGCTCGGCCAGGGCCCGCGCCGGCACCAGCAGGTCGCCCACGTCGGGCAGCGCGGCCACGCCGGCCAGGTCCCGCAACGCCATGCGGTACGAGTCGGTGGCCACCATGCGCATCGACCCGTCCACCCCCGAGAGCAGCACCCCGGTCAGCAGCGGCCGGGCGTCGTCGTGGGAGGCCGCCCGCACCACCTGGCGCACGCCCTCGGCCAGGACCGCCTCGGGGAGCTGGGCCACGGCCTCGCCGGTGCGCCCGACGGCGGGGAACTCCACCACCGGGTAGGTGCGCAACTTGAAGTTCGAGCGGGCGGCGGAGATGGTCACGTGGTCGTCGTCGTGGGCGAAGGTCACCGCGCCGGGCTCGAGCCGGCGCACGATGTCGGTCGACAGGCGGGCCGGGACCACACAGGCCCCGTCGGCCAGGCCGATCACCTCCTCGGTGACCTGGATGGTCAGATCGAGGTCCGTCCCGGTGGTCGACAACGTGTTCCCGGTGCAGGTGAGCAGAAGCCCCGAGAGCACCGGCGACGAGGTGGTTCGTCCCCCCACGGCGCGACCGGCGGTGGCCAGCATCTCGACCAGTGCGTCTCGTTCGGATCTGAACTTCACCGAGGTGTGTCCTTTCGGGCCTGTCCCCCATCACGACGAGGTGAGGTGGAGAGAGATTCTGGTAGTAACAGTAATAAGGGCTGTGGATTGTGGACGGGAGCCTGTGGGCGCTGGTGGTGAGGCGTGTTGTTTTCCCCACCCCGGTGTGGGTGGACGGGGGTCCGGCGCGCCGGGCGGGCCCCGCCTCCGGGGGGCTGGGGACGGGGGGTCACGCTATCCCCAGGCCGGACGGTGACGTCCACAGCGTGGCGGGGGACGGCCCACATCATTCCCCCAGCCGTGCTCCCCCCACCGGTGCCGGTGCCCACCGCAACCGGCGTCATCCGGTCCCGGTTCGGACCTGTTGGATCAACTCGGTGACCTGCTCGTAGATCTGGCGGCGTTGTTGCATCTGCCCGCTGATCTTGTCCACGGCGTGGATGACGGTGGTGTGGTCGCGGTTGCCGAAGACCCGGGCGATGGCGGGATAGCTGTAGTCCGTGAGGTTGCGGACCAGGTACATGGCGACCTGGCGGGCGGTGACCAGGGGACGGGTCCGGCTGGGGCCGCAGATGGCCTCCACCGAGAAGCCGTAGCTGGCGGCGGTGGCGTCGAGGATCATTTGCGGGGTGATGCGCCGGGGCTCGCGGGCGGTGACGATGTCGGAGAGCACCCGCTCGGCCTGGGCCAGGGAGATGACCTCCTTGTTGAGCTTGGCGAAGGCCCCGATACGGGTCAGGGCCCCCTCGAGCTCCCGGATGTTGTTCTTCACGTGGGCGGCGATGAACCGGAGCACGTCGTCGGGGATCTCGTGGTGCTCGCTCTCGGACTTCGCGCGCAGGATGGCCAGACGGGTCTCGAGGTCGGGGGGGTCGATCTCGGTGATCAGGCCCGAGAGGAAGCGGCTGCGCAGGCGGTCCTCGAGCGAGGCGATGTCCTTGGGGGGGCGGTCCGAGGTGAGGACGATCTGCTTGGAGGCACCCTTGAGGTCGTTGTAGGTGTGGAAGAACTCCTCCTGGAGCCCCTCCTTGTTCTCCATGAACTGGACGTCGTCGATCAGCAGGACGTCGCACTCGCGGTAGCGGCGCTTGAAGGCCAGCGTGGTGACGGTGCGCAGGGAGTCGACGAAGTCGTTCATGAAGGTCTCGGTGGTGACGTAGAGGACCTTGCGGCGGGGGAAGTTCTCCGTCACGTAGTTCCCGATGGCGTGGAGGAGGTGGGTCTTGCCCAGGCCACTGTCGCCGTAGATGAAGAGCGGGTTGTAGGAGCGTCCGGGGGTCTCGGCCACCGCCTGGGCCGCCGCGTGGGCCAGGCGGTTGGAGGAGGCGGCCACGAAGGTGTCGAAGACGAAGCGCGGGTCGAGCTGCACCGCCGGCGTCTCCTTGCCGATGGTGCCCAGGGGCGGGGCACCGGGGTCGGACCCGTTGTCGGCCGGCGCCTGGGGGCGGCCCAGGAGCTCGTCCTCGTCCTCTTCCACGAGCTGGTCGGGCTCCTCGACCTGGAGGCGGCCCCGCACCGGGGCACCCACCTCGTTGGCCAGGGTGTCCTCGATCATGGGGAGGTAGCGGGTCTCGACCCGCTCGCGGATGATGCCGTTGGGCACCGAGAGGGTGAAGACACCGTCGGTGAAGTCGACCGGCTCGAGGCCGGCCAACCAGAGCTGCCAGGTGGTCTCGGACACCTGCTCGCGCAGGGACCCGCCACACCTGGTCCACAGCTCTCCCGCTTGCGTCACGTGGTCGTCCATTCGCGCCTCATCCCGTCCGCGACGTCCTGGGCAGGTCTGAACGTCCCTCGGCGCGGCTAATCGATTGAACGTACACCGTGCCACGCGGTGCGACTAGTGGGGCTGGGCGATCGCGCCTAACATGGGCCGACGACTGCCGCCGGCCGCAGGGCTGTTTCCCCGGCAGGAGCACGAACGCTGCCGCGCCCCGGTCTTGCTTGCCGTGGAGCGTGGCGAAAGGCTGGACGACGTGAAGCGCACCTACCAACCAAATACCCGCAAGCGAGCCAAGACCCACGGCTTCCGCAAGCGCATGTCGACCCGAGCGGGTCGCGCCATCGTGAAGGCACGCCGCCTCAAGGGGCGCCACCGCCTCACCGTCTGAGCTGCTCGTGCCCGTCCGCTCGGTAGGAAGGATCCGATCCCGCGCTGCGTTCGGCCGGCTGCAGCGGTCACGGGCGCGGGCCGCCTGTGGCCCGGTGCGGGCCAGCTTCGTGGCGGCGCGTCCGGGGGAGGACGGCGTGTTTCCCCAGGTCGGGTACGCCATTGGGAAGCACTGCGGCAACGCCGTGGTGCGCAACACGCTGCGGCGCCGGGCCCGCGAGAGCACCCGGGCCGTGGCCCCCGAGCTGCCCCGGGGCACCTATCTGCTGCGCTTCGAGCCGGCCGCCGCCCGGTGCGACCCGGCCGAGCTGTCGCGGTGCGTGGGCCAGGCCTTGAAGAGGGCGGCGGCGTGAGCGGGCCCCGTGCCGAGCTGAGCCGGCCGGCCCGGGCGGCCGTGCGGGTGCTCGAGGCCTATCAAGGAGCGGCCTCGGGCCACGTGTCGCCCTGCCGCTTCTACCCCAGCTGCTCGAACTACGCCCTGGAGGCGTTCACCGAGCACGGCTTCTGGTCGGCCCTCGCCCTCTCGGCCCGGCGCCTGCTGCGCTGCCGCCCCTTCGGCCCCCACGGGGTCGACCTGGTGCCGCTGCGCGTCCAGGCCGAGGCACCGGCACGCAAGGCGGGACGACCACGGTGACGCACCTGAGCCTCCTCTCCACGGAGAACGCCCTCTTCAAGTCCATCGGGGAGATCTTCCACCCGATCTTCGAGCTGTTCGGCCTGGTGCTGGCGGCGATCTACTCGGTCACCGGCAATTACGGCCTCTCCATCATCGGGCTGACCATCCTCATCATGCTGGCCCTGACCCCGGTGACCATCAAGAGCACCCGGTCGATGATCGCCATGCAGCGTCTCCAACCGGAGATGAAGAAGCTCCAGGCCAAGTACAAGGGCCCGGAGAACCGGGAACTGCTCAACCAGGAGATGATGAAGCTGTACAAGGAGAACGGGACGAGCCCCTTCGGGGCCTGCCTGCCCAGCCTCCTGCAGATGCCCTTCCTCATCGTCTTGTATTCGCTTATCCGCGGGCTGTCCTACACGGTGCAGAACGGTCAGAAATACATAAATGCCGCGGGTAAAACAGTCACCTGTCACACGACCAGCAGCTTCGGCTGTTCCGCTCCCCGGTACATCCCGACCAGCTCGAAGATGTACACGAATCTTGTGGTCAATCACGGCCAGATGCACTGGTGGTTCGGCATGGACCTCTCCTCCACGCCCTTCCAGCACCACGGCACCAATCAGGTGCTCCTGACCATCCCCTATTTGGTCTTGATCGGGGCGGCAATCTTCCTTCAATACTACCAAATGAAGCAGATGAACAGCCGTAATCCGCAGGCTGCGGCGGCCAATCCGCAGATGCAATCGATGCAGAAGTTTTTTCCCATTATCTTCGGGATCATTTACCTCAGAGTGCCGGCGGGAGCAACCATTTACATGGTGGTGTCTTCGGCCATGAGGATCGCCACGCAGGACATCATGTTCCGCACCGGCATGGTCACCGCGGTGGCGGCCGAACGCGAGATCGGCGGCGGGTCCAAGCCGACCAAGTCGGGGACGGCGACCAAGGCCCTCCCCAAGGGGGACGACACGGGCAACGGTGCGGCCAAGCCGCCGGCCAAGGGAACGGCAGCAGCCAAGAAGAGCGCGGCGGCCAAGGGGACGGCGGCCAAGAAGACCACGGCGGCCAAGAAGACGGCCGCGCCGAAGGGCACGTCCGACGCCAGTGGCAACGGCAGCGGGGCCAACGGCAAGACCCCGACCAACGGCAAGGCGCCGGCCGGGGCCAAGGGCTCGTCCCCGCCCGACGACGACGTCGTCGAGGACGAGCAGCCGGCGCCCAAGGCGCATCCGCGGTCGCGCGACAAGAAGCCGAGAAAGGCTCGATAGAGGGTGGAGTGGGTAGAGGTAGCGGCCTCTTCGATTGAAGAGGCCAAGGAATCGGCGCTGGACCAGCTGGGCGTGGCCGAGGGTGACGCCGAGGTGATCGTGCTCTCCGAGCCCAAGACCGGGCTGTTCGGGCGGGTTCGGGTGGAGGCCCGGGTCAAGGCCCGGGTGCGACCGGTCGGCCCCCGCCCCAAGCGGGAGCGACGCTCCCGTGACCGCGATCGCGACCGCAACCGGGACCAGGGCTCGAGCAACGGGAGCACCGGCCGCCGGGACCCGTCGCGCCGCGAGAGCACGGCCAAGGCCACCGTGGGCGCTGCAGGCGGCGAGGGCAGCGGGACCGGCGGAGGCGGTGGGGGGACGGGGACGGCCCCGGCGGAACGGACCGGGACCGGGACCAGCCGCTCGGCCCGGCGCCGGCGCAACCGCAGCCAGGGGGGCCGGGCGGCCGGCGGGTCGCAGAACGGGCAGGGGCAGTCGGACCCGGCCGGGACCCGGACGGCGGAGAAGAACAACCAGCGCAGTACACAGCGCAGCACAGAACCGAAGGAGACCGTGGCCATGGCCGAAGGAATGACGCTGAAGGAGCAGGGCGAGGTGGCCCGGGCGTTCCTGGCCGGCTTGCTGGCCGAGTACGGCATGGAGGCCACGGTGGAGACCCGCCTGATCGACGAGGAGACGGTGGAGGTGGCGGCCCAGGGCGACGAGCTGGGCCCCCTGGTGGGCCCCCGCGGCTCCACCCTGAGCGCCCTGCAGGACATCACCCGTGCCGTGGTGCAGCGGCAGTGCCCGTCCCGTACCGACCGGATCCTGGTCGACGTGGCCGGCTACCGGGAGAAGCGCTCGGCCGCCCTCAAGCGCTTCAGCGTGCAGATCGCCGAGGAGGTCATCGCCTCGAGCCAGGAGAAGGCGCTCGAGCCCATGAGCCCGGCCGACCGCAAGGCCGTGCACGACGCGGTGAACGAGATCGACGGTGTGGTCACCCGATCCGAGGGCGAGGACCCCAACCGCTACATCGTCATCGCCCCTGCCGGCTGACCCGACCCCGCCGGTGGGCGACACCGGAGCCTCCGCCCCCGACGCGCTGACCCGGGTCCTCACCGAGGCCCGCTCCGCCGGGTTCCTGGGTCCCGGCGCCCTGGAGCCGCACCTCCGCCACGCCGCCGGATTCACCGACCTGGCCCGGCGGCTCCCCCTCCCGCCCGGGGCGGCGCCGCGCCTGCTCGACCTGGGTTCGGGAGGTGGGCTCCCCGGGTTGGTCCTCGGGGTCGACTGGCCCGAGGCCACCCTGGTGCTGCTCGACGCCAACGAGCGCCGGGCCGAGTTCCTCCGGCGGGCCGTCCTCCGCTGCGGACTGGAGTCAAGGGTGTGCGTGGTCCAGGGGCGGGCCGAGGTGTGCGGGCGCGATCGGGCCTATCGAGGAAACTTCGACGGGGTGGTGGCCCGAGCCTTCGGGCCACCGGGCGTGGTGGCCGAATGCGCCGCCCCCTTCCTGCGCCCGGGGGGATGGCTCATCGTCTCCGAGCCCCCGGTGGGCGCCGGGGAGGAGGAGGGGACCGAGTCCCGCTGGCCACCCGACCGGCTGTCCGTGTTGGGCCTGGAATCCGGCGAGCCGGTGCGCCAGGAGTTCGGCTACCAAGTGCTCTACCAGCGCGAGCCCTGCCCCGAGAGGTTCCCCCGCCGCAACGGGGTACCGGCCAAGCACCCGCTCTTCTGACGAGCGGGGCAGGCTCACCCTGTGGTTCCACGTGAAACATCGGGGGGAACGCCAAGAGGCCCGGCAGGCCCGGCGGACCACGACCGGGGTGGGTGGGAATGGGCGCCGGACCCGAAGGACGCCACCCCGACGGTCAGGTGGCCATGACGCCCGGCCGATGATCACCAGGTGGCCGGCACGGCCCGGCCGGCCCGGCCGGCGAAGGAGGTACCGCCGACGGGCTTGACCTCGGCCTCCCAGCCGAGGGCTGCCAGCTGGCCTTCGAGGTCCGCTGGTTCGTAGAGCACCTTGACCACGCGGTGCCGGCTCCCGTCCAGCAGGTGACGCTCGACCAGAGGGGGGTCGTCGGTGGAGACGAAATGCTCGTGATCGGCCTCCTCGGGACCGGTGTCGACGAACAGCACTCGCCCACCGGGGGCCAGGGCCTCCGCCACCGTCTCCCAGAAGGCCCCGAAGAGGGTCGGCGGCACGTGCGAAAGCCAGTAGGCGAAGAACACGGTGTCGTAGCGGCGGTCGGGGCGCCAGCGGAAGAGGTCGGCCTGCACCAACCTCACCGGCCTCTCCCCCAGACGCCGCCGGGCCAGTTCGAGCATTTCCGGAGCGCCGTCCACCGCGGTCAGGTCGGGCACGCGAGCAGCCAGCAGGGCCGTCCAGAAACCGGTGCCGCAGGCGAGTTCGAGCGTTCGGCCTGCGGGCGCCAGCTCGGCCAGCACCGCCTCATGGCGGCGGACGGTCGCCGGATCCCGCCAGTGGTCCCGGTCGTACTGGCCCGCTCGGAGGCGGTAGTACCTGAGCTGGGCCGACAGGGCCTCCTCTTCGTAACGGTTCGCTTCCCCGGTCTCCACGGTGACCAGCCAAGCCAGAGCACCTCCGGGAGTCAAATCACCCTCCCCGACCGCCGGAAGGGCCGGGCCCCGCTCCCGCCGGGTCGATCCGGGGCAATGTTTCACGTGAAACAGGGATAGAGCCTTGACCTGAGAGGGTGGGCAGGTCAGGATGGGCGCCGTGCCGCGGTGTTCCCGAGAAGCCACTTGATGCGGATCCGCCGCCGGGACCGGGACGCCAGAGCTCCCGAGGAAGACCAGGTTGCGGCCGAAGCCGCCGCCGACGACGCCACGGCGCAACCCCTGGTGGAAGAGGCAAGCACCCGGCCCGCCGCCGTTCCGGCCACCAATCAGGCCACCGGCTCGGGCACCGTCCGCATCGCCGCCCCCCCGGTCACGCCGCCACCGGCCGAGCCGGCTTCGGGGGATGTGGATGCGGCTCCCGCTCCGGCCGCCCGGGCCGAACCACAAGAACCACAAGAACCACAAGAACCACAAGAATCACCCGAGCCCGAGGACCGGGAGGACCCGGTCGACCCCGAGGCGAGCCTCGCCGCGCCGCGCCCCCCCCGGCGCACCCCGACCATCAGCGCCGAGGACGAGGAGCTGGTGCCCGCCGAGCGCCCGGCCGTCAAGGAGCTGCCCCGGGTCATCGCCGTGGCCAACCAGAAGGGTGGCGTGGGCAAGACCACCACCACCGTCAACCTGGGCGCCGCCCTGGCCGACCTCGACTACCGCGTGCTGGTGGTCGACCTCGATCCCCAGGGCAACGCCACCACCGGACTGGGCATCGACGCCCGGAACTTCGAGATGTCCATGTACGACGTGATCATGCGGGAGCAGCCCCTCGAAGACTGCATCGAGCCCACCAGCGTCAAGAACCTCTTCGTGGCCCCGGCCACCATCGACCTGGCCGGGATCGAGATCGAGCTGGTGCCGGCCTTCAGCCGGGAGCTCAAGGTCCGCAAGGCCATCGAGGCCGTGGTCGACGACTTCGACTTCATCCTGATCGATTGCCCCCCGTCGCTCGGGCTGATCACCGTCAACGGTCTGGCCGCCGCCGGGGAGGTGCTGGTTCCCATCCAGTGCGAGTACTACGCCCTCGAGGGCCTGAGCCAGCTGCTGCGCAACGTCAGGCTGGTCTCGACCAACCTCAACGACGACCTCGAGGTCAGCACCATCGTGCTGACCATGTACGACGGCCGCACCCGCCTGTCCATCGACGTGGCCAAGGAGGTCCGGGACCACTTCTCCGAGCGGGTGTGCAAGAGCGTCATCCCCCGGACCGTGCGGCTCTCCGAGGCCCCGTCGTTCGGGCAGCCCATCACCGTGTTCGATCCGACGTCACGGGGGGCCATCGCCTACCGTGACCTGGCCAAGGAGGTGAGCAATGGCGCGCCGCAGCGGGCTCGGTAAGGGGCTCAGTGCACTGATTCCCAACGAGACGACCGGGCACGTGGACTCGGCCCTGCGCGAGGTGCCCATCTCGCACATCCGGCCCAACGCCTTCCAGCCGCGCAGCCACTTCGACGAGGAGTCCATGTCCGCCCTGGCCGCCTCCATCCGCGAGGTGGGCCTGCTCCAGCCGGTGCTGGTGCGCGAGATCGACGGTGAGGACGAGGGTTACGAGCTGATCGCCGGGGAGCGACGCTGGCGGGCCGCCCGGCGGGCCGGGCTCCAGACCATCAGGGTGCTGGTGCAGAGCCGGGCCAGCGACGAGTCCAGCCTCGAGCAGGCCCTGGTCGAGAACCTGCACCGCGAGGACCTCAACGCCCTCGAGGAGGCGGCCGCCTACCAGCAGCTGATCGACGACTTCGGTCTGACCCACGAGCAGGTGGCGGCCCGCATGGGGAAGGGGAGGGCGACCGTCACCAACACCCTTCGGCTGCTGCAGCTCCCGGCCGGGGCCCAGCGGGCCCTGGCCGAGCGCTCCATCTCGGCCGGCCACGCCCGGGCGCTGCTGGGCACGCCCGACCGCACCCTGCAGGACCAGCTGGTCGCCCTCATCGTGGCGGAGGGCCTGACCGTCCGGGCCGTTATGACGAGCTGGACGTCGGTAGCCCTTTTTCCTATGCCGAACAAGCATTGCTTTACTGCCCTGTGCACTTGCCTGACCCGAGGGCGGCGGACTTCGAAACGGCCATGCACGAGGAACTGGCGGCGCTCATCAACGCAGCCCAAGGGCGCACGCTGGCCCTGTTCACCAGTTGGAGAGCAATGCATGCCGCGGCTGAAGTCATCCGTCGCCAGGTCCCGTGGACGGTCCTGACCCAAGCCGACCTGCCGAAGCCGAAACTTGTAGGCCAGTTCAGTTCCGATGAACATTCTTCCTTGTTCGCGACTATGGGCTTTTGGCAGGGCGTCGATGTACCGGGGCCATCGCTGTCGGTTGTGACTATCGACCGGCTGCCGTTTCCCCGTCCCGACGACCCGCTTTTGCAGGCCCGTCGAGCGGCCCTAGGCCCGCAGGCTTTCGAGCTACTGGACCTACCGCGGGCAGCGATACTGCTGGCCCAGGGGGCCGGCCGACTGGTCCGTTCTCGCCAGGAC
>JBKQIP010000082.1:0-6481 GCA_052148295.1 Acidimicrobiales bacterium
GGGCGGCGCGGGGGAACCACTAGAACGAAGGGTGCACACGACTCCGAGGAGGGCGACTGGCGTGAAAGCTGCGGTCTACTACGAGACGGGAAGTCCCGACGTCTTCCGCTACGAGGACGTGCCGGACCCCACCATCGGCGCCGGCGACATCTTGGTGCGGGTGGAAGCCGTCAGCATCGAGGGCGGCGACACCCTCAACCGCTTGGGGGGCCAGTTGAACGCCGTGCCGCACGTGGTGGGCTACCAGTGCGCCGGGACCGTGGTGGCCGTCGGCGAGCGGGTGGAGGGCTTTGCCGTGGCGGACCGGGTCGTCACGGTGGGGATCGACGGCTCCCATGCCGAGTTGCGCGCCGTACCGGCGGCCTTTGCCTGGATGATTCCCGACGCCTTGCCCACGGACCAGGCGGCCTGCGTGCCCGTGCCCTTCGGGACGGCCGATGACTGCCTGTTCGCCTTCGGTCACCTGGCGGCGGGGGAGACCGCCCTCGTGCACGCGGGAGCCGGTGGCGTAGGCATCGCCGCCATCCAGCTCGCCGCGCGCGCCGGGGCCCGGGTCCTGGCCACGGCGTCGAGCGATGAGAAGCTGGAACGACTGAAGGAGCTGGGTCTCGACGAGGGGATCAACTACCGCCGCCACGATTTCGTGGCCGAGGCCCGCCGGCTGACCGACGGCCGCGGCGTCGACGTCATCGTCGATTCGGTGGGAGGCGCCACCCTGCAGGGCAGCATCCGGGCCCTGGCCTATCGGGGACGATGTGTGACCGTCGGGGATGCCGGGCGTGCGCCGGCCGAGCATCTCGACATTTCCACCATGCGCCCGAACAACCAGACCTTGTCGGGCTACTTCATGGGAGCCGAGCTGCTCCTGTCGCCCCGACCGCACGCCGTGGTCGCCCGCCACCTCGCCGACATCGCCAAGGGGGAACTGCGTGTGGTCATCGATCGCGCCTATCCGCTGTCCGAGGCGGCGGCGGCTCACGCCTACATCGAGAGCCGCCAGGCCTTCGGGCGGGTGCTGCTCACTCCGTGACGAGGGGGGTCGCCGCCCGGCCGACGGGCTCCACACGGCCCGGGCCGTGAGCTCCCCCGTCCCGGCCTGACGCCGTGCCCCCCTCCGCTCCCGGGTGGTGGCCGCGCCGGCTCAGCTGCTGCGGCGCCAGCCCCGCTCGAAGGGGAGGCGCCAGCTCCGCGGGGCGATGAGCTCGCGGATCGCGTCGGGGCCCCACGAACCGCGGGCGTAGGGCTGCACCGGAGGGGGGTCCTTCAAGAGCGGGGCGGAGACCTCCCACAGACGCTCGATGCCCTCGGCCGTGTTGAAGAGCGTGTGGTCGCCCACCATGGCATCGTGGATCAGCCGCTCGTAGGCCTCGAGCACGTCGGCGTCCTGGCCCGTGTCGTGCAGGGCGAATTGCAGGCTCAGCTTCTCCAACTCCATGCCGGGACCCGGCTTCTTCCCGTAGAACGACAGGGAGAGCTTGGAGGCATCGGCCAGGTCGAAGGTCAGATGATCCGGACCCTGGGTGCCGACCCCCGAGCCCGCCGGGAACATGCTCTTGGGCGGCTCGCGGAAGGCGATGGAGATGATGCGGTCCCCTCCCCCCAGTTGCTTGCCGGTACGCAGGAAGAACGGGACACCGGCCCAGCGCCAGTTGTCGATCTCGCACCGGAGGGCCACGAAGGTCTCGGTGTCGGAGTCGGGCGCCACCCCCGGTATGTCCCGGTAGCCCTCGTACTGGCCCCGCACCACCTGGGTGACGTCGATCGGGCGCAGGGAGCGGAAGACCTTGTTCTTCTCCTCGCTGATGGCCACCGACTCCAGCGCAGTGGGGGGCTCCATGGCCATGAAGCCCAGGATCTGGAACAGGTGGGTGACCACCATGTCCTTGAAGGCACCGGTGGCCTCGTAGAAGGCCACGCGGTCGTCCACCGAGAGGATCTCGGGGACGTCGATCTGCACGTGGTCGATGTGGTCCCGGTTCCAGATGGGCTCGAAGAGACCATTGGCGAAACGGAAGGCCAGGATGTTCTGGGCCGCCTCCTTCCCCAGGAAATGGTCGATCCGGAAGACCTGGTCCTCGCGGAAGATCTCGTGCACGGCCTCGTTCAGCGCCTTGGCGCTGGCCAGGTCGGTCCCGAAGGGCTTCTCCATGATGACGCAGGCCCGCTCGGCCAGTCCGGCCTCCCCCAGCATCTGGACCACCTCGCGTGCCGCGTCGGGCGGGATGCTGAGGTAGTGCAGGCGGCGGGCTTCCTCACCGATGGCCTGCTCGGCCTTGGCCACGGCGGCCGACAGGCCCTCCGGCCCGGCCGCGTGGGGGACGAAGCTCAGCTTCTGCTCGAAACCGGCCCACTGGAGGAGGGATATCTTCCCGGTGGCGAACTGGTCACAGGCGCGACGGGCCAGGTCACGGAATTCCTCGTCGGTGAGCTCGCCCGTCGAGGTGCCGACGACCCGGAACTCGGGCAACAGGCCGGACTGCGAGAGGTGCAGCAGGCCGGGCAGGAGCTTGCGGGCGGCCAGGTCGCCGGTGGCTCCGAAGAGCACGATCACGTGGGGGAGCACCACGGGCGGCGGGGGCGCGCCGTCGTCGGGCCCCCGCTCCTGATCGGTCATGGCACCGCGGTGGCCGGCTGCCGCTGGTTCAGCGCCGACGCATTGCCCCCCATCAGTTTGGCCACCGACGTCTTCTCGAGCTTCTGCAGCTCGGTGACCCAGTCGGTGGGCTCCGGCAACCCCTCGATATGGGGCCAGTCCGAGCCGAAGATCACCCGGTCGTCCCCCATGAGATCGACGATCTCGTTGACGTCGTCCTCCCAGAAGGGATTGATCCACACGTGGCGCCGGAACGTCACCACCGGGTCCTCCGCGAAGTAGCCGGGCATCCGCCGCGCCGCGCCGCCCAATTTGCGGAACAGCGGGGCCAGGAACTCCGATCCGTTCTCCACCGAGGCGATGCGCAGGTTGGGGAAGCGGTCGAACATGCGCTCGAGGATCAGCGTGGCCAGAAAATCGTGCGCGGCCCGCTCGATGGCGAACATCTTGATGCTCGGCGTGCTCGGGCCGGCCCGGAACGTGGCCGAGAACCCGTCGGGCGCGTAGCCGTTGGAGGAGAGCCCGGCGTCACTGGCGTGCACGACGACGGTGATCCCGGCCTCGTTGACCCGGGCCCAGAACGGGTCGAACATCTCGTGGGCCGGGGAGAACGGGCCGGTGGCCGTGGTGGGCGCCGCCGGCCGCATGACCACGGTCCGCGCCCCCTGTTCGAGGCTCCATTCCAGTTCCCGTACCGCCTCGTCGACGTCGGCCAGGGAGATGTAGGGAGCGGCGAAGATCCGGTCGCGGTAGGCCATGCCCCAGTCCTCGGCCAGCCACCGGTTGAAGGCGCGGAAGAGCAGCACGACCGCGCCGGGGTCGTGCTTGAGCGCTTCCTCGTAGAGCATGCCGAGGGTGGGGAACAGCCAGATCTTCCCCAGGCCCTGGCGGTCCATGACCTCGAGGCGGGCGTCCCGGTCCCGGTACTCGGGGCGCACGGGCTCCGGTGTGCCCAGGAGCTCGAGGGGGGACCGGCCGTTGGGGTTGCCCCGGAAGTAGTCGACCAGGGCGCCGGCCGGCGAGACGGGATCGAAGGTGGGGTTGGTGACGGCCCGGCTGACCCGCCCGCCGAGACAGTGGTACTTGCGGCCATCCACCTCGACCCACTGGATGACCCGCGGGCCGTCGGCGGGATCGAGATGCCGGGTGAAGGCGTCCAGCGCCTCGTAGTAGTGGTTGTCGGCGTCGAAGGCCGGAGCGTCCAGGGTGTGCATGGGATGCCTTCCAGGATCGGTGGGGGCGGCTCCCCCAACTCTAGAGGGCAACCGGAGGGCCGGCGGCCGTGTGCCGGGCGCCCGTGGGGTCGACGGCCCAATCGGGAGCGCGACCCCAGGCCTCGCCGTAGACCAGCTCGGCCAGCGGCCGGCGGCGCACCGGGCCGTGCGACCCGACCGGGCGGCCCAAGGTGATGGTGCCCACGATCTCCACGCCGTCGGGGATCTGCAGCAGCGCGCGCAACTCGGCGTCGACGGCGTGGTTCCAGATCGTCATGACACCGCCGTACCCGAGCGCGCGGGCGGCCAGGAGGAGGTTCTGGCAGGCGGGGTAGATGGACGCCCCGTCGGTCACGTGGCTCTCCGTCCGGTAGCGGACGAAGCAGGGCAGGATCACCACCGGGACCGACTCGTAGTGGTCGACGTAGTGCTGCATGGTCCGGGCCAGCCGCGACTTGGGCGAGTCCGGCCGCGTGCCCGAGCCGCTGTCGTAGCCGTCGGCGGCCCGCTTGGCCCCCCAGAACCCGCGCGCGCTCTCGCCGATGAGGTGCTTGGCCTCCCGGGCCAGAGGGCCGTCGGTCAGCACCATGAAGCGGAAGGGTTGGCGGTTGGACCCGCTGGGGGCCCGGGTGGCGGCAAAGAGGATGTCCCGCAAGGCGTCGTCGGGAACCGGTTCGTCCCGGTAGCGACGGATGGCCCGGGTGGTCAGCAGGCCCTCGTACAGGCCGGTCGGCCCGTCGTCGGTGGTCACAGCAGTGACGGTAGCCCGCTCGCGCCGGGCGGAGCACTCCGGTGCCGGCCCGAACGGCGGCCTCGGTGGCAACGTCAGTCGTCGATGGCCTGGTACACCAGGGCCCGCAGCTGGGCCCGGAAGGGATAGGCGATGGAGGGCATGAGCTGGGTCATGAAGACGACGAAGAGATCCTCGGCCCGGTCGACCCAGAAGGCGGTGCTGGCCGCCCCGCCCCAGTAGAAATCCCCGGCGTTGCCGGCCATGGAGGTGGCCACCGGGCCCAGGCCGATGGCGAAGCCCAGCCCGAACCCCACGCCGTCGAAGCCGGCCTCGCCGAACCCGCCCACGGCCAGGTCGGCCAGCGTGGCCCCGCCGGGCAGATGGTTGCGGGTCATCAGGTCGAGCGTGGTGCGCCCCAGCACCCGCCGGCCCTCCCGGCGTCCGCCGCCGGCCAGCATCCGGCAGAAGGCGACGTAGTCACCGGTGGTCGAGACCAGCCCGCCCGCGCCCGAGAGGTACGACCGCGGGCGCAGGAAGCGGCTGTGCTGCGGATCGTCGAAGAGGAGAGGGCTGTTGGCCGGCCGGTACTGGTACAGCGCGCCCAGCCGGTGCGCCGAGGCTTCGGGGACGAAGAACCCGGTGTCCACCATGCCGAGCGGCTCGAAGATCTCCTGCCGCAGATAGTCGTCGAAGCGCTGGCCCGACAGGATCTCGACCAGGCGCCCGACGATGTCGGTGGAGAGCCCGTAGTTCCAGTGCGTCCCGGGGTGGAACTTCAGCGGGTGCGCGGCCAGGAGCGCGGTGATGCGCTCGAGGGTCAGCCCCTGGTGCTCGGCCGCCCGCGCCTGCGCGAACCGGTCGTCGATCGGATTGCCCGGGAAGAGCGAGCCCGGCAGGCCGCTGGTGTGCATGAGCAGGTCCCGCACGTTCATGGGACGTACCGGCTTGACCAGGTCGATCGATCCGTCGCCCTGCACCAGCCCGACCTGCAGGGTGCGCCATTCGGGTATGAAGCGGTGCACGGGATCGGTCAGCTGGAACAGGCCGCGCTCGTACAGCTGCAGCAACGCCACCGAGGCGATGGGCTTGGTCATGGAGAAGATGCGGAAGATGGTGTCCTCCGCCATCGGGCGCTCCCGCTCGCGGTCCATCAGGCCGAGCGACCGGTGGTAGGCCACGTGCCCCCGGCGCACCACCGTGATCTGGCAGCCGGCGAGCTTCCCGGTCTCGACGAATCGGGTGGCGAAGTGATCGGTGATGCGCTCCAGTCGGGTCGCGTCCATCCCCGCCGCGCCCGCATCGACGTCCACGGCGGCGCTCAGCCTCCCGCCGCCTGCTGGCGCCGGTAGGCCGCCGCTCCGGCCAGGAACTTCCCGACGTCCTGGGCCTTGGTGGCCGCCAGGTCACGGAAGTACTCGGGGACGTAGACCTGGTCCGCCGCCGTGTCCAGGCCACCCAGGATGGCGTCGACCGCGACGGAGACCGGCTCGCGGGGTATCGGTATGTTGGGGACGTCGTTGTCGGGCAGGCTGAACAGGTCGGTGTCGATCACGCCGGGGTACACGACCATCACCTTGACCCCGCTCTCCCAGATGTCGAGCGCCATGGCCTCGGAGAACACGGTGAGTGCCGCCTTGGAGGCGTCGTAGGCCGCCTCCCCCGGCGCGCTCAATGTGGCGGCGACCGAGGACACGTTGACGATGGTGCCCGAGCCCCGCGCCAGCATCTGCGGGAGGAGCGCCATGGTCAGGCGCATGGGGGACAGGTAGTTGATGTGCATGACCTGGGTGATGGTCTCTATGTCGAGAGCAGTGACGTCCCGCCGCTTGGGGATGCCGGCGTTGTTGACCAGCAGGTCGATGCCCCCGAAGGCGTCGACCACGTCGACGGCCAGCTGATCCACCGCGTTGATGTCGGCCAGGTTGACGGCCCACATGCGGC
>JBKQIP010000083.1:0-27398 GCA_052148295.1 Acidimicrobiales bacterium
GGCAGGCTGTTCATGATGCCGGCCTGGTTCGGTGCGATGAACATGCCCATCCCGAGTGCGTTGAGGAGGATCAGCCCGGCGAAGCCCAGATAGGAGAAGTCGACCGGCAGCTCCAGGAGGAGCACGAAGGACAGGGCGACCACCAGCAGGCCTCCCGTGGCGAAGGGTCGGGCGCCGTAGCGGTCGGCCAGGGTCCCGCACAGGGGCCCGGCCAGCAGGAAGCCCACGGTCAGCGGGATCATGTAGATGCCGGCCCACAGCGGGGTCTGCGAGAAGCTGTACCCGTGGAGGGGGAGCCAGATCCCCTGCAGCCAGATGATCAACATGAACATGAGGCCGCCGCGGCTGAGCGAGGCCAGGAAGCTGGCCACGTTGCCGGCGGTGAAGGCCCGAATGCGGAACAGGTTCAGGTGGAACATGGGCTGCGCCACCCGGGTCTCGATCACGCCGAAGATGACCAGTATCACGACGCCGCCGATGAGCTCGCCCAGCACGACCGGGCTCGACCAGCCCATGGTGTGACCACCATAGGGAAGCAGGCCGTAGGTGATGCCGACCAGGATCAGGATGAGGCCGACCGCGAACGTGATGTTGCCGAGCCAGTCCACCCGGGCCGGCGTGCGCACGCCGCGGTCTTCGAGCTTCGTGTGGGCCCACAGGGTGCCGAGCAATCCGAAGGGCACCGAGATCAAGAACACGAGGTGCCACTGGACGGGGGCCAGGAGGCCGCCCAGCACCAGGCCGATGAACGCGCCGGAGATGGCGGCCACGTTGTTGATGCCGAGCCCGAGCCCGCGCTGATTGGCCGGGAAGGCGTCGGTCACGATGGCCGAGGAGTTGGCGAACAGCATGGCCCCCCCGACCCCCTGGCCGACGCGCATGGTGATGAGCCACCACGCCCCGGCGGTGCCGGTCAGCCAGGTGATCGAGAGCAGCACGGAGAACGCGGTGAAGACGGCGAACCCGATGGTGAAGACGCGGGCGCGTCCGAACATGTCGCCCACTCGCCCCAACGTGACCAACAGCACGGCCAGGACCACCATGAAGCCCATCAGCATCCACAGCATGTATCCGGTGTTGCCGGGGGTCAGCGGGTCGAGTCCGATCCCACGGAAGATGTCGGGGAGCGATATCAGCACGATGGACTGGTTGATGAAGACCATGAGCGTGCCCAGGGTGACCGTGAACAGGGCGATCCACTTCGCGCCGGGGCCATCCGGGGCGCCGGCGGGTCTCGGGTGCATGCCCCAAGTATAACGTTAACGTCATAGTTATAGAACAGGCGGTCCGTGGGTGGCGACGGTCGCGCCGGTCAGGGCGGGTCAGGGCCTCTCAGGGCCGGTGGCCCTCCCGCTCGAGGGCCGGCCGGATGCGGTCGCGCAAGAAGGCGACGACGGCATCGGCGAAGGCGTCGTTCTGGTCGCCGGCGATCATGTGGGCGGCCCCGCCCACCTCGATCACGGTGGCACCGGGGATGCGAGCCAGCAGATCGTCGACGCCCTCCTCGGTGACCACGTCGCTCAGGAGTCCCCGGACCAGCAGGGTGGGCACATGGATGTTGCCGGTGGCCACGTCGAGCAGTCCGGCCAGGTGTCCGGGCACGACCTCGGTGCGGTCGTGGCCGATCACCTCGGGGTCCCAATGCCAGTACCAGCGGTCACCCCGTCGGCGCAGCACCTTCTGCAGTCCCGCCGGGTTGGCCGCCCGCCGGCGCTGCGGGGTGTAGGCGGCGATGGCCGCCGCGGCGTCCTCGAGCGAGTCGAAGCCGTCGATGCCTGACTCCATGAAGGCCTTGATCCGGGCGATGCCCTCGTCGTTGGTCTTGGGTGCGATGTCCACCAGCACCAGGCCGCACGAGACCGTTCGATCGCTGGTGCCCTCGGCCAGCATGGCTGCCATGCCTCCGAGCGAGGCCCCCACCAGGATCGGCGGCCGACCCAGCTGGTCGGCCACGGCGACGCAGTCCGCCCCCAGGGCGGTGAAGGAGTAGTCACCGTTCGGTGCCCAGTCGCTCTCGCCGTGACCACGCAGGTCGAGGGCGACCGTGCGCCATCCCTGGTCGGCCACGATGTGGGCCGCGGCGCCCCAGGCATGCCTGGTCTGACCGCCCCCGTGGAGGAAGAGCACGGGCCAGGCGTCCGATGCGCCGCGCACGTCGGCCACCAGTTGCACACCCTCGAAGCCGGTGAAGACGACCCGCTCGGGGGCCCTGGGCGCCATGCGCCATGCTCACACGCCCTGCGCCGCCGGGAAAACCGGCCAGGGTGGCCGTGCCCCATGGCCCGGCGATTCGACGGAACCAGGGATCTCATGCAATATCAAATCCACCCAAACGGTCGCGGCACCGGGCGCGATCCCGGCGAGGAGTGCAGTCATGGCAACCACCAACAGCAGTTGGCTCGGAGCGGCGGAGCCCATCAAGATCGGATGGCTCGGTTCGGCTCTCGACGGTCCCGACGGTGGCTACGACAAGATCCACCGGATGGCCTTCGACGAGGCCATCGAGCAGGGTCTGCTCGACCGGCCGGTCGAGTTCGTCCTCCACGCCGAGAACGGGCTGCCGAACGGGTCGGCCCGCAATGCGACGGAAGGGTTCCGGTCCCTGGTCGATCAGGGCTGCATCGGGGTCGCCGGCGCGTACAGCTCGGACAACGCCATTGTGGTGGCGCCGCTGGCCAACGAGTTGAAGGTGCCGCTCATCAGCTGGGCCGGCACCGAGCGACTGTTCGGCGAGTACTGCTTCCGGCTCGGCAATGGCGACTGCGGCGGCGACGCCACCCTGTGCGTGGCCTGGCTGGCCCGCCAGGGCTACACGCGGGTCGCCGTCTTGAGCGAGGTTTCGCCCAATGGCGACGAATATTTCCGCTACTTCCGCCAGGAGTGCCGCCGCCGCGGATTGAGCATCGTCGCGCTGGAGACGGTGAGCCAGCATCCGGCGGATCTCGCCGAGAACCTCGACCATCTCCGGCAGTCGGATCCCGACGCGCTCTGCTACATGGGATACGGCATGCTGGCGCTGCAAGGCCTCCTGCGGGAGGCGCTGGACAAACTGGCCTGGGACCCGCCCCGCATCATGGGCACGGCCTTCATGTTCTACCTGATGGGATTCGAGAAGTTCGAGGGCTGGGTCGGCATCGACCAATTCGATCCGGGCAACCGGCTGGCCCAGCGATTCCACGACCGCTTCGTGGCCCGCCACGGGGCGAGCCCGCCCCTGTGGCCCAATGCGATCCCGGTCTTGGCCTACGACACGGCCCGGGTGTTGGCCGAAGGCCTCTTCCGGGCGCCGACGCTCTCGGGTCCGGGCCTGAAGGATGGGCTGGAGAGGATCCGCTTCCTCCCCAGTGCGACGGGGGGGTCCCGCACGCACATCGCGGCCGCGCCGTACGAGCACGGGATGTTCCGGGGGGACTGGCTCCTCTACGGGCGCGTCCGCGACGCCAAGCTGGAATTCGAAGGGCTCTTCGAGCCCTGGGAGTAGGCCGGGCCGAGCGAGGGAGAAGGGGAGGAGCGCGATGGATCTCGGACTGGCCGGGGCGACGGCGGTGGTCAACGGGGGCTCCAAGGGCATGGGGCGGGCCGCCGCCGAGAGCCTGGCCAGGGAAGGGGCCCGGGTGGCGGTGCTGGCGCGGACCCAGTCGGTGCTGGACGACACGGTCGCGTCGCTGCAGAGGCTCGGGTCCCCCGATGCCGTGGGCCTTTCCACCGAGCTCACCTCGCGCCCGGCGGTGGACCGCGCCCTGGCGGTCGTGGGTGAGCGGTGGGGTTCGCTCAACGTGCTGGTCAACGCGGCCGGGCCGGTCGACGTCGGCATCGGCACCATCGAACAGATCGACGACAAGGAGTGGCTCGCCACCTTCGACATCGGTACGGTGAGCGCCGCCCGCTGCGTGCGGGCCGCGCTGCCCCTGCTGCGCGCCGCCCCGTGGGCCCGCATCGTCAACATCTCGGCGCACTCGACCAAGCGCCAATCACCCGGCCTGGTGGCCTACACGGCGGCCAAGGCCGCCATGACCAGCCTCAGCAAGAACCTCTCGGCCCTCCTCGCTCCCGACGGGATCCTGGTCAACACCGTCTCTCCGGGTTCCTTCCTGTCCGAGGGCTTGAAGGCCTACCTGCGGGCCCTTCCGCCCGAGCGCGGGGTGGACCCCGACAGCCTGGTGGACGCCATGCGGGTTATCAGCGAGGACTTCGGCCACCCGGCCCAGCTGGGCCGCGCCGGCGACCCCGGCGAGATCGGGCCGCTGATCGCCTTTCTCTGCTCGCAGGCCAACACCTATATGACCGGTGCCGATGTCAACGTGGACGGTGGATCCGACTTCACCTGACGTCTGAGCGGCCGTGCCCCCGGCGGGGAGGTCCACCACCCGTGGGGACGTCCCCGCCGGCGCCCGGGCGCCGTGCGGCGGGTCAGCCGAGCTCGGATCCCACCACCGAGACGAACGACACCATCTCGCCGGGATAGCCGCCCAGGTTGTGGGTCAGCGCCAGGTGCCGGTCGCGGCTGATCTGGCGCTCGGGCGGCGCCTCGCCGCGCAGCTGCAGCCAGCACTCGAAGAACATGCGCAGGCCCGAGGCGCCCACGGGGTGCCCGAAGCTCTTGAGCCCGCCGTCGGGGTTGACGGGCAGGTCGCCATGCAGAGCGAAGGTCCCGGCCAGGACCTCCTTCCAGGCCGTGCCGCGGGCGGCAAAGCCCAGGTCCTCCATGAGCACCAGCTCGGTCGGGGTGAAGCAGTCGTGCACCTCGGCCAGGGCCAGTTGCTGGCGGGGGTCGGTGACCCCGGCCTGGCGGTACGCATCGGCGGCGGCCGCCTCGCACTCTGGAAAATGCGTGTAGTCGTAGTCGGGGTCGATCAAGCCTGATCCGCTGCCCGCCGCGAACGAGAGCCCCTTCACGTAGATCGGCTTGTCGGTGTAGCGGTAGGCGTCCTCGGCGCGGACCACGATGGCCGCCGCCGCCCCGTCGGCCACCCCGGCGCAGTCGAAGACGCCCAATCCTCCGGCCACCCGTGGCGAGGCGCAGATGGTCTCCTTCGACACCTCCTTGCGGAATTGCGCCCGGGGATTGCGAGCGCCGTTGTAGTGGTTCTTGGCCGAGATGGTGGCCAGCACGTCGGTCATCTGGTCCTCGTCGAGCCCGTACTTCGCCCCGTAGGCCGGAGCGACCATGGAGAACATGGCCGCGGCGGTGAGCGTCCGCGCCGTCCCGTCATTGGGGGGATTGTTGGCGTTGAGCCCCTGGTAGCCGCTGTCCTTGACCTTCTCGGCCCCCAGGGCCATGGCCACGTCGTAGGCACCCGAGGCCACGGCGTAGGCCGCGGCCCGGAGAGCCTCGGCGCCCGTGGCGCAGTAGTTCTCGACCCGCGACACCGGCTTGTTCACCAGCTGCAGCGGGCGGGCCAAGGTGATGCCGCTCATCCCGCTCTGTGCCGTCCCCAACCAGTAGGCGTCGACGTCGTCCTTGGTGATCCCCGCCGAGGTGAAGGTCTCCGTGGCGGCATCGACGATCAGATCGTCCAGTCCCTTGTCCCAGTGCTCGCCGAACTCGGTGCACCCCATCCCGACGATGGCGACCCGATCACGAATGCCGTGTGAGCTCACTGGTCACTCCCTTCTCCGAGGTCCTTGGGTACCGGCCTGGCCTTCCAGAAATAGTCGTGGATGCCGTCCGCGGTGAACAGCCGCCGAAAAGTCATCTCGACGCGGTCCCCGATGGCCAGGTTCGTGGCGTCCACGTCGGTCAGCTCGACCGGGAAGCGGCCACCACCGTCGAAGTCGACGACGGCGAAGACGGTCGGCGGGCTGGGGGAATAGGCCATGCGGTCGATGGTGAACGTCACGACGGTCCCCTGGACCTCGGCCATGGGCATCGGCTCCATGTCGTCGAGGGCCCCTCCCTTCATGGAGATCCGGGCCGGCGGCAGGTGCACCGCACCCGACCCACGGTCCTTGGAGCCGACGAACCCGAACTTCCACTCCTCGCTCCGCCAGGCCGCGCTGGAGGAGACGCGCTGGGGCTCGGGTCGCCGGGGCGGCTCCAGCTGCACCATTTCGCGCCAGCTCAGGAACTTCCCGTAGCCGACCGCAGACCCGTGGTCGATCTGGCGGCGCACCGGGCGGGCGGGTCGGAAGGCGCCCAGGGCGTCGGTCGTGCGGAACAGGAACACGTCGGCCCCATCGGCCAGGTGCACCAGCGCGACGACCCGCCCCGACCCGAGGTCACCCTGGTCGCGGGACTCCTCTTCGAGGACGGAGGCCAGCACCAGTGCCGGATGCGCCGCCCCCGCCTGTCCCACGGTGCCCGCCAGGTCGTCGCCCACCGTTCCGTCGCGGGTGTGGAGCCGGCGCGCCAGGGCCTTGGTGGCCCGGGCATGCATGCCGGTGATGATGACCCGGTCAACCTCGTCACTGCTCAGTCCCGCGCTCTTGAGGGCCCGGTCCCAGGCCTCGCCGCCGAGCGCCAGGTAGCGGGTCTCACCGAAACGCTCCTCCCAGGTCCTCGAACGGCGGTCGCCCGGTACCCGCCATCGATCGAGGAACTCGTCGGTGGCCGAACCGGTGCCGAGCCACGCGGCGATGACGCTCGCCCCCGGTCCGTCGTCGCCGACGACGATGGCCGCTCCGGCATCGCCTCCCCCGGACTCGTCCGCACTGGTGGCCAGCCCGTCGCGCGTGTCGGCGGAGACCACCATGACGGTGCCGCTGCCGGTCAGCGCCGTCTGCAGCGCGCCCGCCGCCGATCGCAGCGCGCCGCCGAAGTCGAAGGCCGGCACCTCGCCGGGCAGGCGCAGGGCGGCATGGAGCACCGTGGCATTCGTCTTGTCGAGATAGGCGGGCGTGGCGGTGGCGAACCACAGGGCGCCGGGCTCGAGACCCGGGCGCGAGCGCAGGGCGAGACGCGCCGCCTCGACGCCCAGGGTCGACGTGTCCTCGTCGTGGGCGGCCACCGCGCGCGTGCCCTTGCCCCCGCCACCGCCGAAGAGCGCGCTGATCTCGGACCGGTCCAGACGCCGGAAGGGCACGTAGCCGGCCGCACTGACGATTCCGCGCACGGACGAGATCGTACTCGGGTCGGCACCGCCCTCAGGCGTGGTCATGGGCCCGCCTCGCCCCGTCGGGCGACGGTGACGACGGGGTGGTGGGGACCCGACCGGTGGCGGATCGCCCCGTGGTGGGGGCGGGCGCGGACCAGCATCGCCGGCGAGCCTCCTACGTCGCCCACGACTGCAACCCGCGGCCCTGCGTCCGGAAGATGCGGGTGGCGAAGACGTCCCCCACCTTGGTGGCGTCCCAGCGCGTGCCGTCGTTCGACGCCGTGGCGGCTTCGTGCCATCCGCCCATGAGGTGGATCTTGTCGCCGATGACCCGGATGACCTGCCCGGTGACGTACTGGGCCTGGTCCGAGGCCAACCAGGCGACCACCGGGGAGCTCCCGGCCGGATCCAAGGGGTGGAAGGTGTCCTCGGGTATCTCGTCCGGCTCGACCACCGTCGGGGCATTGGGCATGGTGCCGGTGATCCGCGTCGCTCCGGCGGGCCCGATGACGTTCACCGTCACCCCGAAGCGGTGCAGCTCGAGGGCCAGAGTCTGCGAGAGCCCGACCACCGCGGCCTTGGCGGTCGCATAGTTGGTCTGGCCGAAATTACCGACGAGACCCGCCCCCGAGGTCGTGTTGATGATCCGCCCCCGGCTGTCCTCGCCGGCCTTGTCCAGCGATCGCCAGTGGCGCGCCGCCACCCGGCTGGTCAGCCAGGGTCCCCGCACGTGCACGCGCATCACGGCGTCCCACGCGTCGGCGCTGAGGTTCCAGATGACCGCGTCGCGCACGATGCCGGCATTGTTGACGAGGATGTCGAAGCGTCCCCATTCGCCCAGGGCCCGTTCGATCATCGCCTCGGCGTCGGCCTCGTCGGCCACGTCTCCGTAATCGGCCACCGCCACGCCGCCGCGGTCGGCGATGAGGTGGACCGTGAGATCGGCGTCCCGGCTCGAACCCTCGCCGGTGACCGAGCTGCCCAGATCGTTGACGACGACGCGCGCACCGTGACGCGCCAGCTCGAGGGCATGGCCGCGACCGATGCCGTGGCCGGCGCCGGTGACGACGGCGACCTTCCCTTCCAACATGGGGCTCATGGTCCTCCCGCCTCGCAATCATGGGTGATCGATGCCACGCGACGAGAACGATGCCTGCGGCGCCGACCGACGTAACGGCCGCGCATATTATATTCAAGCGTGGCCCGCGACCAATCGCTCCCGGGTGGCGCCGCGACGGGCGGCGCCGCGACGGGCGGACGGGACGCTTACGCGGAGACGGGCGCCGGCGCCGGCAGCCCCAGGGCGCGGCACACGGCGCCCCAACGCAGCCCCCAGGCCCGCCGGGCCACGGTCGAGTCCGGGGCCATCAGGTCGAAGCCGTGGAAGGCCCCCGGGTACACGTGGAGCTCGGTGGACACGCCGGCGGCGAGGAGGGCCTGGGCGTAGTTGATGACCTCGTCGCGGAACGTCTCCACCTCGCCCACGTCGACCCAGGCCGGGGGCAGGCCCGCCAGGTCCGTGGCCCGGGCCGGTGCGGCATAGGGCGACACGTCCTCGCCGCCGACCCGGGCGCCGAGGAGCGCCGTCCACCCGAACCGGTTGTCGTTGCGGTCCCAGACCACCGATCCCCGGTAGGCCGTCGACGAACCGGTGATGGCGCGGTCGTCGAGCATGGGCTCGAGGAGGAGCTGATACCGCAGGGACGGCCCGCCGCGGTCGCGGGCCAGCAGTGCGGTGCCCGCGGCCAGGCCGCCGCCGGCGCTGACCCCGCCCACGGCGATGCGACCGGGGTCGAACCCGAAGTCGGCGGCATGGCCCGCCGTCCAGGCCAGACCGGCGTAGCAGTCCTCCACCGGGGCCGGGTCCGGGTGCTCGGGGGCCAGGCGGTACTCGACCGAGACGGCCGCCAGCCCCAGGCGGTCCACGGCGTCGGCCAGGAGGTGGTCGTCCATGTCGTAGGAGCCGATCACCATGCCGCCCCCGTGCATCCAGTACAGGACGGGAACGGGGGCCGGTGCCGCCGCCGGGCGGTAGAGCCGAAGGACGACGTCGGGATCGCCCGCGGGCCCGGGCACCGTCACGTCTTGGACCGTCACCGACGCGGGCCGCGCCGCCGGATCGGCGCCCAGCAGGCCGGCCATCCCTTCGCGCATCAGCCGCAGGCCGTCCGCGCTGAAGTCGAGGGGCCCGCTGGTAAACGCCGCCAGCGTTGGTTGCAGTTCGGGATCGACGTTGGCGGTGGACATCGCTCAGCGGTCCGGAGCATCGGTCGGTCGGGGCACGGGTGAGTGTGGCATCGGCGGTCGCCGGGCCGCAACTGCCCATCCGGGCGCCCTCCAAACGTGGCTAAAGTAATCTGAACAGCCACTCAAAGGAGGCTTCGGACGCGTGCCGTCCGGACCACCGCCGGGGAGCGCCATGGATTCGACAGGGAAGATCGCGCCGGCCGGGGACACCGACGCCGGTCGGCGCGCCCAGCGGCGGGCGCGTCACCAGGACCTGAGCCGAGCCCAGCTGCTCGATGCCGCCGAGGAGGTGTTCGGGGACAAGGGCTTCCACGACGCCACGCTGAAGGAGGTGGCCGAGCTGGCCGAGTACTCGGTGGGCTCGGTGTACTCCTTCTTCGAGAGCAAGGAGGATCTCTTCCGGCAGATCTACGTCCGGCGGGGTGAGGAGTTCATGGCCGGCATGCGCGCCGCCCTGGACGGGCGGGGCTCCCCCACCGACCGGCTGCACCGCCTGATCGACTTCCAGATCGCCTTCTTCCGGGAGCGCCCTCGGTTCGGGCGGCTCTTCCTGCGCTACGCCAATGTCGCGCTGGTGTCCGAGCCGGGGGACCTCCACAGCGTGGTGGCCTCCAACTACGCCGAATCGATGCGGCTCCAGGCCGAGCTGTTCGCCGGCGGGCAGGACACCGGCGAATTCTGTGCCGGTGACCCGCTCGTCCTGGCCCACCTGTTCAGCGGTCTGGTGGCCTCCTACCAGGCACTCGACCCGGCCGTCGTCTCCGACGAGCCCGCGGGCGACGTGCTCCCGCTGTCCGACTTTCATCGACTCATCGCGCGCGCCTTCGCCGCTCCTCCGACCCGACGGGCCCGGCCGTGACGGACGACGTCACCCTGTGGGGGCTGCTCGAGGCCCGGGTGGCCCTGACCCCCGACGCCCTGCTCTTCGTGGACGAAGCGGGCCACCGCATGACCTTCGCCCACTACCGGGACGCCGCGGCGCGCACGGCGGCCGGCCTCGCCGGGCTCGGCATCGGAGCCGGCACGGTGATGTCGTGGATACTGCCGACCACCATCGACACCTTCGTGGTGATGGCCGCCCTGTCGAGGCTCTCCGTCGTCCAGAACCCGATCGTGCCGATCTACCGCGAGCGTGAGATCGGCCACATCGTCGACGAGGCCGGGGTCGACGTGCTGCTGGTCACGCCCCGGTGGCGCGGGGTCGACTATGCCGGCCTGGCCCGTTCCATCGCCGCCGGGCGCGACGGCCGTCCCGAGGTGCTGGTGCTCGACGGCCCGCTGCCCGAGGGCGATCCGTCCGGGCTCCCGCCGCCGCCGGCCCCGCTCCGCCCCGACGGGGCGGCTCCGGTCCGGTGGCTCTTCTACACCTCGGGGTCGACCGGACGCCCCAAGGGGGCCCGCCACACCGACGCCGGGCTGGCCGCGGTGGCCCGGGGCATGGCCGACCATCTGGCCATGGTGCCGTCCGACCGCAGCGGCCTCGCCTTCCCGGCGGCCCACATCGGCGGACCGATCAACCTGCTCGCCGCCCTCCACTCGGGGGCGGCCTACATCCTCATCGAGATCTTCGAACCGACCCGGTCGGTGGAGGTGCTACGGCGCGAAGGGGTCACCATGGCCGGTTCGGGCACGGCCTTCCATTTGGGCTACCTCGAGGTGCAGCGGCGCCAACCCGGCCAGCCGGTGTTCCCGCGGCTGCGCTGCTGCCCGGGGGGCGGGGCCCCCAAGCCCCCGGGGCTCCACGCCGATGTCAAGCGGGAGCTGGGCGGGGTGGGCATCCTCTCGGGCTGGGGTCTCACCGAGGCACCGGTGCTGACCATGGCCCGCCCGAGCGACCCGGACGACACCTTGGCGACCACCGAGGGACCGCCCCTGCCCGGGGTCGAGCTGCGGGTGGTGTCGGCCGACGGCACCGATGCCGTACCGGGCCAGGTGGGAGAGCTGCGGGTGCGCGCCCCGCAGGTCATGGTGGGCTATGTCGATCCGTCGCTGGACGCGGACGCCTTCGACGAGAGGGGCTTCCTCCGCTCGGGCGACCTGGGCACGGTGGACGCCGCGGGGTTCGTCACGGTGACCGGGCGGCTCAAGGACGTGGTGATCCGCAACGGGGAGAACATCGCGGCCGCCGAGGTCGAGGAGCTCCTGCGCGTGCACCCCGGCGTGGCCGACGCGGTGGTGATCGGCCTCCCCGACCCGAAGACGGGCGAGCGCGTCTGTGCCGTGCTGGAGTTGCGGCCGGGGGAGGAGGCGCCCGACGTGGCGACCCTCGCCGCGCACCTGCGCGCCCAGGGCCTGCGGCCGCAGGCCTGGCCCGAGCGGGTGGAGGTCCTCCGCTCGCTGCCGCGCACCGTCGCCGGCAAGGTGAACAAGGCAGAGCTCACGGCCCGCTACCTCCCGTCGGACCGTGCAGACCCCCCGTCGTAGCCGAACCGAGAAAGGAACCGCACCATGAGCGAACACCCCCCCGGTCCACCCGAGGGCGATTGGCTGGGCACGCCCTACGTGCGCCTGGAACGCCACGGACCGCTGGCCCATTGCGTGGTGGACCGTCCCGAGGCCCGCAACGCGTTGACCGCCTCGATGTACTTTGCCGTCCGTTACGCCGTCGACGTGGTCACCCGAGACCCCGGGCTGGCCGGGATGCTGCTCACCGGAACGGGCGACGTGTTCATCCCCGGCGGCGACCTCAGCGGCGCCGACGGCGACGCGTGGGGTGGGCTCATCGGGCTGCTCGGCATGGACTCCACCCCCTTTGAGACCATCCGCAACGCGCGCAAACCGGTGGTCAGCGCGGTGAACGGCATCTGCCAGGGCGGCGGCCTCCTCATGGCGATGCTGTCCGACGTGGCCGTGGCGGCCGAGAACGCCACCTTCCGGTGCCCCGAGTTGTTCCGGGGCATCGCCGACACCGGCTACGCCACCTACCTGCCGGCCCAGATCGGCCCCGCCCGGGCCCGCGACATGCTCTTCACCGGCCGCACCGTCAGCGCCGAGGAAGCGTGCGCGTGGGGCCTCGTCTCCCGAGTGGTCCCCCGCGCCGACCTGCTCGAGGAGGCCCGGCAGGCCCTGGTGGCCTGTTGCTGGAGTGCGCCGCAGGCCCGGCTGGCCGTCAAGCGGGTGATCAACGAGGCCTACGGCCACCCCGACCGCATGTCGATGGAGGAGAGCCTGGCCGGGCCCGAATGCGTCGAGGGCTGGGTCGCCTTCAAGGAACGGCGGGCCCCGGCGTGGATCCCCGAGGAGGTGCGCCCCGAGGGGCGGCTGTGACGCCAGGCGCCCTCGGGGAGATCCTTCGTTCAAGCTTTTGAACTAGTATTTAATCGGGCCCGAGCAGCACACCGGGTCGTCCCGCACCGGGAGAAAGGGGCGCCATGCACGCCGAGGACATGATCATGGTCAGTGTGGACGACCACCTGGTCGAGCCACCGGATCTCTTCGCCGGCCGTTTGCCGGCCCGGTGGCGGGACCAGGCACCGCACGTCGAGCGGCGGGCCGACGGCAGTGACGTCTGGCGGTTCAACGGGACCACCATCCCCAACATCGGCCTGAACGCCGTGGCCGGCCGGCCCAAGGAGGAGTACGGCGTCGAGCCCACGGCCTTCGAGGAGATGCGGCCCGGGTGTTACGACGTCCACGAGCGCATCAAGGACATGAACGCCGGCGGCGTGCTCGGCTCCATGAACTTCCCGTCGTTTCCCGGGTTCAGCGCCCGCCTGTTCGCCGCCTGCGACGACAAGGAGCTGGCGCTGTCGGTCCTGCGCGCCTACAACGACTGGCACATCGAGGAGTGGTGCGGCGCCTACCCGGGGCGCTTCATCCCCATGGCCCTGCCGGTCCTGTGGGATCCCGAGCTCTGCGCCGACGAGGTGCGCCGGGTGGCCGCCCAGGGGTGCCATTCCCTCACCTTCACCGAGAACCCGACCGCCCTCGGCTACCCGAGCTTCCACGATGCGTGGTGGGACCCCCTGTGGCGGTCCCTCTGCGACGAGCAGGTCGTGCTGTCCATCCACCTGGGCTCGTCGGGCCAACTGGCGGTGACCGCCCCGGACGCGCCGGTCGACGTCATGATCACCCTGCAGCCCATGAACATCTGCAGCGCCGCCTCGGATCTCCTCTGGTCGCGTGTGCTCAAGGAGTTCCCTGCCATGCGCATCGCGCTCTCGGAAGGCGGGACGGGGTGGATCCCCTATTTCCTCGACCGCGTCGACCGCACCTACGAGATGCATCACGCGTGGACCGGTCAGGACTTCGGCGGCAGGCGGCCCAGCGAGGTGTTCCGCCAGCACTTCTTGACCTGCTTCATCTCCGACCCCATCGGCGTCAAGCTCCGTCACGAGATCGGCATCGACAACATCGCCTGGGAGTGCGACTACCCCCACTCGGACTCGTCCTGGCCCCACGCACCCGAGGAGCTGGCCCAGGTGGCCGCCGAGGTTCCCGACGAGGAGCTCGAGAAGATCAGCTGGACCAACGCCTGCCGCTGGTACTCGTTCGACCCGCTGGCCCATCGGCCGCGGGAGCGCTGCACCGTCGCCGCGCTGCGGGCCGAGGCCGCCGGCCACGACGTGTCAATCCGTTCCTACGACACCGGCCGGATCCAGCGGACCGGCAAGGGTGTGGACCTGGGGGTCCTGGCCGGCCAGGCCACGGCGTAGCGGCTGCTCCGATGGCACGCGATGGGCGTCGGCCGGGATCCGCCACCTAGGTTGTCGCCGTGGACTTCGACGACACTCCAGAGGAAGCGGCCTTCCGGGCCGAGGCCCGGGCCTGGCTGAGCGCGCACGCCCGCCCCCGGGGGGACGCGGCGGCGGTGCAGCGGGCCCACCACGACCCGGACCCCGCGGCGGACGCGCGCCACGTGGCGGCCTGCAAGCAGTGGCAGCTCGCCCTCTACCAGGGTGGCTGGGCCGGCATCACGTGGCCCAAGGAGTACGGCGGTCGGGGCGGCACGCCCATGCAGCAGACCATCTTCAATCAGGAGCAGGCCCGGTGCGACGTCGCGGTCGGGGTCTTCGCCGTCGGGATCGGCATGGTGGGGCCGACCCTCATGGCCTGGGGGACCGACGCCCAGAAACGTGACCACCTCGATCCCATGCTCCGGGGCGACGCCATCTGGTGCCAGCTCTTCAGCGAACCGGGAGCGGGATCCGACCTGGCCGCATTGGCCACCCGGGCCGTGCGTGACGGCGACGAATGGGTGGTGAACGGGCAGAAGGTCTGGACCACGGGCGCCCACCACAGCGACCACGCCATTCTGTTGGCCCGCACCGATCCCGAACAGCCGAAGCACCAGGGCATCACCTACTTCATCGTCGACATGTCGACCCCGGGCATCGACGTCCGCCCGCTCCGCCAGATCAACGGCGTGGCCCACTTCAACGAGGTGTTCCTGACCGACGTCCGCATCCCCGCCGCCAACGTGGTGGGCCCGGTCGGAGGCGGGTGGCGGGTGGCGCAGAGCACGCTGCTCAGCGAGCGGACGCTCATCGGCAGCGGGAGCGGCGTGACGTTCGCCGACCTCCACCACCTGGTCTCCGCCACCGGTGCCGGGGCCGATGCCCGCCTGCGCCAGCGGGTGGCCGAGGCCTACACGCGGTTCCAGATCCTGCGGTACCTCGGCCTGCGGGTGCAGACCGCCATCAGCCAGGACCGTCAGCCCGGACCGGAGAGCTCGGTGCTGAAGCTCGCCACGTCGTTGCACACCGCGGCGACGGGTGCCCTGGTGCTGTCCCTCGAGGGGCCCCGCGCCATGCTCATGGGTGCGGCGGCGCCCGATGACGGGTTCTGGCAGCAGTACTTCCTGGGCCAGTGGTCGATCCGGATCGGGGGCGGGACCGATCAGATCCAGCGCAACATCATCGGCGAGCGCGTGCTCGGCCTGCCGCGCGAGGCTCGTGCCGACAAGGACGTGCCGTTTCGCGCCGCCGCGCACCAGGCCGCGCGCGGCGGGGAGGCCTGACGGCGCAGCGACCCGGGCCGTGGCCGTGACGGGGCCGGCGGATCAGCGCGCCACGTGAATGGGGAGCTGCTGGTAGCCCCGGACGGTGCTGGTGTGGAGCAGGACGGCGTGCTCGTGGTCCACCTCCCAGGTCGGGTGGCGCGCCAGGGTCTCCTCGAGCGCGATCTTGCCCTCCATCCGGGCCAGCGCGGCGCCGAGGCAGAAGTGCACGCCGTACCCGAAGGCCACGTGCAGACGCAAGGTGCGCCGGATGTCGAAGCGGTCGGCGTCGGGGTAGACCCGCTCGTCGCGACCGGCCGAACCGGTCAGCAGCAGCACCTTGGAGTCGGCCGGGATCGCCCGGTCGTGGAGCTCGACCGCCTCGGTGAGCCAGCGGCCCTGGACCGGTGACGGCGATTCGAAGCGAAGCAGCTCCTCCACCGCATTGGGGATCAACGAAGGATCCCGGGCCAGCTCGGCTCGCTGGTCGGGGTGCTCGGCCAGCACGACCCCGGCCCAGCCCACCAGGCGGGCCACCGTCTCGGTGCCGGCGGCGACGATCAAGATGCCGAAATCGGTGCTCTCCTGGGGGGTGAGCCGTCGCGTCACCCCGGCGGTGTCGGTCAACTCCGCCTGCACCAGGTCGGTGAACAGGTCGTCGCGGGGATGGAGCCGGCGGTCGGCCACCTGCTCGGCGATGTAGGTGTAGAGCCAGCCCCCGGCCTGGTGGGCCACCGCGTTGTCCATGCCGACGCCGGGTTCGAGGTGGAACATCCGGTCGATGTGATGGCGCACCTCCTCGCGATCGGCCGGCGGTACGCCGAGGAGGGCGGCGATGACCGTGGCCGGCAGCCGGGCCCCGAAGTCCTGCACGTAGTCGAAGCGCTCCCGGCCCCGCTGCGCGTCGAGGAGGCCGGCGCAGATGGCACGGATCTCCGCCTCCAGCTCGGCCACGCGTCGCGGCGTGAAGGCCTTGGACACCAGCCGGCGCAGGGCGGTGTGCTCGGGTGGGTCGAGGAAGATCATCGGCACATCGCGGAGGTGCGCCACCTCGGTCATGCTCTCGAGCACGGTGGTGTGCGCCGAGCTGTAGAGCTTGGGCTCCCGGTGGGCCCGCTCGACGTCCTCGAAGCGGCTGAGGGCCCAGAAGTCGTAGCGCTCGTCGTAGTAGACGGGCGCCTCGTCGCGCAGGCGCCGCCACACCGCGTGGGGGTCGGCCTTGAGGGATTCGTCGAAGGGGTCCCAGTGCAGGTCGTCGGGTTGGCCCACCACCCGCTTCGGGCTCGCCCCGCCCTCGGTCACCGATCCGTCGCCCATGGGTCCTCCCGGCTGGCTCGTGGGGAACCGCCCGGACCGGCGTCACCACGCGCTGCTCACTAGAATGTGGTTTCGATCTCTTGGTCCCATCCAGCGTAGCTGTTGCCGGCGGTGCGCTAGAGTCCGCTTCTAGTAGGACCGGCCCAGAACGGGCCACGGTGCCGACGCCGGTCGGCACGGCTGTGGCCACCCACCGGAGTTGAGATGCCCGAGCCAGTTTCGCCGACGGTCTTGACGAGGAACCAACTGGCACGACGCCAGCGGGTGATCGATGCCGGGCTGGCGTTGCTGGAGCGGCGCGACTACGAGCACATCCAGGTGAAGGACGTCGCCGAGGAGGCCGGGGTCGCCCTCGGCACCCTCTATCACTACTTCTCCTCGAAGGAGCACCTGTTCGCCGAGGTGGTGGTCAAGTGGGCGGCCACGCTCCGCACCAGCCTCACCCGTCATCCCCCCGTGGGCGAGACGCCGCGGCAGAAGCTGGCCGAGGCCCTGCACCGCTCGGTCCGGGCGTTCCAGCATCAGCCCCAGCTGGCGCGCCTCATCGCGTCGCTCCAACTCTCGGCGGACCCGTTCGCCACCGAGATCCTCGAGCGGCTGGAACAGACGACGACCAGCGTGTACCTCGAGCTCCTGCCCGGCGTGGAGGCCGAGCGCGCCCGCAACATCGTCCGCACGGCGGAAGCGGTGCTCGACAGCGAGTTGCGCTCGTGGTCGGCCGGTCGGCTCCCCATCACCGATCTCTACGACCGGCTGAGCGACAGCGTCGCCCTCATCTTCGGTGAGGAGCCGCCGGGACCGGGCGCCGGGACCCGCCCGCGGGAGATGGCCGGGAGGGGGGGTCGGGGTGGCTGAGCCCGTGGCCCCAGCCGAGTTCCACCTCTTCCTGCCGCAGATGCGCCTCTCGGTGGAGGCACTGGTCGATCGGGCGCGGGCCGCGGAGTCGGCCGGCTTCGCCGGGATCGCCCTCATGGACCACCTGGCGCCGCCCCAGGCCGAGGACCAGCCGATGTACGAAGCCATCCTCACCGCCGGCTGGCTGGCGGCCCGCACCGAGCGGCTCACCGTCGGGCATCTGGTGCTGTGCGATTCGTTCCGCCACCCGGCCGTCCTGGCCCGGCAGGCGGTGACCCTCGACCACGCCTCGGATGGACGCTTCGAGCTCGCCCTCGGCTCGGGCTCGGTGCCGGCCGAGCTGGCCGTGTTCGGCTTCGACGCGCCCGACGCGGCGGAACGCACCGCCCGGCTCCGCGAGACCCTCGAGGTGGTGACCGGGCTGTGGAGCGGCGAGCCCGTCACCCACGAGGGGCGGTTCTTCCGTCTCCAGGGGGCCCGCCAGCTGCCCGTCCCCTCCCGCAAGATACCCGTGGTGATCGGCGGGACCGGGCCGAAGACCATGAAGCTGGTCGCCGAGTTCGCCGACTGGTGGAACGTGCCGGTGCACCAGGCGGGACGCCTCGACGAGCTCCGCAGCAGGGCCGGCACCGCCCGGGTCTCGACGCAGCAGATGGTGACCTTCGTGCCGGCCGGCGGGCCGCGTGACGCCATCGTCGAGCTGGCCGACCGCCGCTTCGGCCGGATGGGTGGCGACGCCCGGGCCGTCGGGTCCGGGGCGCAGCTGGCCGAGCACTTCGCGGCACAGCGCCGGCGCGGGATCGAGCGTTTCTACGTCTGGTTCACCGACTTCGCCCCGCCCGAGACCCTGCACGCCTTCGGCGCCGAGGTCATCGACAGCCTGCATTGACGCACCCCGGCGGGGGAACCCGACCCGGGGTCAGCGCTTCTCGTAGGTGATGCCGGCGGCCTCGGCGTCCCAGGTGGTGGGGGTGACCCCCTCCTGGCGCAGGTCGCGCTTGAGCACGCGCCCGACGGGACTGCGCGGGAGCTCGTCGCGGAATTCGATGTAGCGGGGCAGGGCGAAGTAGGGCAGGCGGTCGACGCACCAGGCGAACAGCTCCTGGGGCGCCAAGGCCGCTCCCTCGGTGAGCGTGGCCGTCACCTTGAGGTCGTCCTCGGTCAGCTCGCTGGGCACGGCGTGGACGGCCACGTCGGCCAGCGCACCGTGGCTCATGAGCACGCTCTCCACCTCGAAGCTCGAGATGTTCTCACCCCGGCGCCGGAGGTAGTCGGCCTTGCGGTCCACGAAGTAGAGGTAGTCCTCGTCGTCGATCCGGCCGATGTCGCCGGTGTGGTACCACCAGTTGCGGCTGGTCTCGACGGTGACGTCGGGCCTCCCCCAGTAGCCCTCGAACATCACGTGCGGACGCTTCGGGCGCACCACGATCTCCCCGTCGCGGCCGCGGGGCAGCTCGGTGTCGTCGTCGTCGAAGATGCGCACGTCGAAGTACTCGCTGTTGGGCACCCCCGCCGCGTTGGGCTTGTTGGACGTCCCCGGCGGCTGCCACGAGACCAGGCTGGCCTCGGTCACGCCGTAGGCGCCGCTGAACGTGTCGATGCCGAAGCGTTGCTTGATCACCTGGTCCACCTCGACCGGCATCGGCGCCGCGCCGAGGAGGCGGAGGCTGCGATTGGCCTCGGGCCGACCCGAACGGGGCATTTCGGGCCGGTCGACGTCGTGGGCCAGGAGATAGGCCATCGTCCCCAGCGTGGAGGTGACGGTGGCGCCCACCCGGTTCATCTCGAGCCAGAAGTTCGAGACGGAGAACTTCTGGGAGATGGCCCCGCGCCCACCGGAGAGGAGGGCGCCGACCACCACGGTGGTCAGCGCGTTGAAGTGGTACAGCGGCAGGGGCGTCCACACCACGTCCTCGGCGCTGCGCCGCCAGCAGATCCCCACCTGGCGGGCCAGCGCCTCGTGGTAGTTGTGGCTGAGCATGCACCCCTTCGAGGGCCCCGTCGTGCCGCCGGTGTAGATGAAGGTGGCCAGGTCCGACGGCCGGATCAGCGCAGCGGTCTCGCGTGCGTCGGCCTCGAGGAGGTCGGGCCAGCGGTGGACGGCCACCGGCCCCAGCGCGGGGAGTGCCCCGTCGGCGGCAGGGTCGTCGCCCCCGTCCCGCCGGGCGCGGTCGTCGAGCACGACCACGTGCCGCAGGTCGGGCAGGTCGGGCGCCACGTCGAGCAGCCGCTGGGCCAGGCTGCGGGCCACCACCACGACCGTGGCGCCGCAGTCGGCCAACTGGTGCCGCAGGTACGAGCCCTTGTAGGCCGTGTTCACGGGCACGGCGATGCGCCCGCCGAGGACGATCCCGGCCCACGCCAGCACCGCCTCGGGCGAATTCTCGAGGATGGTGGCGATGCGGTCGTGCGGGCGCGACCCCAGGGCGTCGAGCGCGGTGGCGATCCGGCGGGCGTCCCCCACCACCTGGGCCGCGGTCAGCTTGGTGCCACAGACATCGAGGTACTCACCGTCGGGGTCGTCGGAGAGGCGGCGCTCGTAGAGCGACAGGATGGTGTGCTGGGTGCCACTGGTCCAGACGCTGTCCACCACCGCAGGTCGCTCCCTTCCGCCACCCGGGCCCGGCCCGTGGCTCGGGGCGGATGCCCAAAACAAATATAATGTACAGTCGCGACCGACGGGTGGGACGGCGCTGCGCCGTCGGAAAGGATGCCCCGTGCCCGAGTCGTTCGACTACGCCGCCCGGCTGTTCCCCGAGCCGGCGGATCTCGGCATCGCCCAGCCCGACCGCGCCGTGTCGTCCGTTGCTCACGGGACGCGCTCGTTCCTCGAGGGATCGGGAGGGGAGGGCACCACCTGGTACGAGGGTGGCGGCTCCGCCAGCGACCAGGCGGTCCAGGGCATCACCGTGTACCCGCCCACCCGGGGCGTGGAGACCCAGGGGGACCCCTTCGAACCGGTGAAGATCGGGATCCTGATCGACATGGACCTCAACCAGCTGTTGGCCGACTGGATCGACCCGACGATCCTGGCGCTCGAGGACGCCCTCAACGAGGGGGTCTGGGCCCGCTCGCCGGTGCAGCTGGTCATCGCCGACGCCCGGGGCCTGCCCAGGGAGAACTACAAGAAGGTGATCGACGGGTACCGCTGGCTGGTGGACCGGGGCTGCGTGGTGGTGCTGGGCCCCATGATCTCGGACAATTCGCTGGTGCTCCAGGACACCGCCAACGAACTGGGCGTGTCCTGCATCGGGTGGACCGGGGCCCACCGCTTCGCCTCGGAGTACTGCTTCACCGTGGCCAACGGCGACGTCCCCACCGAGGGGGTCATCTGCGCCAACTGGCTGCACCAGCAGGGCCACCGCAAGGTGGGGCTGTTCTGGGAGGCCGGATCGTCGGGTCGCGACTACGCCGACTACTTCCGGGACGAGGCCATCCGGCTCGGGCTCACGGTGACCCGCGAGGTGATGCTCGAGCCCAATCCCCGGGGCCTGGGGGACCACCTGGCCGCCATGCGCGAGGCCGGGACCGAGGGGCTCTACTACGGCGGCTACGGGTACGCCGCCTTCCACTTCGGCCCGGCCTTGCAGGCCCTCGGATGGGACCCGCCGCGCATCATGGGCACCGCGTTCATGTTCTACTCGAACAAGAACCGTTGGGGCGCCGGGCTCGAGGGCTGGCACGGCATCGACCAGCTGGGCCAGGACGGGGCCAACCCCAATTACAACGCCATGCGGGCGCGCTTCGAACGGCGCTTCGGGCGGACGACCGGCAATGTCGTGGTGGCCCTGGCCTACGACACGGCCCGGGTGGCCATCCACGGCATCGCCAACGCGTCCATCCCGGCGCCCCGCCAGGTCAGGGACGGGATCGAACGGATCCGCTGGATGCCGGCCACCAACGGCGGACCCGCCACCTACCTGCAGTTCGGCCCGGGGGACCACAAGGGGTACAAGGGCGACTTCTTGACCATCCGCGAACTGCGCGACGGGGAGCTGCGCTTCGGCGGGTACTTCCGTCCGGCGTGGCTCTCGAACGGGGCGGCCGCCCCGTGACGGCCGCCGGAGGACTGGCCGAGCTGCTGACCGGCCATCCCTTCGATGACGACGCCGACCTGGTGTGCACGGCGGACCGCCGCGTCACCGCCGGGGAGGTCCGCCGGGGCGCGGCGGACGTGGCGGCGCAGCTGGGCGCGCTGGAGGTCGGGCCCGGGCAGGCGGTGGTGGTGCAGCTGCCCAACGGACCCGCCTTCGTCACGGCCATGTTCGGCATCTGGCTGGCCGGCGCCGTGTTCGTGCCGGCCAATCCCCGCCAGCCCCCGGCCGAGCTGGCGCACGTCATGGCGGCCACGGCTCCGGTCGCCGTCGTCGACCCGGCCGGCGTGCGCGCCAGCGGTGTGGCCGCGCCCGCTGGCTACGGGCCCGAGACCGCCTTCGTCACGTGGACGTCGGGCACGACGGGGAGACCGAAGCCCATTCTCCAGACCCATGCCGGCTATCTCGAGCTGCTCGACCGTGTGCTCGGCCCGCTGCGCGGGAGGCCGGCCGATCCGGCCCGGCCCCCCGCGCCCAACCTGGTGCCGGTGTCGCTGGCCCTCAATGCCGGCATCTACAACGTGCTGTTCGGGCTGCGCGCCGGGGCGGCGGTGGTGCTGATGGACCGCTTCTCCACCCGTGAGTTCGCCGACCTGGTCCGCCGCTTCGCCATCCGCAGCACGGTCCTGCCGCCCGCCGCCATGGTGATGCTGGCCGACGACCCGGCGGTGCGCGACCTGGCCCCGCTGCGCTACGTGCGGAGCATCACGGCACCGCTGTCCCCCCTCTCGGCGCGCCGGTTCTCCGCCAAGTTCGGGATCACGGTGCTCAACGGCTACGGGCAGGCCGAGGTCGGTGAGGTCATCGGCTGGACGGCCGCCGACGCCCGGGAGCATCCGGACAAGATCGGTGCCGCCGGGCGGCCGCATCCGGGGGTGGCGATCAAGGTGGTGGCCGCCGACGGTGCGGCCGTGCCGGACGGCGCGGTGGGGGAGCTGCTGGTCCGGCCGCCGCGCATGGCGTCGGGCTATGCCGACGGCAACAGCCTCGACGATCGGCTCGACGCCCAGGGGTACGTCCGCACCGGGGACTTCGCCCGGGTCGACGACGACGGCTTCGTGTGGATCGAGGGACGGGTGGGCGACGTCATCAACCGCGGGGGCAACAAGGTGTTCCCCGGGCAGGTCGAGGAGGTCCTGTCCCTGTCCCCCGACGTGCACGAGGTGGCCGTGGTCGGGGTCCCCGACGAGCGCCTGGGCGAGGTGCCGGTGGCCTTCGTGGTGGGCGACGCTCCGGACGACGAGCTCGAGCGGCTCTGCCGGGAGCACCTGGTGGCCTACAAGGTGCCGGTGGCCTTCCGGCACGTGGACGCGTTGCCCCGCAGCGAGGTCGGCAAGGTGCTGCGGCGCGACCTGGTCAGCGGGTACGCCGGCGACGCGTCGTCACGCCCCGCCCCCTGAGGGAGCCCCGGCCCCGTCGGCGGCCGGAGCGAAGTAGGGCAGGATGACGTCGTCGGACGCGGGATGGAAGACGACGGCCAGGCGCAGGCCGCCATGCAGGTCGGCGATCTCACACCCGATGACGGCGCTCATCATCCACACCCCCTCGTCCAGGTGGACCACGGCCGGCGCGTAGGGCACCGTCAACGTCGGCTCGGGGGGGCGCCAGACCACCGTCCAGCTGTAGAGCGAGCCCACCCCGGCGCTGCGCTCCCACACCGGGGAGGTGGCCGAGCACGAGGCGCACACGGTGAAGGCGCGCAGCCCGCGGTAGCCGCACACCGAGCAGCGCTGGTAGAGCAGCTCGTGCCGGCGGCATCCCTCCCAGTAGGGCCGCGCGTGGAGGCTCGGGCGGGGCACGGCGACGCCCGGGGGCTGCGGCTGCAGCGGGCTCACGGGCGCTCCCGGCCCAGCAGGAGGACGTCGCAGAACAGGGCCCCGGCCCCACCGTTGGAGCACAGGGCGACCTCGGCGCCGCGCACCTGGTTGGTGACGCACGACCCCCGCAACTGCTGCACGGCCCGGATGACCCGCTGCAGCTGCTGGGCGTTGATGCCCGGGTGGCTGAACGACATGGTCCCGCCGTCGGTGGTGACGGGCAGGCGGGCGCCGGGTGCGATGTTCCCCTCGGCCACGAAGGGGCCGCCCTCCCCCTCGTCGCAGAAGCCGAACGCCTCGAGCTGCCGGATGATCTCGAAGGAGAAGGGGTCGTAGAGCTCGGCCACGTCGACGTCGGCCGGGGTCAACCCGGCCATGGCGAAGGCGCGCCGCGCCGCGCCGGCACCGACGCGTCCGGCCGGTTCGGCCTCGGGTCGGGGTTGGAAGTCCCACACCGGCGCCACCACGTAGGCCGGCCCGTAGGCGTCACTGGCCCCGCCGAGGATCCACAGGGGCGCCGCACTCTCGCCCGCCCGCTCCGCCGCCACCAGCACGATGCCGCACCCGCCCTCCGACGTGGTGGCGCAGTCGAGGAGGTGGAAGGGATCGGCGATCATTCGCGAGGCCAGGACGTCCTCCACGGTGAACGGCCCGCGGCCGTGGTACACCGCCTCGGGGTGCTCGTGGCCGTTGGTCCGGATGGTGGCGGCCACCGCCGCCAGCTGCTCGGGCGTGGTGCCGTAGGTGAGCATGTGGCGCCGGGCCATGAGGGCGAATTCGGCCGCGGTGAACAGCCCGTAGCCCACCACGAGCTCGTTGGCCGGCCGCGTCCAGGGCGCCGTCGAGGCGGCGTCGACATGGATGCCCGCCCCGCCGGCCGCCACCAGCACCACCTGGCACTGGCCGGTGGTGATCAGGGCGGCCGCGTCGAGGAACGAGGGGATGCCGAGTTGGCCCGGCCGGCGGGTGCACGGCCCGAGCCCGAGCTCGAGGCAGATCTCCGCCGAGGCCGGGCCGACCACGCCGTCGACGTCGTGGGGGGAGAGGCCGGCGTCGGCCAGCGCGCCCAACGCACCGAGCAGCGCGATGGAGGTCGAGTCGTGCTGGGGGAGGTGCCGCGCCTGCACCGTGTTGTGCACACCGACGATGGCGACATCGCGAAACGGATGAGGGGGCACGGCGAGCGGTCGGCGCGTGTCAGGCGGTGGCGGCCGGCGAATCGAAGAGGGAGCGCTCGTCGAAGAGCTGCGCCACCTTGTTGCCCACGCGCCGCATCATCTTCATGTACTCGGCCGAGGCCTTCTCGCCGTCCTTCTGCTGCATGGCCCGCACGATGGCGGCCAGCCCGCGCCGCTCGACCTCCACGGCGTCCGGCACCAGCTCGAAGAAATTACCCGGCACGAGGGCGGAGAGCGCGCGGAGCGCCACCGTGATCCGGGGTGACGCGGTGGCCCGGACGATCGAGCCGTGAAAGGCGATGGAGAGGTCGTACATCTCCTCGGGGGAGGTGGTCCGGGCGAACCTCGCCTGGATGTCGGCCAGGTGCAGCGCGAGATCGGCCGGCCCGCGCACCAGCGCCCGCTTGGCGGCGAAGCCGTAGATCAGGCCGAACAGCTCGTAGTGGTCGTGGACCGACTGCTCGTCCAGCGCGTTGATGAAGGCGCCGCGGTGCATCTCGTTGGTGACCCAGCCCTCGCGCTCGAGGACGATCAGCGCCTCCCGGACCGGGATGCGGCTCACCCCGAGGTCGTTGGCGATGGCGTCCTGGGGCACCCGCATGCCCGGGCGGAGCTCGCCCTCGAAGATCAACCGCCGGATGTGCGTGGCGATATGCTCGCCGCTCGGGGTGCGCACGATCTTGCTGCCCCGACCGTCCGGCGACTGGCCCGGTGCCTTGCCCCTGGGGCTGCCTGCAGCGGATACCATATACATATCATATGCGAGACAGCGTTCCCTGGGCCGAATGCCCCGCCGCGTCCCCCGGAGAGGCCCGTCGGTGACCGGGACGGCTCCTCCGGCGCACGCCCCTGACGACGTCACCGGGCGCCTCGACGTGGCACCCGACGCCGGCGTCGAGGAGGTGGTCGAGGCGGTGCGGAGCTGGATCGCGTCGGCCGTACCGGCGGCGTGGGTGGAGGCCGGCCGCCGGGGTGGGCCGGCGGCGGTGCGAGAGGTGCGAACCCGGGGCGAGTACGAGGACTGGTACCCCGCCTTCGGGCGGTCGGGACTGGTGGCGGCCACCTGGCCGCGGGCCTACGGCGGTCTCGAGCTGTCGCCGGCCGCGGCGCGGCGGGCCGAGGAGGAGCTGCGGCCGTTCAACCTGGGCCGGCTCAATCCCCTGGGGCTGAACCTGGCCGCCCCCGCCCTCTTCGCGCACGGGAGCGAGGAGCAGCGCCGGCGCTTTCTCCCGCCGATCGTGCGCAACGAGGAGGTCTGGTGCCAGCTCTTCAGCGAGCCGGGCGCCGGTTCCGACCTGGCGTCGTTGGCCACGCGGGCCGAGCGCGACGGCGACGACTGGGTGGTGACGGGCCAGAAGGTGTGGACCACGTGGGCGCACCTGTCCGACTGGGCCGTGCTGCTGGCGCGCACCGAGGTCACCGTTCCCAAGCGCAAGGGCCTCACCTACTTCCTCCTCGACCTCCACCAGCCCGGGGTCGAAGTGCGCCCGCTGCGGCACATGGGCGGCGAGGTCGACTTCAACGAGGTCTTCCTCGACGCGGCCCGGGTCGCCGGCGACTGCCGGGTGGGCGAGGTCGGAGCGGGATGGGCGGTGGCCAACGCCACCCTCTCGGGCGAGCGTCAAATGGTGTCGGGAGCGGGCTCGGGCGGCGTCGACCGCATCGGAGGCTCCGGGGTCGGGCACCTGATCGGCCTGGCCCGGCGGCGGAGCGCCGACGGTGGGGCCGGCGGGTGGGACGATCCGGTGCGCCGCGACGGGATCGTCCGGCTCTACTGCGAGGAGCGCGTGCGGGAGTGGACCAATCTGCGTGTGCGGGCCCAGGTGCGCGCCGGTCGGTCTCCGGGGCCCGAGAGCTCGGTGGGCAAGGTCCACCAGGGAAGCCTCAACCAGCGCGTGCAGCTCGCCGCCGTCTCCGTGCTCGGCATGGGGGCGACCGCCTGGACCGGCGAGGCGGGCGAGTACGGCGCCACGTTGCCCTACGAGGTGCGCGGCATGCTGCGCAGCCGGGCCAACACCATCGAGGGCGGGACCACCGAGATCAACAAGAACATCCTGGGCGAACGCGTCCTGGGCCTGCCCCGGGAGCCGGACCAGTTCGCCACGCTGCCGTGGAAGGACGTCCCGCGCAATTGAGCCCGTACACCGCGCTGCTCGTCGAACGCCACGGTCCCGTGGGCTGGATCATCTTCAACCGGCCCCGGGCCGGCAACGCCATGGACGCGGTCATGATCGAGGAGCTCGAGACGGCCTGGCGCGAGCTCGACGCCGACCCCGACGTGCGGGTGATCGTCAACACCGGCGAGGGCGAGGCGTTCCAGACGGGTCTCGACGTGGTCCAGCTCAGCCGTGACCCCGACGCCCTGCGCACGCAGTCCCGGCGGACGCGCCGGGCCGAGCTCCGGCTGACCGCGTGGCACAACGGCGTGTGGAAGCCGGTCATCGCCGCGGTCAACGGCATCTGCGCCGGCGGGGGCCTGCACTTCGTGGCCGATGCCGACGTCGTCGTGGCCTCCTCCCGGGCCGTCTTCCTCGACACCCACGTCTCGGTGGGCCAGGTGGCCGCCTTCGAGCTGATCGGCCTGGCCCGGCGCATGCCCTTCGAGGCGGTGCTGCGCATGGCCCTGGTGGGGCGCCACGAGCGCATCTCGGCCGACCGCGCCCTGGCCCTGGGCATGATCAGCCAGGTGGTGGATCCGCCCGAGCGCCTGCGCGAGGAGGCGCAGGCCCTGGCCGAGAAGATCGCCCGCAATTCGCCCGCCGCCATGGCGGCGACCAAGCGGGCCCTGTGGGGGGCGCTCGAACACGGCCTGACCGACGCCTGCCGGGCGGGCTCCGCCGAGCTGGTCTCGCTCTGGGGCCATCCCGACCAGGCCGAGGGCCCCCTGGCCTTCGCCGAGAAGCGGGAGCCCAACTGGG
>JBKQIP010000084.1:0-15896 GCA_052148295.1 Acidimicrobiales bacterium
CCGGCGCGGGCCCCCCCGGCGCGGGGGGGCGGGCCCCCGGCCGCGCCGCTCACCCGCCGCAGCTCGGGCGGGCGGGCCGTCTTGGTTCCGGGGAGCTTCATGGTCCGAGACCTCCTGGGTGGGTGAACGGGTCGTCTTGCTCGCCGAAACGGGCGCTCAGGGGATCGCCGTCGGCACACGCCGGTCCCACCAGCTCGGTGGCGTCCTCCACCCGCTTGTACCCGTAGGCCAGCGCCGCCGCGGCCAGGAGCCCGAGGGCCACGAAGCCGGCGCCGATGCCGGTGAAGATGGGCGTGATGGCCGAGGCGGGCCGGCTGGTGTCCGGGCCGGCCGTGGTCGAGCTGTTCCCGCCCGGACCGGTCGTCCCGATGCCCGGGGACCCGAGGCCCGAGCCCGTGTCGCCCGTGTCGCCGAGGTCACCGCCCGAGCCGAGCGAGCCGAGCGAGGCGTCGTCGCCGGCCGAGGCGGCGGCGGGGGCGCCAGCCGTCGCGCTCGAGGCGTTGAAGGCGGGGGCGGCGGCCGAGCTCACCGTGACCGTGCCCAGGTCCAGGGTGAGGGTCTGCGCGTTGGGCAGGGCCACCGGGAGGTTCGAGGTCACCGAGGACGGCAGCACGGCGGCCAGCTGGTTGGCGGTGGCGTCGAGGGTGGTGAGATCGATGGAGATCTTGAGGCCGTCCAGGGTGCGGCTGGCCGAGGGCCCCTTGACCACGTCGGTGGGGTTGGTCAGGCTCAGGCTGATGCCCAGCTGGCTGAGGGTCGAGTCCAGCGACGAGATCGGCACCGCCGGGGTGCTCTGCCCGTCGGCGTGGATGCCGTTCCCGTCGATGGTGACCGCCTCGCCGGCCACGTCGACGTTGGTGCACACGGTCGACCCGGTCACCGAGGCCGACGTGCCGTCGGAGGTCGCCGTGGCGGTGGAGGTCACGCCCCCGATGGAGATCAGGCCGCCCAGGATGGAGATGCCCGAGTCGGTGGCCGTGGCGGTGGCGGTGGCGGTGGACCCGCTGGCCCCCGACGACGAGGTGCCCGAGCTGAACCCGATGCCCATGAGCGGGGAGGCCGCGGCCAGCGGGTTGCCGTTGCTCGAGCCCGTGCTGCTGCCAAGGCTGTCCAGGGCGCCCAGCAGGCTGGTGACGTCGGGGATCCCCGGCAGGGTCCCCGCGCTCGATCCGGCCGCGCCCGCCGTGGGGGTGTCGTCGCCGATGGTGGCGGTGGCCGTGTTGGCGTCGTCGGTCGAGGTGGTGTCCATGTTGACGCCGGGCTGATCGGTCGAGTCCGAGTTGGGCGTCGCCGGGTAGCCGCTCACGGCCTGCACCGGCCACACCGGGGCCGGGGGCAGCGGGGCCCCGGGCACCAGGACCGAGAGCTCGGGACCGGCGTTGGCCACGACCTGTCCGGGGTACAAGGTGGCCGCCGTGGCGCTGCCGCTGGGGCCGTAGTTGTCGCTGGTGGCGGCGTACCCCTCGTCGAATTCGAGCGACGGCGTGGCGGGCAGGGGGAAGTTGGGCTGCTCGTACTGGGCCGTGGAGGCCTCGGCCAGGGCCGTGATGGTGAACCCGCCCAGGGTGCTCTGGGCGCCGGCCGGGCCGGCGGCCAGGGCCCCGACCCCCAGGGCCCCCCCGCCGCCCAGGAGGAGCGCCACCGAGAGGCGCCCGGCCACCGCGGCCCGGGGGCGGGTCGGGGTGCGGGGGCGGCGGCGGGCCGTCATGCGGCCACCCCGCCCAGGTAGGCGCCGGCCAGGTCGGGCGGGAGGTCATCGGGCGTGCCCGAGGCGACGATGCGGCCCTGGACCACCACCGCCACATGGGTGGCCACCTTGAGGGCGGTGGCCGCGAACTGCTCGGCCAGGACGACGGCGACCCCCTCGGCGGCGATCTGGGCGACCAGCTCGTACAGCTCGGCCACGATCATGGGGGCCAGGCCCATGGAGATCTCGTCGAGGAGGAGCACCGCCGGCTCGACGCAGAGGGTGCGGGCCATGGCCAGCATCTGCTGCTCGCCGCCCGAGAGCGTCCCGGCCACCTGGCCCCGGCGCTCGGCCAGGCGGGGGAAACGGGAGAAGGCCCGCTCCTCGACCACCGACCGCGAGGCGCCGCCGAAGGTCATCAGCCGCAGGTTCTCGGCCACGGTGAGGTTGGGGAAGATGCCCCGCCCGTCGGGCAGGGTGCACAGCCCGGCCCGGGACAGCCGGTCCGGCTTCATCCCGTTGGCGTGGCGGCCCAGCAGGTGGAAGCACCCCGAGGTCGGCACCATCTGCCCGCTGGCCACCCGCAGCGTGGTCGACTTGCCCGCCCCGTTGGGCCCCAGCAGGGCCAGCACGCCCCCGGTGTCCACGGCGATGTCGATCCCGTGCAGCACCTCGATGCGGCCGTAGGCGGCGTGGACCCGCCGCAGCTCGAGCACGGGCGGGTCGACCGGCTCGGGTGCGGCCAGGAGGTCAGCCATCGGCGCCCGCCCCGATCACCACCGGCGCGGTGTCCGCCGCCTGGTCCGCCGCCTCCTCGGGATCCTCCACGGCACCGAGGTAGGCCGCCCGCACCCGCTCGTCGGCACGGATGTCGGCCGGGGTCCCCACGGCCAGGACGGCGCCGAAGTCCAGCACGTTGATGAGGGAGCAGATGCGCATGACCAGCTCCATGTCGTGCTCGACCAGGAGCACGGCCATGCCCTCCTCGGCCAGCTGGCCGAGCAGGCGGCCGAGCTCGTCGCTCTCGGTGTCGCTCAGCCCCGACGACGGCTCGTCGAGCAGGAGGAGGCGGGGTCGGGTGGCCAGCGCCCGGGCCAGCTCGAGGAGCCGGGCCTGCCCGGTCGGGAGCGTGTCGGCCGAGCGCTCGGCCAGGTGGTGCAGGCCGACCTGGGTCAGGACGGCGTCGGCGGCCAGGCCGGCCGAGGAGCGGTCGTGGGACCAGCGTCGCCTGATCTCGGCGGCGGCCAGGACGTTCTCGCGCACCGAGAGGGAGCCGAACACCTCGAGGCGCTGGAAGGTGCGGGCGATGCCCAGGCGGGCCCGCTTGTGGGGGCGCAGGCCGTCCACGTTCCTCCCGTCGAAGAGGACGTGGCCCCCGTTGAGCGACTGCAACCCGCAGACGGCGTTGAACAGGGTCGTCTTGCCGGCCCCGTTGGGACCGATCAGGCCGGTGACCGCCCCGGGGTCGACCTCGAGGTTGACGCCGCGGAGCGCGTGCACACCGCCGAACCGAACCTCAGCTTCCGCAACCTGCAGAAGCGCCACGTCAATCGCCCCCTCTGGGCCTCTCGGGCAGCCGCCGCCGCTCCACGGCCCTGCGCTGCCTTGTGCTGGTCGGGACCGATCAGGTGCCCCGCGAGGAGAACGAGTTCCTGTTTGGGACCTTGCGGTGCCAATTCCGCCCCGGCGGCCCGGAGCGTTAGCCTGCGTTCCATGGAACACTCGATGTCGGAACGCCTGGCCGAACTGGCCGCACGCAAGGAAGAGGCGTTGCACGCCGGGAGCGACGCGGCGGTCGAGCGGCACCATGCCAAGGGCAAGATGACCGCCCGCGAACGGATCGACTACCTGCTGGACGAGGGCTCGTTCCAGGAGCTCGACATGCTGGCCCGCCACCGCGCCCACGGCATGGGGCTCGAGGAGAACCGCCCCTACACCGACGGCGTGGTCACCGGGTTCGGGACGGTCGACGGCCGGCGGGTCTGCGTCTTCAGCCAGGACTTCACCGTGTTCGGCGGCGCCCTGGGCGAGGTCTTCGCCGAGAAGATCCACAAGGTGATGGACCTCGCCGCCTCGACCGGGGTGCCCATGATCGGCCTCAACGACGGCGCCGGGGCGCGGATCCAGGAGGGCGTGGTCTCCCTGCACTCCTACGGCGGGATCTTCCACCGCAACGTGGCGGCGTCGGGCGTCATCCCCCAGATCAGCGTGATCCTGGGCCCGTGTGCCGGCGGCGCCGTCTACTCGCCGGCCATGACGGACTTCATCTTCATGGTGCAGGGCACGTCGCACATGTTCATCACCGGGCCCGACGTGGTGAAGACGGTCACCGGCGCGGACGTCACCCTCGAGGAGCTCGGGGGCGCCATGAGCCACGCCACCAAGTCGGGCGTGGCCACCTTCGTGGCACCCGACGAGAAGGCCTGCCTCGATGACGTCCGCCACCTGCTCTCCTTCCTCCCCTCCAACAACCTCGAGGAACCGCCCCTCGAGGTGGGCGGCGACGAGCCGGACCGCGCCGTGCCCGAGCTGCTCGACCTCATGCCGGTCTCGCCCAACCAGCCCTACGACATGAAGAAGGTCATCGCCGCGGTGGTCGACGACGGCGACTACTTCGAGGTCCACCGCCACTGGGCCATGTCGATCACCTGCGGGTTCGCCCGCATGGACGGGCGGGTGGTGGGCATCGTGGGCAACCAGCCCGCCGTGCTGGCCGGCGTGCTCGACATCGACTCGTCGGAGAAGGCGTCCCGCTTCGTCCGCACCTGCGACGCCTTCAACGTCCCCCTGCTGACCTTCGTCGACGTGCCCGGCTTCATGCCGGGGACGGACCAGGAGTACGGGGGCATCATCCGCCACGGGGCCAAGCTCCTCTACGCCTACTGCGAGTCCACCGTGCCCCGGATCCAGATCATCACCCGCAAGGCCTACGGCGGGGCCTACGTGGTCATGAACTCCAAGTCCATCGGCGCCGACCTGGCCTTCGCCTGGCCCTCGGCCGAGCTGGCCGTCATGGGTCCCAACGGCGCGGTCGAGATCGTCTACCGGCGCGAGCTGGCGGAGGCGGCCGACCCGGCCAGCCGGCGCACCGAGCTGATCGACGAGTACACCGAGCGCTACGCCAACCCCTACATCGCGGCGGAGCGGGGGTACGTCGACGACGTCATCTCCCCGGCCGACACCCGCGCCGTCATCTGCCGCAGCCTCGAGATCCTGGCCTCCAAGCGCGAGGAGCTCCCCCGGCGCAAGCACGGCAACGTGCCGCTGTGAGCGGACCGGTCGCGCCCGAGCAGCTGGCGCTGCGGCCGGCGCCCGGACCCGAGCCCGAGGTGGTGGCCGCCCTGGCCGCCGCGGCCCAGCTGGTGTGGCCCCAGCGCGGCGCGCCCGACGAGCAGGACCCGGCGCACCAGGCCTGGCGCTTCAGCGGGCGCTGGTGGAACCAGCCCACGCCGCTGCGACGCGAGCGACCCTGGGCCCGGCGCTGACCGTCTACCTCGACGACTGGCGGCAGCGGGCCACCATCGGCCGGCGGGAGGACCGCTGGTCCCATCTCCTGGCCGACGACGAGCAGGAGCTCCACGCCCTGGCGGCCCGGCTCGGCCTGCCCGGCCGCGGCTTCCAGCGCCACCGGCGCTCGGCCGCCCTGAACCACTACGACCTGCCCGAGAGCCTCCGCGGGCGCGCCATCGCGCTGGGCGCCGTCCCGGTCAGCTGGCGGGAGATGGCCCGCCTGACGCGGCAGTGGCGCCGCGCTGGCGCTCGGCCAGGGACACCAGATCCTCCATGATGCCGGCGAACTCGTAGTCCTTGGGGGTGTACACCGAGGCCACGCCCTTGCCCCGCAGGATCTCGGCATCGTCGGGCGGGATGATCCCGCCCACCACCACCGCCGCCGTCACGCCGGCCGCCCGGAGGCGGTCGACCACGTCGGGGACGAGCTCCATGTGCGAGCCCGAGAGGATGGAGAGGCCGACGATGTCGACGTCCTCGTCCCGGGCGGCGGCGGCGATCTGGGCCGGCGTCAGCCTGATGCCCTGGTAGATCACCTCGAAGCCGGCGTCGCGGGCGGCCACGGCGATCTGCTCGGCGCCGTTGGAATGCCCGTCCAGTCCGGGCTTGGCCACCAGGAGCCGGGGCGGCCCCCCGGTGCGCGCCGCCAGGGCCTTGGTGCGGGCCACGATGGGGGCCAGCTCCGCACCGCGCCGGCCCACCCCCCCACCGACCCCGGTCGGGGCGCGGAACTCCCCGAAGATCTGGCGCAGCGCGCCGGCCCACTCGCCCGTCGTCCCCCCGGCGTGGGCCAGGGCGATGGTGGCCTCCATGATGTTGCCCCCCGGGCCGTCGTCCTCGGCCACCCGCCGCAGCTCGTCCAGCGCCCGGCGCACCGACGCCTGGTCCCGGGCCGCCCGCCAGCGCGCCACGTCGGCGGCCAGCTCGGCCTCGAGCGCGGGATCGACCTTCATGATGGGATCGATGTCCCCGTCGGCGGTCAGCGGCGACGGCGCGGTCTCGGTGAAGGCGTTGACGCCGATGACCCGCTGCTCGCCGGTCTCGATGCGCCGCACCCGCTCGGCCTGGCTGCGCACCAGGCGGGTCTTGAGCTCGTCGATGGCGGCGAAGGCACCGCCCAGCGCCTCCACCTCGGCCAGCTCGGCCTCCGCGGCGGCGATCAGCTCGTCGGTGGTGGCGGCGATCACCGTGGAGCCCTCGAAGATGTCGTCGTACTCGAGCAGGTCGGTCTCGAAGGCCAGAATCTGCTGCATGCGCAGGGACCACTGCTGGTCCCACGGGCGGGGCAGGCCGAGCGCCTCGTTCCAGGCCGGCAGCTGCAGGGCGCGGGCGCGGGCGCTCTTGGACAGGGTGACGCCCAGCATCTCGAGCACGATGCGCGGCACGTTGTTCTCGGGCTGCTGCTCGGTCAGCCCCAGCGAATTGACCTGCACGCCGTAGCGGAAGCGCCGCAGCTTGGGGTCCTCGACCCCGTAGCGCTCGGCGCAGATCCGGTCCCACATGGCGGTGAAGGCCCGCATCTTGCAGGTCTCCTCGACGAAGCGCACGCTCGAGTTGACGAAGAAGCTGATCCGCCCCACCACGGCGGGGAGCTCGGAGGGTTCGATCTTGCCCGAGGCCCGCACGCCGTCGAGCACGCCGATGGCGGTGGCCAGGGCGTAGGCCACCTCCTGTACCGGCGTGGCCCCGGCTTCCTGGAGGTGGTAGCTGCACACGTTGATGGGGTTCCACCGGGGTGCGTGGCGCACGGTGTAGGCGATGGTGTCGACGGTCAGGCGCAGGCTGGGCCCGGGGGGGAAGATGTAGGTGCCCCGGCTCAGGTACTCCTTGACGATGTCGTTCTGCGTGGTCCCCGACAGGAGGCGGGGGTCCACCCCCCGGTCCTGCGCATGGGCCACGTAGAGGCCGAGGAGCCAGGCCGCGGTGGCGTTGATGGTCATGGAGGTGTTCATCTCGGCCACCGGGATGCCGGCCAGCAGCTCCTCCATGTGGCCCCGGTGCGCCACCGGGACGCCCACCTTGCCCACCTCGCCGGCGGCCTCGGGCGCGTCGGGGTCGTAGCCGGTCTGGGTGGGCAGGTCGAAGGCGATGGACAGGCCGGTCTGGCCCTTGGCCAGGTTGGTCCGGTACAGCGCGTTGGAGGCCTTGGCCGTGGAGTGCCCCGAGTACGTGCGCATCACCCACGGCGCGTCGCGTGTGTCCTGGCCCATCAGCACCTCCTCGTCGGGGCGGACCCGCCGGGGCGGACCCGCCGGGGCGGGTCGTCCCCACCATTGTGCCCGCGGGCGGGGGCACCGCGGCCGGGTTCAGCGCGCGTAGTCGTAGAACCCCCGTGTGCTCTTGCGGCCCAGCCGTCCCGCGGTGACCAGGCGGCGCAGCAGGGGCACGGGCGCGTAGTTGGGATCCTTGTACTCGGCGTAGAGCGCATCGAGGATGGCCAGGGAGGTGTCCAGGCCCACCAGGTCGAGCAGGGCGAAGGGTCCCATCGGGAACCCGCAGCCCCCCTTCATGGCGGCGTCGATGCCCTCCCTGGTGGCCACCCCCTGTTCGAGCAGGCGGACCGCGTTGTTGAGGTAGGGGAACAGCAGGGCGTTGACCACGAACCCGGCCCGGTCCTCGACCTCGACCGGGTCCTTCCCGCAGGCGCCGGCGAACTCGAGGGCGGCGGCCACCGTGGCGTCGCTGGCGGTGAGGGGGCGCACCACCTCGACCAGGGACATGGACGGCGCCGGGTTGAAGAAGTGGATGCCGCAGACCAGGTCGGGCCGGGACGTGGCCATGGCCATCTCGACCACCGGCAGGGTCGAGGTGTTGGTGGCCAGGAGGGCGCCCTCCCGGCACACCGAGTCGAGCTCGGCGAAGAGCTCCCGCTTGACGGCCAGGTCCTCGACCACCGACTCGATGACCAGGTCCACATCGGCCAGGGCGCCCATGTGCGTGGTGGCGGACACCCGGTTGAGGATCTCCTTGGTGTCGCCCTCGGTGCGCCTGCCCTTCTCCACCTGGCGGGCCAGCGACTTCTTCAGGGCGGCCACCATGGCGTCCGCCGAGGCCTGGCTGCGGCTGCGCAGCACCACGTCGTAGCCCGAGGCGGCCGCCACCTCGGCGATGCCTGAACCCATGATGCCCGACCCGATGATTCCAACCCGCGTAATCGACATGGGGACAGAGGCTACCGGCCGGTAACCACCGCGGTCGACGCAGCGCCCGTGCAAGAGTGGCCCCATGGAGAAGAACGGCGTCCTGGCCCTGGTCGGCGGCAGTGAGTGGACCACCGGCTGCACCTTCGACGCCACCCTGCTCGCCGCCTCGGGCGGGACCGACGTGCTGGTCCTCCCCACGGCCGCGGCCTACCAGCACCCCGAGCGCGTCGTGCTCAAGGCGGCCGAGTGGTTCGGTGCGCTGGGGGGCCAGGTGGAGGGGCTGATGGTGGTCGACCGGGCCTCGGCCCAGGACCCGGGGATGGCGGCGGTGGTGCGGCGCGCCCGCTTCGTCTACCTGGCCGGCGGCTCACCGCTCCACCTCAAGTCGGTGCTCAAGGGTTCGGCCACCTTCGACGCCCTCCGCCGCGCCTGGACCGAGGGGGCCGTGGTGGCCGGCTCGGAGGCCGGGGCCATGGTGCTCACCGACCCGATGGTCGATCCGCGCGGCGGCGCCCTGACGGTGGGGCTGGGCCTGGTCGACCGCCTGGCCGTGGTCCCCCAGTTCGCCGACCACCACGAGGACGCCCACGGCCAGAAGCTGGAGCGGACGGTGGCACTGGCCCCCGCCGGCCTCCCCGTGGTCGGCATCCCCGAGCGCTCGGCCCTCATCAAGGGCACCGACGGCCGCTGGCGGGCCGAGGGTGTGGCCGCCCCCATCGTCTTCGTCGACGGCAGCCGGACCGACGGGCTCGGGGCCCTGGGCTGACCCCGGCGGGGTGGCGGCGCCCGGCGGTCGGTCGGCGACGCCGATCAGTGGGCGCCGGCCAGTCGGCGGCGGCGGTCAGTCGGCGGCGGCGGTCAGTCGGCGGCGGCGGTCGGCGGCGGTCAGTCGGCCTCGGCGATGGTCACCGACTCGATGACCACCCGCTCCTTGGGCGTCCCCGAGCGGGTGCCCAGGGCGTCGATCTTGCCCACCACGTCGCCGCCGCTGACCACGGCGCCGAAGAGGGAGTAGGATGGGGGCAGCCGGACGCCGTCGGGACCGCTGATGACGAAGAACTGGCTCCCGTTGGTGTGCGGTCCGGAGTTGGCCATGGCCAGCGAGCCGATCTGGTACTTCCCCGCCGCCGGCAGCTCGTCGGCGAACCGGTAGCCGGGCCCCCCGGTGCCGGTGCCGGTCGGGTCCCCGCCCTGGAGCACGAAGCCCGGGATGATGCGGTGGAAGATGACCCCGTCGTAGTAGTGGTACCGGGCCAGGAAGACGAAGCTGTTGACCGTCTTGGGGGCGGCCAGGGGGTCGAGGGCGATCACCAGGGTGCCGTGCGAGGTGACCATGGTGGCCGTGTAGCGCTTGGCGGTGTCGATGACCATGGGCGGCTCCTGGTCGAAGGTCCGCTGCTGCGGGCTCGATCCGTCGGCGGCGGGGGGGTCGGGAATGGCCATGGGGCTGACGTCCTTTACGATTCGTGGATGGTGACGGAGAGCATGCGCTGGGTCACCTTGGGCGGTGTGCCCGACGACGAGCCCTGCGCGTTGATGGCGTTGACCACGCTCTGGCCCGAGCTCACGGTGCCGAACAGCGAGTACCCGCCGCTGGAGAGGTCGTTGTCCAGCTGCGTGGCCCCCCCGGGCGCCACCAGGAAGAACTGGGACCCGTTGGTGTCGGTGCCCCCCGAGTTGGCCATGGCCACGTCGCCGGTGGCGTAGGCCTTGGGCACGTTCTCGTCGGCGAACTTGTACCCGGGACCGCCGGTGCCGGTGCCCGTCGGGTCCCCGGTCTGGTCCACGAAGCCGGGGATGACCCGCAGGAAGGTGTTGCAGTGGTAGAAGCCCTTGTCGGCCAGGAAGACGAAGTTGTTCACCGTCACCGGGGCGGCCTGGGCGTCGAGGTCGATGGTGAAGGTGCCGAGGGTGGTCACGACCGTGGCCGTGTAGGTCTTGGCGGTGTCGAGGGTCATGGGCGGCGGCGAGGCGTAGCTCTGGGTGTTCACCCGGGTGCTGGGGCTGGACGGGCACCCGGCGGCCACGGCGACCTGGTTGGCCTTCTCCTGGGCGGTCGGGGGCGCCTTCTTGTTGTTGCCCGAGACCAGGACGACGATCCCCAACACGACGGCGGCGATGACCACCACGATGACGGCGTTGCGGATCTGCTTGCGCCGCTTCTGCGACTTGGCCTGGGCGGCCAGGCGGGCCTCCCGGGCCGCTCGCTGACGGGCTCTCTTGTCGCTGGGCACGGGCGGAGACCCTATCCGGCCCGGCGCAGCCTGTTCGATCGGCCCCCGGACCCCACCCCGTCCCAGGCCGGGTGGCCCAGGCCATTAGCGTCTGGGGGGTGCCTTTGGTCGTCCAGAAGTTCGGTGGGACCTCGGTCGGGGACGCCGACCGCATCCGCGCCGTGGCCGACCACGTCGCCCGGACCCGGCGCGAGGGCACCGACGTGGTGGCGGTGGTCAGCGCCATGGGCAAGACGACCGACGATCTCATCCGCATGGCCGACGACGTCAGCGATCGCCAACCCCCCCGCGAGTACGACATGCTGGTCAGCGCGGGCGAGCGGATCTCCATGGCCCTGCTGTGCATGGCCCTGGCCGATCTCGGGGTCGAGGCCAACTCGTTCACCGGGAGCCAGGCCGGCATCATCACCGACACCGACCACACGCGGGCCAAGATCCTCGAGGTCCGGGCCGACCGCCTGCGCGACGCACTCGAGGCGGGACAGGTCCCGGTGGTGGCCGGGTTCCAGGGGGTCTCCACCGAGCGCGACATCACGACGCTGGGCCGGGGCGGGTCCGACACCACGGCGGTGGCCCTGGCCGCCGTGCTCGACGCCGAGGTGTGCGAGATCTACACCGACGTGACCGGCGTGTTCACGGCCGACCCGCGGGTCGTGCCCACGGCGCACCGGATCCTCCGCATCTCGTTCGACGAGATGCTCGAGATCGCCGCCACCGGGGGCCGCGTGCTCAACCTGCGCGCCGTGGAATTCGCGCGCAATCACCACGTCCCGCTGCACGTGCGCAGCAGTTTCACCTGGGAGCCCGGCACCTGGGTGGTCGAGGAGGAGCCAGACATGGAACAGGCCGTCGTCACCGCGGTGACCCACGACACGTCCGAGGCCAAGGTCACCGTGAGCGGCGTGCCCGACCGGCCCGGCGTGGCGGCCCAGCTCTTCCGGGCCCTGGCCGACCGCTCCATCAACGTCGACATGATCGTCCAGAACACGTCGGTCCACGGCACCACCGACATCTCCTTCACGGTGCCCAAGACCGACCTGTCCGTCTCGGTGGACACGGCGCAGGTCCACGCCGAGGAGCTGGGGGCCAGCGGCGTCACCTCCGACCGCGACGTGTCCCGGGTCTCGCTGGTCGGCGCCGGCATGAAGTCGCATCCGGGGATCGCCGCCACTATGTTCGAGACCCTGGCCAAGGAGGAGATCAACATCGACATGATCTCGACCTCCACCATCCGCACGTCGTGCATCGTGCGCACCGACGACGTCGAGCGGGCCGTGCGGAGCCTCCATGCCGCCTTCGCCCTTGGATGATGGCCATCCACCGCGACCTCTGGCTGCTCCGTCACGCCAAGACCGTGGCCGACCCGCCCAAGGGCGGGTCCGACTTCGACCGCGTCCTGGCCCCCCGGGGCCGGCGGGACGCCACCGCCCTGGGCCACCTGCTGGGCACCGACCGGCGGCAGTTGGGACTGGTCAAGCTGGCGCTGCCCGCCCGCGCCCTCGTCTCTCCGGCGGCCCGGACCGTGGCCACGGCCGACCTGGTCCTCGGCGAGCTGAAGCGCCCGCCGGCCCGTGACCTGGTCCCGGCGCTCTACGACGCCGACCCCGACGACGTGCTGGACCACCTGCGCACCCTCGACGACGAGCTGACCTCGGTCATGGTGGTGGGGCACAACCCGACGGCCCACGCCCTGGCCCTCGGGCTCATCGACGCGGCCGACCACAAGGGCCGCGCCCTGGTGACCCGCCGGGGCTTCCCCACCTGCGCGCTGGGCATCTACCGCTTCCGCCTCGAGCACTGGTCCGAGGCCGGCGGCGGGACCGCCCGCCTGCTCAAGCTCCTGGTACCGCCCTTCGGCCAGGAGTAGGGCTCGGCGCTCAGCCCAGGGTGCGCAGGATGGCGGCATCCCCCTGGCCGCCCCCGCCGCACAGGGAGACCGCAGCCGTGCGGGCGCCGCGCCGGCGCAGCTCGAGCAGGGCGGTCAGCGCCACCCGGGTGCCCGACATCCCCACCGGGTGCCCCAGCGCGATGGCGCCGCCGTTCACGTTGATCTTGTCCTCGGGCAGGCCGAGGTCGTCGGCCGAGGCCAGGCCGACCGCGGCGAAGGCCTCGTTGATCTCGAACAGGTCGATCGTCTTCAGGTCGAGGCCGGCCCGGCCCGCCGCCTTGGCGATGGCCCGCGAGGGCTGGGTCAACAGCGAGGTGTCCGGCCCGGCCACCATGCCGTAGGCGACCACCTGGCCCAGCGGCGTCAGGCCGAGCGCCTTGGCCCGGTCGGCCGACACGACGACCACCGCCGCACCGCCGTCGGAGATCTGCGAGGCGTTGCCGGCGGTGATGGTGCCGTCCTTGGTGAAGGCGGGCCGCAGCGCCCCCAGGGACTCGGCGGTCGTGCCCGGCCGGACGCCTTCGTCCACGTCCACCAGGATGGGGTCTCCCTTGCGCTGGGGCACCTGGACCGGGACGATCTCCTCGGCCAGGCGACCGTCCTTGGCGGCCGCGGCCGCCTTCTCGTGGCTGGCGGCGGCGAAGGCGTCCTGGCGCTCCCGGGTGACGCCGGCCTTCTCGTTGTACTGCTCGGTGGAGAGGCCCATGGCGATGTGGTCGAAGGCGTCGGTCAACCCGTCGTACATCATGGAGTCGACCAGGGTGGCGTCGCCGATGCGGAAGCCGGCCCGGGCGCCCGGCAGCAGGTGCGGGGCCTGGGTCATCGACTCCATCCCGCCCGCCACCACCACCTCGGCGTCACCGGCCCGGATCATCTGGTCGGCCAGGTAGATGGTGTTGAGGCCCGACAGGCACACCTTGTTGATGGTGTTGGCCGGCACCGACATGGGGATGCCGGCCTTGGCCGCCGCCTGGCGGGCCGTGATCTGGCCCTGCCCGGCCTGGAGGACCTGGCCCATCAACACGTAGTCCACCTGGTCCGGGGCCACACCGGCCCGGGTCAGCGCCTCGGCGATGGCGAACCCCCCCAGCTCCATGGCGGTGAAGCCGGCCAGCGCACCGGACAGCTTGCCGATCGGGGTGCGAGCCCCCGCAACGATGACGGCCTCAGGCATGACCACAACCTCCGCATCTGCGCCGGTCAAGTTACCGGTCGGAAACCACATCCTAGGGGCCAACTATCGTCGGGGCACATGAGCGACATCCTCAGTGCTGCCCTGGCAGGTGCTCCAGCCGACGAGCTGGCCGGACTGCCGATGCCCGAGTTCTACCGCGCCGCCGTGGTCCGCCGCGACGAGACCGCCATGTTCGACGGCATGGCGTCGGCGGACAAGGACCCCCGTCGCTCCCTCCACGTGGAGGACGTCCCCCTGCCCGAGCTGGCCCCCGACGAGGCCTACCTCGCCGTCATGGCCTCCGCCATCAATTTCAACACGGTGTGGACGTCGATCTTCGAGCCGCTGCCCACCTTCGGCTTCCTGGACCGCCTGGGCCGGGAAGGTCCCTGGGCCGCCCGGCACGCCCTCGACTACCACGTGGTCGGCTCGGACGCCGCCGGGGTGGTGCTGCGCACCGGCTCGGCCGTGCGCAACTGGAAGGTGGGCGACAAGGTCACGGTCCACTGCAACTACGTCGACGACCAGGACCCCTCGTCCCACGACGACTCCATGCTGGCGGCCAATCAGCGCATCTGGGGCTTCGAGTCGAATTTCGGCGGGCTGGCCGACGTCACGGTGGTCAAGGCCAACCAGCTGATGCCCAAGCCGACCCATCTGAGCTGGGAGGAGGCCGCCGTCAACGCCCTGTGCAATTCGACGGCGTACCGCATGCTGGTCTCCCCCAACGGGGCCCGCATGACCCAGGGCGACACGGTCCTGGTCTGGGGGGCCAGCGGCGGGCTGGGGAGCTTCGCCGTGCAGCACGTCCTCAACGGCGGCGGGACGCCCGTCGGCGTGGTCTCCTCGCCCGAGAAGGTGGCGCTGCTCGAGGATCTGGGGGTGGAGGCCGTCATCGACCGGCGGGCGGCCGGCTACGCCTTCTGGAAGGACGAGCACACCCAGGACGAGGCCGAGTGGCGCCGCTTCGGCAAGGACATCCGCGCCCTGGTGGGCGGCGAGCCCGAGATCGTCTTCGAGCACCCCGGTCGCCAGACCATGGGCGCCTCGGTCTTCGCCTGCAAGCGGGCCGGGACCATCGTGACCTGCGCAGCCACCTCGGGCTTCATGATCGAGTACGACAACCGCCACCTGTGGATGAAGCTCAAGACGATCAAGGGGTCCCATTTCGCCAACTACCGCGAGGCCTGGGACGCCAACCAGCTGGTCTGCTCGGGAAAGGTCGTCCCGCCCCTCTCGGCCGTCTACCCGCTGGACCAGGTGGGCGAGGCGGCCTACCAGGTCCACCACAACCTGCACGAGGGGAAGATCGGCGTGCTCTGCCTGGCGCCCGAGGAGGGCCTGGGCATCGACGACCCGGCGCGGCGCCGGCAGGTGGGCGAGGACCGCATCACCCTCTTCCGGCGGCACGGCGCATGAGCGGCACCCCGGCTCCGCTGCTCACCGAGATCGACCACGTGGCCATCGCGGTCAACGATCTGGAGGCGGCGATCGCGTGGTACCGCGAGGTCTTCGGGGCCACCGTCGAGCACCGGGAGCGGGTCGAGTCCGACGGGGTCGAGGAGGCGCTCCTGGCGGTGGCCGACTCGTACGTGCAGCTGCTCACCCCCACCCGGGAGGACTCACCGGTGGCGAAGTACCTGGCCCGGTCGGGCGAGGGGCTCCACCACGTGGGCTACCGGGTGCTGGACTGCGCGGCGGCGCTCCAGTCGGTCAAGGACGCGGGCGGGCGGGTCATCGACGAGGCGCCCCGCCCGGGGTCGCGGGGGACGACGGTGGCCTTCGTCCACCCCAAGACGTCCTTCGGCACGCTCATCGAGCTGGTACAGGAGTAGGGGGGACTACCCCCGCGGCGTCGGCCCGGCGGCGAGGACCCGGCCCGGGTTGGCGGCCGCCACCCACACCCCAGCGCCGACCGGGATGAGCTCGCGGGGCTGGGCGCCGAGGCGGAGGGGGCCCGCGCCCGGCGCGGGGAAGACGGTGCGCACGGTGTGGGCCGCACCGTCGGCCACCCAGACCCGCCCCCCGGCCACGGTCACGGCCAGGGGGTCACCGCCCGTCGGGTAGGTGTGGCTGACCGTGACCCGGGCGGGGTCCACCCGCACCACGGCGCCGCCCACGGCGTCGGCCACCCACACCGCACCGTCGCCGGTGGCCACGCCGATGGGGCCGGAACCGACGTCGAGGGTGTGGAGCGCCCGCGCGCCCGCGCCCCCGGCCGGTCGGACCTCGGTCAGCGCCGCGGTGGTGCCGGTCACCC
>JBKQIP010000085.1:0-3681 GCA_052148295.1 Acidimicrobiales bacterium
CCGCACACCAACTTCGAGGCCAACGTCTACGTCCTGAACAAGGAAGAGGGTGGTCGGCACAAGCCGTTCTTCACCAACTACCGGCCACAGTTCTACTTCCGCACCACCGACGTGACCGGCGCCATCACCCTGCCCGAGGGCACCGAGATGGTGATGCCCGGGGACAACACCGAGATGACGGTCGAACTGGGCAAGCCCATCGCCATGACCGAGGGCCTGCGGTTCGCCATCCGTGAGGGTGGGCGCACCGTGGCCTCGGGCCGAGTGACCAAGATCCTCAAGTAACGACCCCGAGCGGCAGCGGAACGAGAGCAGGCACCCATGGCCGATGGCCCGAAGCAGAAGATACGCATCAGGCTCAAGGCCTACGACCACGAGATCCTCGATCAGTCGACCGAGAAGATCGTCCAGACGGTGCTGCGGACCCAGGCCAAGGTGCTGGGTCCGGTCCCCCTGCCGACCGACAAGCACCGCTACACGGTGATCCGTACGCCCCACAAGTACAAGGACTCCCGCGAGCACTTCGAGATGCGGGTCCACAAGCGCCTGGTGGACATCGTCGAGCACACCCCCAAGACGGTGGATTCCCTGCAGCGGCTCGACCTGCCGGCGGGCGTGGATATCGAGATCAAGATCCAGACGGCCTGAGATCGGGGCCGGCGCCTGGCCGAGCACCGTTCCCATGGTGTAACGTCGCCAGGGCCGTTTTCGCGGCCATCCGGTGGTGCCCAGGGCGCCGCCAGCGACAACAGAAGTGCGTGGACGCCGGTGCATGCCGGGACGGCACGCCAAACCATTCGAGCGCTCCGCTCGGGATTCCCGGGCGGAGCGTTGGCGTGCGCACGGGATGCCGGGCGCAGCGCAGGGAGACTGACACGTGGCAAGCAAGGCGATCGTCGGCGAGAAGGTCGGCATGACCCAGGTCTGGGACGACCAGAACCGCGCCATTCCGGTGACGGTGCTGAAGGTCGCGCCCGTGCGCGTGGTCCAGGTCAAGACCCCCGAGACCGACGGCTACGCCGCCCTGCAGGTGACCTGGGGTTTCCGGCGTGCCTCCACCCTGACCAAGCCCGAGATCGGGCACTTCGCCAAGGCCAGCGTCGAGCCCGGGCGCGGCCTGGTGGAGCTCCGGCTGGACGACGTGGCCGAGTTCTCGGTCGGTCAGGAGCTCACGGCGGACGTCTGGGCGGCCGGTGACCGGGTCGACGCCATCGCCGTCAGCAAGGGCAAGGGATTCGCCGGCGGGATGAAGCGGCACCATTTCAAGGGCCAGGGAGCCTCGCACGGCAACCACAAGAGCCACCGGGTCCCCGGCGCCATCGGCGCCTGCGCCACGCCGTCCCGGGTCTTCAAGGGAACCAAGATGGCCGGCCGCATGGGCGGTCAGCAGGTGACCGCCCTCAACCTGCAGGTGGTCTCGGCCGACCCCGAGCGCGAACTGGTCCTGGTCAAGGGGGCCGTTCCCGGAGCCCGGGGCACCGTCGTCGTCCTCCGCGACTCGGTCAAGGCCGCGGCGACACGGGGAGGGTCCCGATGACCGTGACCGACACCGTCCGACGGGGTCCGGTCAAGAAGGACCGCGCCGTACCGGTCCGCCGCACCGTGACCCGCCGCTCGGCGGCCGGGAAGGACCTCGGAAAGGTCGATCTCGAGCCCACCATCTTCGGGATCGAGCCCAACCTGGCCGTCCTGCACCAGGTCGTCACCGCCCAGCTGGCCGCCGCCCGCTCGGGCACCCAGTCGACCAAGACCCGCGCCGAGGTCCGGGGCGGCGGGGCCAAGCCGTTCTCCCAGAAGGGCACCGGGCGGGCCCGCCAGGGCTCCAGCCGGTCGCCGTCCATGAGCGGGGGCGGGGTGGCCCTCGGTCCCAAGCCCCGCAGCTATCGCCAGCACACCCCGAAGAAGATGGTGCGCCTGGCCCTCCTCTCCGCGCTAAGCGACCGGGCGGCCCGTGACCGGGTGGCCCTGGTGGACGCCTGGGGATGGGACACCCCGAGCACCAAGGACGCCGTCGCCGCGCTGCGCAAGCTCAGGATCAGCGGCCGGGTCCTGGTGGTCCTGGCCCACGACGAGACGGCGGTCCGGCGCTCCTTCGCCAACCTGCCCGACGCGCAGGCCACCTCCTTCGGCGAGCTCTCGGCGCACGACGTCCTGCGCAACGAGTGGATCCTGTTCTCCGACCGGACCCTGCCGGGCTCGCCCGAGACGTTCTCCACGGGCCTGGACGCCGGCCCGGCCGAGGGCGAGGCCACCGGCGACGTGACGGCAGCCGGCGAGGCCACCGACGACGTGACCGACGCCGCCGACGCCGCCGACGACGCTGACACCGCCGACGCCGCTGACGCCGCCGACGCCGCCGACGAGGCCACCGAGGAGGCGACCCCCGATGCGTGACGCCATGGCCGTGCTGATCCGCCCGGTCGTCTCCGAGAAGAGCTACGCCCTGATGGACCAGAACGTCTTCGTGTTCATCGTCGACCGCGGCGCGACCAAGATCGACGTCCGCCACGCCGTCGAGGAGGCCTTCAGCGTGCGGGTCCTCAACGTCAACACGCTCAACCGCAAGGGGAAGTCGACCCGCAACCGCCGCACCAACACCAGGGGGCAGCGCCCCAGCACCAAGCGGGCCATCGTCACCATCCACCCCGACGACTCCATCGATCTCTTCGACCGTTGATCACAGGACCGCACTGATGCCCCTTCGTTCACGCAAACCCACCAGCCCCGGTCGCCGCTTCCAGACGGTCTCCGACTTCTCCGAGATCACCCGTGATCGACCGGAGCGCTCGCTGCTGGCCCCCAACCCGGGGTCGGGGGGGCGCAACAACCACGGTCGCAAGACCTCCCGCCACCGCGGCGGCGGCCACAAGCAGCAGTACCGCATCATCGACTTCCGGCGGAACAAGGACGGCGTCCCCGCCCGGGTGGCCGCCATCGAGTACGACCCCAACCGCAACGCCCGCATCGCGCTGCTGCACTACGCCGACGGCGAGAAGCGCTACATCCTCGCCCCGGCTGGCGTGAAGGTGGACGACACCATCCAGAGCGGCCAGGGCGCCGACATCCGGCCCGGCAATGCGTTGCCGCTGCGCTACATCCCGGTCGGCTCGACCGTGCACAACGTGGAGCTGCGCCCCGGCGGTGGCGGGAAGATGGCCCGTGGCGCGGGGATGAGCATCCAGCTGGTGGCCAAGGAGGGTGCCTTCGCCACGTTGCGCCTGCCGTCCACCGAGATGCGCCGGGTCTCCATCGACTGCCGGGCCACGCTCGGCGTGGTGGGCAACGCGGAGGCCGAGCTGGTCAAGATCGGCAAGGCCGGCCGCAACCGCTGGAAGGGCAAGCGCCCCCAGACCCGCGGCGTGGCCATGAACCCGGTCGACCACCCGCTCGGCGGTGGGGAGGGGAAGTCCTCCGGAGGGCGCCACCCCGTCTCCCCGTGGGGCAAGGCCGAGGGCCGCACGCGCGCCCGCGGCAAGAAGTCCGATTCGATGATCGTCCGCCGGCGCCGCACCCGCGGCGCGCGGCGTTGAGGCGGAGGGTGAGGAACAATGCCGCGTAGCCTGAAGAAGGGACCCTTCGTCGACGACCATCTGCTGAAGAAGGTCGACGTCTTGAACTCCAGTGGGGACAAGAAGGTCATCAAGACCTGGTCCCGCCGCTCCACCATCATCCCGGACATGG
>JBKQIP010000086.1:0-17013 GCA_052148295.1 Acidimicrobiales bacterium
ACAACCAGTGGGGGCCCCGACTCCTCGAGAGGCGGGGCCCTTTCTGACTCCGAAGATCGGGGTACAGAAGGCGTCAGTACAGTCGGCGATCAGTACAGACGGCGGTCAGCCGTGGTCACGGCCAGCACGTCCTCGGTCAGTTCGGGCCGACACACCACAAGATCCGGCAACCAGGCATCGGGGGCGCCATAACGCAACGGATCACCGTTGAGCCTCGATGCGTGCAGGCCACTCGCCACCGCCACCGCCACCGGTGCGGCGGAATCCCACTCGTACTGGCCCCCGGCATGCACGTAGACGTCGGCCCCGCCGAGGACGACCGCGCCGATTTTGGCGCCGGCCGATCCCATCGGGATCATCACGCCGCCGATGGCCCGGGCCACGTCGTAGGCCACCTCAGGTGGTCGGGTCCGGCTCACGATCACCCGCGGAGGTTCGTTCTCTGCACGTTCGGCCAGGGTCCTCGGGGCTGCGGTCGAGAGCGTGATGTCGAGTGCGGGCAGGGCCACGGCCCCGACCACGGCCACCCCTCCGATGACCAATGCCACGTGGACGGCCCAGTCCGACCGCTCGCGCTGACGGAACTCGCGGGTCCCGTCGAGGGGATCGATGATCCAGAGGCGTCCCGACCCCGACACGTGCTCCAGGCCCTCCTCCGAGCGCACGTCGTCGTCGGGATAGAGACGACCCAGCTCCTTGACCAGAAATTGATGCGACAACCGATCGCCGGCCGCCCCCAAGTCGGTGAAGCGTGACGCGGTGGCCCGCAGCTCCAACAGGGCGTGTCCGGCCGCGGTGGCCAACGCCGCCGCGTCGTGCTGCTCCGGGTCGAGGTCCGCTTGGTCACGGCCACGCCCCTGGCCCTGCCCACGCCCCTGGCCCTGCCCACGCGCCTGGCCCTGCCCACGCGCCTGGCCCTGCCCACGCCCCTGGCCCTGCCCACGCCCCTGCTCCTGCTCCTTCGCCTCGCCCTCTGCGCTCACGACGTTCCTTCCGGCCGGGTGGTCGACAATGTCTAGTCGGGCTGACGCCTGCCTCTCGACGGGGGCGTCAGACGAGGCGTCGATCGGTGGCCCACTTGGTCAGCTGGTGCCTGGTCGAGAGCTGCAGCTTGCGCAGCACCGACGACACGTGCGACTCCACCGTCTTGACCGAGATGGTCAGGTCCCGCGCCACTTCCTTGTAGGTGTAGCCACGGGCGATCAGACGCAGGACCTGCTGCTCCCGAGGGGAAAGCTGGTCCAGCTCGGGGTCGAGTGCCGCAGCCTGGCCCCGGTGGGCGGCCCCGGTACCTCCCCCGATACCTCCCCCCATACCTCCCCCGCCGGTGCCCGACGCCGACCCGGCTCCCCTGGGCGCTTGCGAGAAGGCGTCGAGGACGAAGCCGGCCAACCGGGGCGAGAACACGGCGTCGCCCGCCCCCACCCGGTAGACGGCCTGGAGCAGCTCGCTGCCCGAGATCGTCTTGGTGATGTAGCCACGGGCCCCGGCCCGGATCACCGCGATCACGTCTTCGGGCGCATCGGAGACCGACAGGGCGAGAAATTGGACCTCGGGGTGCACGGGCAGGACCCCCTCGAGCACGGCGCGGCCACCCCCGCCCGGAAGGTGCACGTCGAGCAGGACCACATCGGGCACGCGCTCGTTGATCAACTCGATCGCCGCCTCGACCTCGTCCGCCTCGCCGACCACCTCCACGCCTTCGCCCAGCTCCGCCCGGACACCGGCGCGGAAGACGGCGTGGTCCTCCACCAGGAAGAGTCGCGGGCGCCGGATATCACTCATCCGGTGCGTCCGCCCGCATCCGGCATGTCAGCCCGGCCCACGGGAGGGGCCCCGTCACGGGACCAGCTCGCGGCGGGGCATGGAGAGCGCGACCTCGGCTCCCTCCCCCGGAGCCGAGTGGATCACCGCCGAACCACCGTGGCGGCTCATGCGGTCGCGAATGGAGCGCGCGATCCCCTGACGGTCGTCGGGGACGGCGTCGGGGTCGAACCCTTGGCCGCGATCGCGCACGTAGAGCATGACGGCATCGGACTCCACCTCGGCGTAGAGCGAGACCTGCGGGGCGCCCGACCACTTGGCGGCGTTGACGGTGGCTTCCCGGGACGCCTCGAGCAACGCACGCAGGCTGTCGGTGAGCTCACAGTCGCCCACGGTGACCACTTGCACCGTGATCCCGTGATCCGCTTCGACCTGGCGCTGCAGCTCGGCGATGCCATCGGCCAGGGTCCTGGCATCTCGGCCGAGGGTGCCGGGCGGGCGGCCCTCGAAGAGCCACGATCGCAGCTCTCGCTCCTGCGAACGGGCCAGGCGCACCACGTGTTGGGGGTCATCGGCCGAGCGCTGGATCAGCGCCAGCGTCTGGAGGACCGAGTCGTGCACGTGGGCAGCCATCTGGGCCCGTTCCTCCGCCATGGCCCGGGCCTGGCGTTCCGAAATGAGGTCGCGGGCCAGGGTGATCCACCAGGGTCCGAAGATGACCACGATGGCGGCGATGACCAACAGGGCCCCGCCGATGGGGCGCAGCGCCGCTTGGGTGGTGTGCCCGTGGATCAGCAGCACCACTCCGCCCAGACCGACCAGGACTCCCACCCCGATGCGCAGGAGCAGACCCCGGCGTGAGTGGGGACCCTCGCCCGCCCGCAGCATGGGCATCAGGTCGTCATCGATCCAGACGCGCTCGTGCTCGCTGGCGTTGCGCCAGATCAGCACCACCGCGGCGGCGGCCAGGAGCATCGGCCAGGCAAACGATCCGACGTAGCCGATGTGCAGTGCGGCGGCCACCAACTGGGCCACCACGAGGAGCGGGATCACGGCGATGATCAGCCGGATCCCCCGCCGATCGGTGACCGCCCTGGAGAAGATGTTGCTCGACTCACCCTCGAGCGGGAGGAGGAGCCAGCCCAGGGCGTACACCAGCACACCGAAGCCGCTGCCCAGGGTGAGCAGGGCGAATCCGATCCGGACGATCGTGACGTCGATGCCGGTGGCTGCCGAGATACCGCCACAGACGCCGGCCAGCACACGGGTGTCCGGGCTCCGGCGCAGGGGGCCGCGCAGGCCTCGATGCCGGCGACGACCGAAGGCGTGGCGGGAGGTGGACCAGTCCGGAGGTCCCCAGTGCCCGTGGCGCCAGCGGCCCCATTCTCCGCCCGGGCGCGGCGCAGTCCCGCTGGACGGCCCCGAGTTCGGCCGATGTCCCGGATCGGAGGTATCGGTGATACCACGATGATCGCGCGCCGGCGCGCCCGGAACCATCAGGGACATCCCCGACCCCACGGACCGGATTCAGGGTCCGACCAGGGTCATTCCCGATAGCGCCCCGGTCCGCCTTCCTTCAAGCTCTCGGTATGGACAACGCAACGCCTTTGAGCGCACCGCAGGAATCTCTCACTTCCGAGACCATGTCGACCGGGGCGGACCCCGTCGACGAGGACCGCCTCCGCCGAGGGGGCGCCCGTCGGATGTTGGCCGGAGTGGCCGTCGGGCTGGCCGACTACTTCGACGTCGACCCCACCCTGGTGCGGATCGGGTTCGTCGCCCTCACCCTTCTCGGAGGTCTGGCCGTCCCCCTGTACCTCGCCGGGTGGCTCCTCATCCCCGAGGAGGGAAGCGACGTGTCGGTGGCCGAGGAGCTGCTGGCCCACGAGCGAAACCGATGAGCCAGGGGGCCCGGGAAGCTCGCCCGGCCCCCGTCAACTCGCGTCAGCCCCACTCCCCTCTCACGCCTCTCACGCCTCTCACGCTGCGCTCGAACTCCAGCACCTCTGCTCGACCACCGCAGACACTCGACCACCGCAGACACACCACCACCGCAGACACTCGACCACCGCAGACACTCGACCACCGCAGACACACCACAGAAAGGCCACACCATGCGCAATTGGGACCCCCTCTACGCCGTCAGCGGTCGCCGGATGATCCCGCCCGACGACACCGGGTTGCGTGCGTCGGATGCCGAGCGCAACCAGGTGGCGGACAAGCTCTCCCGCCACTTCGCCGAGGGCCGCCTCGATTCGGCCGAGTTCAAGGACCGCCTCGACCATGCCATGGGTGCCACCACGCGGGGGGACCTGCGGGGACTCTTCGACGACCTCCCGCCTCTGGAGGACGAACCGGCTCCGGCGCCGTCGCGCCGTCGACGGATGATCCCCTTCCTCGTCCTGGTGGCACTGGTGGCCGTGGCAGCCGGGTCGGCCCTTTCGTACCCGTACGGCCGTCTCCCGTGGTTGCTCATCGTGGTGGTGGTCTTCTTCGTGTGGCATCGCTCCGGCGAGTTCCACCATCACCATGGCCACCGTTCGTCGGTCGGGTCGTCGGGAAACCAGATCATTGGCTGAGAAACCAGATCATTTGGCTGATTCGCCCCACCGGTGCTCCGACGACGGGAGAGCCAACCTCCGGGCTGTAGCGTTGGCCCCCGACAGGCAACGGCGCCTCGTCCGACCCTGAGGAGAATGTTGTAACTATGCGCACCCTGGCCGGGTGGTGTGTGCACCATCGACGCCTTGTCGTCCTGATCTGGTTTGTGATCCTCGTGGCCGCGCTCGGGTTCGGGACCTCCATCGGATCGGATTACTCGAACTCCTTCTCCCTTCCCAATACGCAATCCACCGACGCCATCAAGCTGCTCCAGGCCGAGGTGCCCAAGAGCTCGGGCGACGTCGAGCAAGTCGTCTTCGAAACGACGGGCGGCGCCAAGGTCACCGACCCCGATATCCAGGCCCGCATCAGCGAGATGACCACCAAGCTCAAGGCGCTGCCCCATGTGGTCACGCCGCTCGGCGCGCAGAGGGTCAGTCCTGACGGGACCGTCGGGTTCATTCCGGTCACCCTGGACCAGCAGATTCAGAACTTGACCCAGCCCGAGGGCAAGAGATTCGTCCAGACGGCGACATCGGTAGCGGGTGGCGATCTCCACGTTGCCGTCTCCGGTCAGCTGGCCGAGCTCTCGGACAGGCAACCCATCGGCGGCACGCTCCCCGGCGTCATCCTCGCTCTCCTTGTCCTGCTGTTGGTGTTCGGTTCCGCCTTCGCAGCCGTGTTGCCCATCCTGTCGGCCCTGTTCGCGTTGGGTACGGCCATTGGTCTGATCGAGCTGCTCAGTCACGTGCTCAAGATGCCTGTCTTCGCCACCGACTTGGTCCTGCTCATCGGCCTCGGAGTGGGCATCGACTACGCGCTCTTCATCGTGACCCGGCACCGGCAGGGGCTGGTGGCCGGACGCGACCCGGAGAGCTCGATCGTCAACGCGGTCAACACGTCCGGGCGGGCGGTGCTCTTCGCGGGCATCATCGTCTGCATCGCCCTCTTGGGCATGTTCGCCCTCGGCGTCAGCTTCCTGTACGGCCTGGCCGTCGCCGCGTCCATCGGCGTCGCCTTGACCATGATCGCCGCCTTGACCCTGCTCCCGGCCATGCTGGGCTTCATCGGGCCCAAGGTGATGAGCCGGAAGCAGAAGCGGAACCTGGCCGAGAACGGCCCGCGGGTGATAGGTGCCGACAACAAGGGGTTCTGGCCCCGTTGGGCCGACCGGGTGCAGCGACTCCCCATCGTCTCGGCCTCACTGGCGCTCATTGTCGTGGTGGCTATCGCGTTGCCCTTCTTCTCCCTCCGTTTGGGATCGTCGGACCAGGGGAGCGACCCGGTCGGGACGACCACCCGGACGGCGTACGACTGGCTGGCCCAGGGCTTCGGCCCGGGATTCAACGGGCCCCTCCAACTGGTGTCCTCGGTGCACTCCGAGGGAGACCGGGCCGTCGTGGCCAAGGTCGCCCGGGAGGTGCAGGAACAGCCTGGCGTGGCCAGCGTCACCGGGCCGATACCGGTCACCGGAGTCAACGGCAAGACGGTTGACTTCATCGAGGTCTACCCGACCTCGTCCCCGCAGTCCGCCGCGACCACCAACCTCATCTATCACCTGCGAAACGACACCATCCCCAAGGCAGTCGGGGACTCCGGCGTCAAGGTGCTGGTGGGAGGGACCACCGCCCTCTTTGTCGATTTCGCCAACGTGTTGACATCCAAGCTGCCGCTCTTCATCGGTCTGGTCGTCTTGATGTCCTTCATATTGCTGTCCATCGTCTTCCGGAGCTTCGTCATCCCGCTCACCGCCGCGGTGATGAATCTCCTCTCCATCGGCGCCGCCTTCGGAATTGTGGTGGCGGTGTTCGAATGGGGCGATGGCGCAAGTCTCATCGGCGTCAGTCAAACCGGCCCGGTCGAGTCATTCCTCCCCGTCATGCTCTTCGCCATTCTCTTCGGCCTGTCCATGGACTATCAGGTGTTTCTGGTGACCCGGATCCACGAGGAGTACATCAAGTCGGGCGACAACAAGATCGCCGTGCGCAATGGGCTGGCCGCCACCGGCAAGACCATCACCGCGGCCGCCCTCATCATGATCCTCGTCTTCGGGTCGTTCATCTTCGGGGGCGTGATCGTGATCAAGGAGTTCGGCGTGGGTCTGGCGGGGGGCATCTTCGTCGACGCCGTCCTCATCCGCATGTGCGTCGTCCCGTCCGTCATGATGATGCTCGGCAAGGCCAACTGGTGGTTCCCTGCCTGGCTCGACCGGATCCTCCCCCACTTGGCGGTCGACGCCCAAGACCTCGAGGCGACCGGCGCGTGGACGCCCCCGGATGCCCAGCCGGAGTTGGCTGACGCCACGACATCCTGACGCGCTCGAGCGGGCGAGCGGTCGTGCAGGCGGCGGCGCCTCCATCGTGCAGGCGGCGCCTCCATCGTGGGCGGCGCCTCCATCGTGCAGGCGGCGGCGCCTTCAATCCGGGACGAGCCGGACGACCAGCCGCAGCCGGCCCTGGGTGAAACCGCGGCCGTCCGGTCGCGCTACCAGGCGTACTCCTCGGGAGACGTCCGGTATCCGGGGAAGATGTCGTCCAGCTCGGCCAGGACCTTGTCGTCGAGCGTGACATCGACCGCCCGCAGGGCTCCCTCGAACTGATCGACCGTGCGGGGACCGACGATGGGGGCGGTGACGGCCGGCCGGGTCAGCAACCAGGCCAGACCCACCGTGCCGGGCTCCTCCCCCAGGCCGTCGCACAGGTCCTCGTACCGCTCGAGCTGGGGACGACAGGCCTCGATGCGGTCGGCCGCCCCACCCTGATAGCGCCGGCTGCCGTCGCGCTGCTTGCGCACCACCCCACCGAGAAGGCCCCCCTGCAACGGCGACCACGGGATGACGCCGAGTCCGTAGTCGACCGCGGCCGGCAGCAACTCCATCTCGACCCGGCGGGCCATCAGGTTGTAAATCGATTGCTCGCTCACCAGGCCCATGAAGTGCCGCTCGGCCGCCGCCGCCTGGGCCTTGGCGATGTGCCAGCCCGCGAAGTTCGACGACCCGACGTAGAGGATCTTGCCCTGCGCCCGCAACACCTCCATCGCTTCCCAGATCTCGTCCCACCCCGTCCCCCGGTCGATGTGGTGCATCTGGTACAGGTCGATGTAGTCGGTCTGGAGGCGGCGCAGCGAGGCGTCACAGGCCCGGCGGATGTTGAGGGCGGAGAGCTTCCCCTCGTTGGGCCACGTCCCCATGTCGCCGTAGAGCTTGGTGGCCAGGACCGTGCGCTCGCGCCGGTCTCCACCCTGGGCGAACCAGCGACCCACGATCTCCTCGGTGGCGCCGCGCCCCTTCGAGCGCCCGTAGACGTTGGCCGAGTCGAAGAAGTTGACGCCCTCGTCGAGCGCCTTGTCCATGATGGCGAACGAGGTGGGCTGATCGGTCTCGGGCCCGAAGTTCATGGTGCCGAGGCACAGACGGCTGACGCGGAGGCCGGTGCGGCCGAGGTGGGTGTATTCCATATCGCTGACGCTAGCGTCACGTCACCGTCGGGGTGACGTGACGTACGGCCGGGGACGTCCGTCCCGCCTCGCCTGACCCCGGATAGGACTCCCGGAATGGTCGTCCCGATCAGGCGGTCGTCCCGCACAGTTGGTCGTTCCCGCACAGAATGGAGAGGATGGACGCGCCCTTCCTGCCCCCGGGATCCCCCCTCGCCGCGTACCGGGCCGACGAGCGGCCGGACCTGTGGGAAGCGGCCCGCTCTCGGTTCGACGAGGTGTGGCCCGAGTACAACCACCACGGCACCCACACCGCGGAGTACTTCGGTGCGCTGGTGCCCCGCTACGCCCACCTTCAGGTGCTCCTGTGCGACACCGACGACGGCGACGTGATCGCCCGGGGCAGGACCATCCCACTCCGGTGGGACGGGTCGCTCCGGGATCTGCCGCCGGGGATCGACGCGGCGGGACGGCGCGCCGTCCACGACAGCGGCCCGCCCGACGTCCTGTGCGCCCTGGCCGGCGAAGTGGCCACCGGCCGGCAGGGGCGGGGCCTCAGCCGCCTGGTGATCCTGGGCATGGGCCACGTGGCCCGTGCGGCCGGGTTCCCGACCCTGCTCGCCCCGGTGCGCCCGAGTTGGAAGCACCGCTTCCCGATGACCCCGATCGACCGCTACGCCCGCTGGACACGACCCGACGGGCTGCCCTTCGATCCCTGGCTCCGCGTGCACGCACGTCTCGGCGCCACCATGCTCCGCACCGAGCCGCTGTCGCTGCACATCGAGGCTCCCCTGGACGAATGGGAGGCTTGGACCCACACCCGGTTCGGCCGTGACGGCGCCTACGTCTTTCCCCAGGGTCTGGCGCCGCTTCGGGTCCGGGACGGCATCGGCAGCTACGACGAGCCCAATGTCTGGATGCGCCACGACCTCTGAACCTGACCCCCACCGGTGGCCCCCACCGGTGGACCCCGCCGACCCGGCCGCCCCGGCGGCCGGCCCCGAAATGGCGGGTGATTTCCCCCGCCCGCTACGGTGGCAGTCGGAGCAATGCTCAATGCGGCTCCGACGAACGAAGAAGAAGAGGGGCGATGGCCGAACAGATTCCGCTGGTGGACTACCTGGTGCTGGGGGAGGAGCCCCACCTGGTGGCCAACGAGTGCACGGCGTGCGGCGCCCGCTTCTTCGACCGGCGCAACGCCTGTGCCAATTGCGGGAAGACCGAGTTCACCAAGGCGGACATACCGACCACCGGGGAGGTCCGGGCCTTCACCATCGTGGCCTTCGCCGCCCCGGGGGTGCCCGTTCCCTACGTGGCGGCCCTGGTGGACTGCGGGGGCACCAGCGTGCGGGCCAACGTGATCAACGTGGAGCCCGATCCCGAGCACGTCACTCTGGGCATGAAAGTGCGCCTGGCCACGCAGGAGATCGGCACCGACACCGAAGGCACCGAAGCGATCGGGTTCGGCTTCGAACCCTTGGGAGGTTGAGCACCATGGCATCCGACGACCTGTGGGTCTTGGGCATCCACATGACCAAATTCGGCAAGCACCCTGAGATGGACCTGGTCGACCTGGCCGCGGAGGCCGTTTCGGGCGCGCTGGCCGACGGCGGCGTGACCATGAAGGACATGGGCGTCATCGGGGCGGGCAACCTGATGGCGGCCAACGCCGGCATCGGGCAACAGCTGCAGAAGCAACTGGGCCAGACCGGTATCCCCGTCTACAACGTGGCCAACGCCTGCGCGACGGGCGCCACCGCACTGCGGGTGGCCGCCATGGCCGTCAAGGCCGGGGAGTGCGACATGGGTCTGGCCTTCGGGGTGGAGAAGCTGTCGGGTGCCGGCCTGCTCGCCGGGGGCAGCCGCAAGGACGACTCGGGCACCTGGAACCCGTCGGGGCGCTACGGCGCCGTCGCCCCCGTCGACGGTCGCATCGGCACCGAGATCATGCCCGGGGTCTTCGCCCAGATCGGCATGGAGTACGGGCACAAGTACGGGGGCACCAGCTTCGAGCTGTTCGCCAAGATCAGCGAGAAGAACCACTCCCATTCGACGCTCAACCCGCTGGCGGCCTACACCAAGAAGATGTCGCTCGAGGAGATCATGGGCGACGTCATGATCGCCTACCCCAACACTCGGCCCATGTGCTCGGCTAACTGCGACGGGGCGGCGGCGGCCGTGGTGGTGAGCGGGTCCAAGCTCAAGACGCTGTCGCTCGAGCAGCAGCGGCGGGCCGTCAAGATCTCGGCCTCCATCCTCACCACCGACCCGTGGGAGGAGTCCTGCCAGATCCTTCCCGACGTCAACACGCTGACCCGTAACGCCGCCACGCAGGCCTACGAGCAGGCGGGCGTGGGACCGGAGGACCTCAACCTGGTGGAGCTGCACGACTGCTTCGCCACGGCGGAGCTCGTGCACTACGACAACCTCATGTTGTGCGAGGTGGGGGGGGCGGTGGACTTCTTCAACTCCGGCGCCACCTGGCGCGACGGCACGACGCCGGTCAACGTCTCGGGCGGGCTCGAGTCCAAGGGCCACCCGATCGCCGCCACCGGTATCGCCAACGTGTGGGAGGTCACCACCCACCTGCGGGGTGAGGCCGGGGACCGGCAGATCGCCGGCGCCAAGGTCGGGATGACCCACGTCATCGGACTGGGCTCCGCCTGCGGCGTGCACATTCTGGAGAAAGCGGCCTGAGCGGGCCTATCCCTCCGGATCCTCCCCCTCGGTCCGATTGGTTCGCTCGGTCCGACCCGTCCGACCCGTCCGATCCGTCCGCTCGGAGGCCAGCGGCACCGGGCGGGCCAGGCTCCAGCTGAACGTCTCGGGGATCTCCTCGAGGGGCAACGAGCGGGACAGATCGTCCACCGTGGGCCCCACCCGGTCGGCCACCGCCTGCAGCTGAGACGAGTCGAAACCCCACAGAGCCGTGGCGTTGGCGCCCAAAATCCGCCGCACGTCAGGCTCGGGCAGGCCACCGAGGACGTGCCGGACGGTCTGGCGGTGCACGGGCACCGCCCCTTCGAGATGCGGGTAGTCCGCTCCCCACATCAAGCGGTCGACGCCGATCTCGTCGCGCATCTCGGCCTCGGAGCGTTTCATGAGGGAGCCGCCGAGGTACACGTGCTCCGCGAAGTACTCGCGCGGTCGCCTGCGCAGGTAGGTGCGCACGGGGGCGCCTCCATGGGTGTCGAAGAACCCCTCCATGTCGCGGATCAGTGAGGGGAGCCACTGCACCCCGTTCTCGGTGACGGCCACCTTGAGCCGTGGATGGCGGTCGAACACTCCGCCGAACACCATGAACCACAGCGGTCGGCGGGTGAACACGAACACCTCGTAGAGACCGAGCATGCCGCCGTGCTTCTCGTCGTAGAGGAATTTGGTGTCCGTGGCCCCGCCCGACGCGCCGGTGTGCAGGGTGATCACCATGTCGTGGTCTTCGCAGGCGCTCCAGAACGGCTCGTAGTACTCGTCGGCGTAGCCCGGCAGTCCGGAGGTCACCGACATGGCCGGCAGCATGACGCCTCCGAACAGACCCGAGGCCCGGGCCCATGCCACCTCCTCGGTGGCCCGGTCCACGTCGTGGAAGTCGATGGGGATACAACCGGCCCGACGTCCCGGGGCGGCGGCGCAGAACTCGGTCAGCCAGCGGTTGTAGGCGCGGATGGCCGGCCACACCACCTCGAGGTTCTTCGACGTGTGTCCACCGAGGTACATGGCGGGCGAGAGCCCGCCGGCCAGGACCGGACCGGGCAGCGTCACCTCGGCATGGATCCCCTGTTCCTCCAACACCTTGAGCCGGGCCCCGTCCCCGTCGCCGGGGATCACCCAGTCCACGCCGTAGCGGGCCAGCCATGCGTGCGCCGCCTCGGTGTCGACCCCCATGCCGGCCAGGCGTCGGGCCGCCACGGCGCGCACTGGATCGGACTCGTCGACCTCCCCCGGGTCGTATCCGCCGAACATGGAGATCGCCAGGGACGACATGTCGCCGAAGGCGGCGACTGCCTCTCGGGACGAGGGGTCCACGTAGGACAGGAAGTGGTCCAGGCTGTCGGGCGACGCGTGGGTGTCGGCCGAGACCACCACGTAGTTGCGACCGTCCGCCGTGTCCGTGCCTTCCGCGTGACCCATCGGACCGTGCCTCCCTCCCTCGGGGTCGCCGGCAGCTGCAGAGGCACACTACCGCCGACCGGGCCGGACGGAGGGGCCCGGGGAGGGGCGTTATCGTGGCTCAGCACCCTCATGCACACGTCGTCCACCCTCATCTTGGTTCTGGCGGTCTTCGGCGCCTCGACGGTCGAGATGGTCGAAGCTCTGACCATCGTGGTTGCCGCCGGCGTCAGCCGGGGGTGGCGCTCAGCCCTCGAGGGAGCGGCCAGCGCCCTCGTGGTGCTCGGTCTTCTCGTCGCCATCGTCGGCGTGCCCCTGGTCCACTACATCCCGATCGACGCGCTACGGGTGCTGGTCGGGGCGCTGCTCCTGATCTTGGGCCTGTCGTGGCTCCGCAAGGCCATCCTGCGCTCCAGCGGTCACAAGGCGCTGCACGACGAGGACCAGATCTACGCCGAGACGGTCAGCGATCTGCGCCACCGGGGCGCGCCGCCCAAGGGCCGCGACGGCCTGGCCTTCGCCGTGGCCTTCAAATGGGTCTTCCTCGAGGGCACCGAGGTGGTGCTCATCGTGATCAGCCTCGGGGCGACACAGAACCGCCTGGGTCTGGCCGCGCTGACGGCGGGTGTGGCCGCCGTCCTCGTCGCGGGCGTCGGTGTGGCGGTGTCCCGCCAGCTCTCCCAGGTGCCGGAGAACACGATCAAGACCGCGGTGGGGATCATGCTCACCAGCTTCGGCGTCTTCTGGGTGGGCGAAGGCGCCGGTGTGCACTGGCCGGGCGGCGACCTGGCCATCCCCGTCCTGGTGGGGTTCTTCCTGCTGGTGACGGCCGCCTCCGTCCGCTACATGCGGACCCTGGCACCCGAGGTCCTCACGGGCGATCACCCGGACGGCGCGGCGACGTGACCTCCCGACCGCAACGTGCGCTGAGGGCATTCGGGCACTTCTGGTGGGACTTCCTCGTGGGTGAGGCCCCCGAATTCGCCGTGGCCACCGCCCTCATCGTCGGGCTGGCCTATCTCCTCGAGGACACCCGCCTGGCGGCGGCAATCGTCCTGCCTCTCCTGACGGCAGTGTTCCTGGTGGCCGCCGCCTATCGCGGGCGCCGGCGCGCCCTCCCCGGGGCTCGCTCTGCGGGGGAGCCCGGCGCCCCCGGGGACATCGACCACCGCTGACCCGTCCCGTCCCAACCGGTTGACAGGTCCAACCCGTTGACCGGTCCCACCCGTTGACAGGTCCCGCCCGTTGACCGGTCCCGCCCGTTGACCGGTCCCACCTCGACAGGTCCAACCCGTTGACCGGTCCCACCCGTTGACAGGTCCCACCCGTTGACCGGTCCCACCAGTCGACAGGTCCAACCCGTTGACAGGCCCCACCCGTTGACAGGTCCCACCTTGTTCCATACCATACCGTATGGAATGTTCGAAAGGAGTGTCGGAAAAGGAGACGGTGAGCCATGGGATCAACCGGCACACTGAGCGCCGAAGAGGCGGGGCAGGTCTTCATCGACCCGCTCGCCTACGCCGACGAGGCACGCTTCCACCAGGCCGCCACGCTGCTGCGGCGCGAGTCGCCCGTCCACTGGGTGGAAGGACCGCGCTACCGGCCCTTCTGGGCCGTGACCCGACACGCCGACATCGTCGAGATCGAGCGGGACAACCAACGCTTCCTGAGTGCCCCACGCCCGCTGCTGGCGACCGAGTCGGCCGAACAGCTGGCGACAGAGAAGGGTCAGGTGCTGCGCACGCTCATCCACATGGACGAACCGGACCATAAGGCCTATCGGGCCATCGCCGCCGCCTGGTTCCAACCCAACAGCCTGCGCCGTCTCGAAGAGCGCATGGCAGAGCTCGCGACGCGCTTCGTCGACCGCATGGCCGCCGGCGAGTCGTGCGACTTCGTGCGCGACGTGGCCGTCCACTACCCCCTCTACGTGATCCTGTCCCTGCTCGGGTTGCCCGAGAGCGACTTCGAACGCATGCTCGTGCTGACGCAGCAACTCTTCGGCGGTGACGATCCCGAATTGCGCCGCTCGACCGATCTGGAGGAGCAATTCACGGTCCTGCTCGACTTCTTCAATTACTTCAACGACCTGACCCGCTCGCGGCGGGACCACCCAACCGACGACCTCGCGTCGACGCTGGCCAACGCCACCATTGACGGGACACATCTACCCGACACCGATCTGGCCTCCTACTACGTCATCATCGCCACGGCCGGGCACGACACCACCAGCTCGACCATCGCCGGAGGGCTGCACGCGCTGCTGCAGCATCCCGATGAGTTGACCCGGCTGCGGCATGACATGTCCCTACTCCCGACCGCCGTAGAGGAGATGATCCGCTGGGTCACTCCGGTCAAGGAGTTCATGCGCACGGCCGTGGACGACAGCGTGGTGGGTGGGACCCTCATTGCGGCGGGTCAGTCGCTCTATCTGGCTTACCTGTCGGCCAATCGGGACGAAGAGGTGTTCGAAGACCCCTTCCACTTCGACGTGGCCCGCAACCCGAATCGGCATCTGGCCTTCGGCTTCGGCCCCCACTTCTGCCTGGGAGCGCAACTGGCCCGGCTCGAGACCCGCGCCCTCTTCGGCGAACTGCTTCCCCGGCTCGAGCACATCGAGCTCGACGGGACGCCGACCTCCTCGGCCACCGTGTTCGTGGGCGGGCTGAAGACGCTTCCCGTGCGGTACTCGATGCGTCCCCGGTAGTGCCCGCACTCGGGCTCCGGCGCGGCGACTACTACGAGGCCGCCTTCACCTTGCTGGCCGAGCGCGGCCACGAGGGGCTGACCATTGCCGCGCTGTGCCGGGAGCTCGGCGTGACCAAGGGATCCTTCTATCATCACTTCGCCAACCTGTCGACGTTCGTCGAGGCCTTGCTCGACTTCTGGGCCACCGAGCACGCCACACGCCTGATCGCCCTGTCCGAAGCAGTGGACGACCCCCAAGAGCGCCTCGCCCTCCTGAAGGGCATCGCCGTCGGACTTCCTCACGGCGCCGAGGCGGCTCTCCGGGCCTGGAGCTGGAGCGACACGACCGTGGCCACCGTCCAGGCAGGCGTTGACGGGGCCCGGCTGGCCCACCTGGCCGACGCGGGGGTGAAGGCGGGGCTGCCTCGGGCGCAGGCGCAGCTGATGGCCAAGATCTCGCTGAGCGTCCTGATCGGGATGCAGCAACTGGAACGCCCGGCCTCCGCATCCGCCATGGAAGAGGTCTTCTCCCAACTCGAATGCTGGAATCTCGAAGCGCTGCAATCCTCGGTGGAATCACCGAGCCCCTGAACGGAGCGGTGATCACGCGGCCGGTTGACACGGCGGTTCCCTGAACCGCGAACACGGTGGTAGCCTCAAATCATTGATACCCCAGTGACTTGACATAGTCGGGCGAGTAAGTAAGGAATATCCGCCGTGCCATTCACCTCGTCGTTCATTTCTCCGTTCACCGCGCCGCTGCGTCTCCACGCCCGACGCGCCCTGGTGGCCGCCGTTCTCGCCCCTGTGGCTTCGATCGCCGTCCTCAGCCCAAGTGCTCCCGCCGGTGCGTCCTCGGGCGGCTCCATCGCGCTGGTGGCCTACTCGACTCCCAAGCCGGCCTTCGCGGCACTCATCACCGCCTTCCAGGCCACCAAGGCGGGGAAGGGTGTGACCTTCTCGCAGTCCTTCGGGGCCTCGGGCTCGCAGGCGACCGCCGTCGTCGACGGGCTGCCCGCCGACGTCGTCAATTTCTCGCTGGACCCCGACATGACGAAACTGGTGACGGCCGGCATCGTCAGCGCCAACTGGGACAAGAACGCCACCAAGGGCATCGTGACCAACTCCATCGTGTCCTTCGTGGTGCGCAAGGGGAATCCCAAGCACATCACGACCTGGAGCGACTTGACGAAGAGCGGCGTCTCGGTGATCACCCCCAACCCGTTCAGCTCGGGCAGTGCGAAGTGGAACCTGATGGCCGCCTACGGGTCCCAGATCGCGCAGGGCAAGTCCAAGGCGCAGGCCACTGCCTATCTGTCCCAGCTCCTCAAGCACACGACGGCGCAACCCAGCAGCGCCAGCAACGCGCTGCAGACCTTCCTCTCGGGCGAGGGTGACGTGTTGTTGGACTACGAGGACGACGCGCTCTACGCCAAGAGCCAGGGCGAACCCATCACGGTGATCACGCCGCCCCAGACGATCCTGATCCAGAACCCCATCGCCGTGGCGGCCAAGGCGTCCGACCCGGCCGTGGCCAAGGCCTTCGTGAACTTCCTCCTCTCACCGTCCGGCCAGAAGATCTGGGGCAAGCAGGGCTACCGCCCCGTCCTGCCCAAGGTGGCGGCCACGTTCACCTTCCCGAAGCCGAAGGCGTTGTTCACCATCACCAGCCTGGGCGGGTGGACGGCCGTGAACGCGAAGTTCTTCGACCCCCAGACCGGTGTCATCGCCAAAATTGAGCAGGGCCTGGGCGTATCGACCGCAAGTGGTTGACGCCGGGCTGAACATCCCCACCACCGGACCGGCGGAGCGCAGGACGGCGCTCTCCAGGTACACGCGTCCGGTGGCCCGATTCATCGGCCCGTCGCTGTCGGTGACCTACCTCAGCCTCCTCGTCATCCTGCCCATCGCCGCCATCCTCTCCACCGCCTTCGCCGGAGGTTGGGGCGCGTTCTGGGCCGCCGTCTCCCAACCCGAGGCGGTGGCTGCGCTCAAGCTCACGATTGTGGTCTCGCTGGCGGTCGCCGTCTTCAACTCCTTCGCCGGGCTGCTCGTCGCCTGGGTCCTGGTGCGCGACGAATTCCGGGGCAAGCGCCTGGTCAGCGGCATCATCGATCTCCCCTTCGCCCTCCCGACCATCGTCGCCGGCCTGACGCTCCTCACCCTGTACGGCCCCAACAGCCCGTTCGGGATCGATGTGGCGGACACCCGCATCGGGATCTTCCTGGCCCTGGCCTTCGTCACCCTTCCCTTCTCGGTCCGCTCGGTGCAGCCCGTGCTGGCCGAGTTCGACCGCGAGGCCGAGGAGGCCGCCGCGTCGCTCGGAGCTTCGAACACCGTGGTCATGCGCCGCATCATCCTGCCCAGCATCGCTCCCGCCATGCTGGCCGGCGCCGGCCTGGCCTTCGCCCG
>JBKQIP010000087.1:0-4359 GCA_052148295.1 Acidimicrobiales bacterium
TCGCAGCGCCACGTTGGCGGAGGCGAAGGCGGAGATGGACCGCGGGGGTGCCTACGCCACGATCGTGATACCGGCCGGTTTTACCGGCTCGCTTCTCGCCGCCGCGGGGGACGACATACCTGCGCCGCAAGGGAGCTCCGGACAGCCCACGGTGCAGCTGTTGGAGAACGGCCGGCTGGGCAGCCTGGGTGTCAACCTGGCGGCGGGCGTCCTGACCCCGGCGCTCCAGCAGATCTCCTCAACAATCGGAGGGCAGCTGGTGGCTCACAGCACCACCGCAGCCCGGAGCACTTCCTTCGCCACCGCGCAGCTGCACGACCCCATTCGCTTCGAGACGGTGAGCTACCGGCCGCTCCCACCGAACACGGCGCTCGGGCTGAGCGCGTTCTACGTGTCGCTCCTGGCGATGCTGGCCGGCTTTGTCGGTGCGACCATCGTCAACTCCTCCCTCGATGGCGTTCTCGGCTACTCCACGACCGAACTGGGCCCACACTGGAAGCAGCGGCGGCCGCTCCTGATCGCACGCCAGCAGATCCTGCTCTTGAAGTGGTCCGTCGCTCTCGTCGCCATCCCCATTCTCGACGCCGCCATCGTGGGCGTGGCTGCAGGAATCCTGCGCATGGACACACCCAACACCGCTCTGCTCTGGGCCGTCCTGTCCCTGGCCTCGCTGATGGTCGCGAGCGTCACGCTGACGCTCTTCGCCGCTTTCGGGTCGATCGGACAGCTCCTGGCCATGCTCGGGCTGGTCTATCTCTCCCTGGCGTCGTCCGGTGGCACGGTTCCGACCCAGGCCCTCCCGGGTTTCTACAACTTCGTCGGGCACGTCGAGCCGCTCCGCCAGGTTCTCTCGGCCGCTCGTGCCGTCCTGTACTTCGGAGAACGCGGTGACGCCGGCCTGACTCATGCGCTGGTCGTGCTCAGTCTCGAGATCGTGGCGGCAGTCGTGGTCGGGCTTCTCGTCACAGGCTGGTACGACCACAAGCGCCTCTACCGCCTGTCCCCAGACCTGATCGCCTACATCTCCCGGGTGACTGACGAACGGCTGGCCGCGGTGCATCCGAAGACAACAAAGGGCGGTTCGTAGTCGGGAGCCACGCCAGGCCAAAGGATCGTTCCGGGGATCGCCTGCGGCAACGGCCGATGGACGCCGCTAGCGTTTAGGGATGGCCACGGTCCAAAGGCCTGCATCTACCGGTCAGCTAGTCGGCAGGAGGGCCGAGCGCGAATCTATCGCCCGCGCACTCGACGAGATGGGGTCGGGAAATACCCGGGTGGTGTGGGTGGAGGGGGACGCCGGCATGGGGAAGACGGCGCTGGTCCGCCATGTCGTGGCAGACCTCCCTGCCGGGCGGCAACTGGCGCATGCCGAGGCAGACGAGCTCGCCGCCGGGCGACCCTTCGAGCTTGCCCGCCAGCTCGGGTCCACCTCTGTCGAGAGCTTCGCTGCGGGCATGGACATCCTCGAAGTTTGGTCGCGACTCCAAGATGACGGGCCGGTCGTGGTCGTCGTTGAAGACCTGCACTGGGCCGATAGCGCGTCTTCTAAGGCGCTGCTCTCGGCCGTGCAGCGGCTCGACAAGGATCGGGTCATCGTGTTCGTCACGACGCGACCGGAACCGCACGACGGGTGGGAGCGTCTCCGCTCCGATCCCGAACGTTGCCTCACCATCACCTTGGCCCCTTTCGACGTTGAAGAAGTCGCGCTGTTCGCAGCAACGGAGGGAATCGATCTGACTCCTCATCAGGCTGAGCGGCTCCGTTCCCACACCGGGGGCCACCCGTTGTATCTACGGACCCTCCTCGCCGAACTGAACCCGGCAGATCTCCAGCGGCCCGATGGTGACCTCCCTGCGCCGCGGTCGCTGACTTCGTCGGTGACGGCGCGCCTCTCCGAATCACCAGAGTCAGCGCGCGCCCTCGTTGCCGCCATGGCCGTCATGAACCAGCGCGCTCCGCTGACGGTGGTCGCCCGTCTGGCGGGCGTCGGTTCCCCGGTCGAGCCGTTCGAGGAGCTCTTGGGCACCGGCTTCGTCCGTTGGGATCCGCGGGAACCGGGCGCTCCCGTTCAGTTCGTCCATCCGCTCTACCGTCAGGCGGTCTACGACGATCTCTCACCGAGCCGCCGCCGTGATCTTCACCACGCCGCCGCCCAGGGCGCCAGCCCGGCTCGGGCGCTCGCTCACCGGGTTGCCGCCGCCGACGGAGCGGACGAGACGCTGGCGGGCGAGCTCGATGCGAAGGCACGGCACGAACTGGAGATGGGGAACAAGCTCGAGGCCGGGCGAACCTTCCAGTGGGCTTCGTCGCTCAGCGTCGACTCTGCGGAGGCGCAGCGCAGGCAGGTACAGGCCGCATTGGCCTATGTCGATGCCGGTCAGCTGGGCCGTGCAGAAGCCCTTCGATCCGACATCGAGTCGTTCGGAGACGGGCCGGGCCGCAGCCTGGTGTTGGGGCTGCTCGAGTGGGACCAAGGCCACGCAGAAGATGCCCGGCAGTGGCTCGAGCGAATGGTCGACGAAGCGGACGCAGATGGACTCGATGCGCAGACCATGACCGCGCGTGCGTGGGCCGAGCTGGCGGAGATCCACATCACCCTGGGCCAGGGACCTGAGGCCGCTCGTGCCGCCGCTCAGGCACTCGCGCTGTCATCTCCGCACACCTCAGCCGAGCGTCTGGCCAGCATCCACGCCGCCCTCGCCGAAGGGCACATGCACGGGGCGGCGTCGGGTCTGGCTAGGCTGCGCCGGCGCCTCCCTCAACCGGCCGCCGACGTGCCCGGAGTCGCAGTGGACGCGTTGGTTGTCAGAGCCACCCTTGCCCTGCTGGCCGGTCGGATCCAAGCGGCCCTGGTCGACCTGCGCGCCGTGGTCGCGCTCACACAGCGAGGCTTCATTCCGGTTGAGCTCGCCCGCACCCACCGGCAGCTGGGTAGCGCACTGTTGACGACGGGTGAGTGGGACGAAGCACTCGTCCAGGGCCGGACCGGGTTGGGCATCGCCGCCGATGATCATCGCGGGGTCGAGGAAGCGGCGTGCCACGGGCTGGTCGCCACGATCCTGGCCTATCGGGGCAACGCTGAACGCGCTGAGGCGCACGTGACTGCGGCGGCAGAGTCCGCGGCGCGCCTCGGTGCGGTCGAAGGCGTCGGGTTGGCCCGTGTCGCCACCGCCGCCTTGGGCCTGGCAAGCGGCCAGCCCGAGCATGTCATCGAGGCGCTCGATCCCCTGGTCGCCGCGGCTCCGATGCTGGCCGCCTTGACCTTCTGGCCATCCCACGCTTCGGCACTGATCGAGACCGGTAACCTTGAACGAGCCCGGACCTCTATCGAGGGGCTCGAATCGGCGGCGGCGGCACGGGGTCTGGACATGACTGCTCGGCTCCTCGGGTTGCGGGCCCGATTGGCCAAGGCCCGAGGCGAGCTCGGCCGGGCGGACGAGTTGTTCACGCTCGCGCTGGACCGGCTCGGCCCCAATGACCCGTTCCTCGAAAGGACCCTGTTGCTCCATGCGCACGGCCAGCTGCAACTGGATCGAGGTGAGCGGAACCAAGCAGTGGCGCTCCTTCACACGGCGCGGCAGGCATTGCTGTCCGTCGGTGCCGAGCCGTTCGCCAGCCGGGTGGAGTCAGATCTCAAGCGCGCCGGAGCCCGCTCCACCCGGAGGTCAGCCAGATCTTCGCTCGAGCTGACCGACCGCGAGCATGACGTGGCCGTGCTCGTGGCGAAGGGGTATTCCAATCCTGAGGCAGCAGCGGAGCTCTACGTGAGCCGGAAGGCAATCGAGTATCACCTTCGGAACATCTACGGAAAGCTCGGCATCGCATCGCGCCGTGAGCTGCGCGGCCTCGATCTCTAGGCAGTCCGGTCGATCTTCGATCGTTCCGCCGCCCGAAGTGGCAGTGAGGTGAGGGACTCAACCACAGGGTTTGGCCCTACGTATGGGGCGGCCCACGGCCGGGCAAGCCTGCCGCAGGGATCGATTACTCCATGGCGCGGAGAAAGCAAGGCCTCTTGCCGAGAGATTCAAGAATTCGAGGGCGCCGCTCGGCCGGGCCGGGTAGCAGGCCGGGCGAGCCCGTGCGCCGCCGTACAGCGACTCAGTCTCCAAACTCCCTTTTCAACACGCATTTACTGCTCCAAAGTGCCCGTGCTGTTGCGTCCGGGCGCAAATATCAACCACGCAGCTCTGGGGTGAGGCCAGGAGTTCCCCCGTCCCGACAGACCAAGGCCAAGCGGGTGGCCGGTGGACGCTCAACAACCAGGAACTAGGGAGTTGCCCTAGGGCGGCGGCGGAGGGCGTCGTTCAAGCTGGTGGCATGAAAATCATCGTCGACATCCATTTAGCCGAGGACGGGCGT
>JBKQIP010000088.1:0-3919 GCA_052148295.1 Acidimicrobiales bacterium
GAGGAGGGGTCCCCGGCGATCAGGATGTCGTCCTCGGTGACGGCGACGCCGTCGAAGGCCAGCTCGGCCTCGGTGGCCGCGTGGATGCCCATCCCCTTGTGGCGGCCGGTGACCGAGACGCCCTCGCGGTCGGTGGGCACGACCACCGCACCGATCCCCTTGGCGCCCTCCCCGCCCGGCCAGCGGCACCAGACCAGCACGCCCTGGGCCACGTCGCCCAGGGTCGAGTAGTTCTTGTAGGCGCTGAGACGCCACCGTCCCGGACCGTCCTCGCTGAGGGCGGCCCGCATGTTCTGCACGGCGGACCCGGCGTCGGGCTCGGTGATGCCGATGCTGATGAGCGCGTCGCCGTCGGCCGCCGCCGGCAACCAGCGCTCCTTCATGGCGTCGGATCCCAGATGCTCGATGCCGCGTGGGGGGCCGTTGAAGGTGAGCTGGCAGCAGATGGCCGAGGACACGTCGGCCCGGGCGATCTCCTCGAGCACGATGGCGGCCTCGACGTCACCCAGGCCCATGCCGCCCCACTGCTCGCCGATGGTGATGCGCAGCAGGTCGGCTCCGGCCAATGCCTTGCGGACCTCGGGAGGGACCCCGCCGGTCTCGTCCCCCTGCTGGGCGCGCGGCGCCACCTCCCGGGTGGCCACGTCCCGGGCCAGCTGGCGCAGCGCGGCCTGGTCCTCGTCTTCGGCCAGCAGGTCGACCCCGGCGGATCCGCTCATCAGGCGTCGAGCCCCGTACCGTCGAGCTCGGTGCCGACGATGCCCACGAAGCTGACGCCCTCGCCCGGCGCGCCCCCCAGGTTGTGGGTCAGGCCGAGCGTGCGACCGCTCCCCACCGTGGCGATCTGGCGTTCGGGCGGCGCCTCACCGCGCAGCTGCAGCCAGCACTCGAACAGCATCCGGAGGCCGGAGGCCCCGATGGGGTGACCGAAGCTCTTGAGCCCGCCGTCGGGGTTGACCGGCAGCTCGCCGTCCCGGTCGAAGGTGCCGGCCAGCACCTCCTTCCACGCCGTGCCCCGCCCGGCGAACCCCAGGTCCTCCATGAGCACCAGCTCGGTGGGGGTGAAACAGTCGTGCACCTCGGCCATGGCCAGCTGGGCCCGGGGATCGGTGATGCCGGCCTGCCGGTAGGCGTCCTCCGCCGAGCGGACCACCTCCTCGAAGGTGGTGTAGTCGTAGGCCGGGTCGATGGGACCCGCGGCCGGCCCGGCCACGAAGCTGAGCGCCTTGACGTAGAGCGGGCGGTCGCAGTAGCGGTGGGCGTCCTCGGCGCGGCAGATGATGGCGGCGGCCGCGCCGTCGCTCACCCCGCTGCAGTCGAAGACACCGAGCTCCCCGGCGACCAGGGGCGCCTTGGCGATCGTCTCCATGGAGACTTCCTTCTGGAACTGGGCCCGGGGGTTGCGCGCCCCGTTCTGGTGGTTCTTGAAGGCGATGCGACTCATGACCTCCTTCAGCTGTGCCGGGTCGACGCCGTACTTGTGGGCGTAGGACGGGGCGAGGAACGAGAAGGCGGCCGGTGACGAGAGCCCGGGGTCGGTCCCGTCGCCGACGGCGCGGATGCCGGTGAGACCCGAATAGCCGGTGTCCTTGAGCTTCTCCACCCCGATGGCCATCGCCGTGTCGTAGGCGCCCGAGGCCACCGCGTAGCAGGCGTTGCGGAAGGCCTCCGAACCGGTGGCGCAGTAGTTCTCCCCCCGGGTCACCGGCCGGTAGTCCAACTTCAAGGGCCGCGAGAGGGTGACGCCGCAGACGCCCGAGGTCATGGTGCCGAGCCAGAAGGCATCGAGGTCGTGGATGGAGAGGCCGGCCGAGGTGGCGGCCTCGGTGGCCGCGTCGGTGAGCAGGTCGTCGACCCCTTGGTCCCACAGCTCGCCGAACCGGGTGCAGCCCATGCCGATGACGGCCACCTGGTCCTTGATACCCCTGCTCGCCATGGCTACGCTCCTTCGCTCGGCTGGACCGCACCGCTGACCGGGCGGGCCTTCCAGAAGTAATTGTGCACGCCCTGCGCCGTCCAGATGCGTCGGAACGTCATCTCCACCCGGGCCCCGATGGACACCTCGTCGGCCTTGACGTCGGTGATCTCGCAGCGGTAGCGGCCGCCGCCGTCGAAGTCAACGATCACCCCGACCACCGGCGGCGAGAGGCTGTAGGCCAGGTGGTCGACGGTGAAGGTGGCCACAGTGCCCCGCACGTCGACCAGCCGTTCGGGCCGCATCTGGTCGATGGCCCGGCAGGAGAGACAGGCCCGCGTGGGGGGCATGTGGCGGAACCCGCAGGCCAGGCAGCGGCTGGCCGTGAAGGCGTACTTCCAGGCCTCGGACCGGTGCACCGTGGGAGCTCCGGGACGCTCGGGGTCGGGGCGACGCGGGGGCTCGCGGTGCAGCTGGCCCCGCCAGGCCAGGAACGCCGCATAGGAGAGGTCGCTGCTTCCCGCCGCGACCTGCTGGGCCACGGTGGGCACCCCGCGCCCGCGCTGCGCGGCCTGGGCGGCCGGGAGCGCGTCGGTGGTGCGCAGGACCAGTGCGTCGGCCCCGTCGGCCAGCGACAGCACCACGATCACCTGCCCGGGCGCCGCTCGTTCGAGCACGTCGGCCAGGGCCAGGCCGGCGTGGGCGGCTCCCAGGTTGCCCACCGCCGCCGTGAGGTCGGGGGCGAGGGCACCGGGGACACCGAGACCGCCGCTGGCCGCCTTGACCGCCCGCGCGTGCAGCCCGGTCACCACGGCGTGGTCGACGTCGCTCTCGGCGACGCCGGCGTCCTTCAGCGCGTCGGCACAGGCCGCACGGGCCAGCGGGACGTAGAGCTCCTCACCGAAGCGCTCCTCCCAGACGTGCGACGCCGCCTCACCGGGCACCCGCCAGCGGTCGAGGAACTCATCGCTGGCCGCGCCGCGGCCGACCAGCTCGGCCACCGCGTCCCGGCCGCAGAGGAAGGCGACGGCGCCGTCGCCGGCGTCCCGCTCCTCCGCACCGCCGGCCAGGCCCGTGCGCAGATCCGAGAGGACGGCCAGGCCCGTGCGCCGCGGCGATCCCTCCAGCGCCACCAGCAGGGTGCCGATGGCCGAGCGGGGCGAGCCGGCGAAGTCGTAGGCGGCGCAGCTCGGGTCCAGGCCCAGGGCGGCATGGACGGTGGTGGCGCTGGTCTTGTCCAGGTAGCCCGGCGCCGGGGTGGAGAAGAAGAGGTCCTGCGGCTCCGCCGCCTCCCCGGCCCCCGCACCGGCCAGGGCGCGCCGGCCCGCCTCGACGGCCAGGGTCGTGGTGTCCTCGTCGTAGGAGGCCACCGCGCGGGTGCCCCTCGAGGGACCCGAGCCCAGCACCTGGGCGATGGCGGCGCGCTGGAGCCGCCAGTAGGGGAGGTAGCTGCCCCAGGCTGCGATGCCGGACGTCACGGGTGCGCGACCGCCGCGATGCTTACGCGGCGCGCCGGGCGCGGAGGGCGGCTCGGCGCGTCTCGGTGGCGTCGTCATCGACCGCCAGGGTCAGCTCCTCCAGCGATCCGGTGAGCACCACGCCGTAGTCGCGGGCGGCTCCCTCGATGCTGACGTACTCGTCCAGCACGTCGTCGAGCACGGCACCGGCCGGCCGGTCCAAGGGGTCGCCCCAGCCGCCTCCGCCGCCGTAGTCGAAACAGATGCGGTCCCCCGCCTCCATGGGCACCCAGTCCGCCGTGTGGGCCACCACCAGCTCGTCGTCCGACCCGTAGCGCAGCGTCAGCTTGTTGGGCGCGCCCTTGCCGCCGCCGGCGATGCCCGGCATGGGGTACTTCATGCCGACCACGTAGGTGTAGACGTGCGAGGGCACCCGTACCTCCTTGACGTAGTGGCTGCCGCATCCGCCGCGCCACTGCCCGGGGCCGCCCGAATCGGTGCGGTAGTCGCGGCTCCACTGCAGGTGCGGGTAGAGGCTCTCGTTGAT
>JBKQIP010000089.1:0-10447 GCA_052148295.1 Acidimicrobiales bacterium
CACCAGCATGCGGTGCGTGGCGGACGTGAAGTACCGCTCGATGGGGAGCTTGTTGACCTTGATGGCGCCCTGGCCGGGGCGGAAGCGGACGCGTGCCACCGCCTGCTTGCGGCGTCCCGTGGTCTGACTCAGTGGTGCGGGCATTGCGTGGGTGGTGTCCTTCCTGGTGCGCGTGCTCAGCCGGCCCGGCGGGCCTGGGGCAGTTCGAGCGGCTCGGGCTTCTGGGCGGCGTGGGGATGGTCCGGTCCGGCGTAGACCTGGAGCTTGCCCAGCATCTGGCGGCCGAGGGTGTTCTTGGGCAGCATGCCGCGTACGGAGCGCCGGATGAGCTCGGCCGGCTTCTCCGCCAGCAGCTCGGCGTAGGTGGTGGAGCGCAGGCCGCCCGGGGAGCCGCTGTGGCGGTAGGCCAGCTTGTCATCGGCCTTGTTCGAGGTGAGGATCACCTTGTCGGCGTTCACCACGATCACGTGGTCGCCCGTGTCGACGTGGGGGGCGAAGTAGGGGCGGTGCTTGCCCCGCAGCAGGCGTGCCACCTCCGAGGCCAGGCGGCCCAGCACGAGGCCGTCGGCGTCCACCACGTACCAGGCTCGCTGGAGTTCGGTGACGTTGGGGGAGTACGTGCGCAAGGGATCGATCTTTCGCTGCCGGCTGGTGCGGGGCGCGCCCGCAGGGGTGCGCGCAGGCTCCCGGGGGTCCCGAGAGCCGACGTACCAGGATAGGGCCCCCGGGCCGGGCGGGCAAGCCGCCTCCCCGCGGGACGCCGGCGTCGGCCGCGGAGAAACGGGGGAGCCGTGCCCGGAGGGCTGAACGATCTCCGGCCACGCCTCCCTCTAGAGTGGGACGGCTCCCCCGCCGCTCGCCGAACCCGGAGATGGAACGCGCCATGATGAAGCAGGCCCTGATCGCCGCAGGATCCGTCACCCTGGCGGTGGCCCTGGCCCTGCTCCCCACGCTGTCGGCTTCGGCCGCGGTGCGCACCTCCACCACCGGGAAGGCCCCCCACAGCGCGCTGTGCACGGCCTACCACTCGTTGGGGCCGATCGACGTCAGCGACGCCGCTGCGGTGGACCGGGCCAAGACGGCCATCGAGGCGGGTGACTGGTCCAAGGCGAAGACGGCCTACCTGACGGCCTTCGGGGGCCAGACGAGGGAGGACACGGTCCTGAGGGCGGCCACCACCCGCTCGCCCCGCAACATCCGGTCGGCCGTCACCACCCTGCTCACCTATGCGCGGAGCATCCAGGCCCTGCTCAAGAAGTCCGACACCGCCTCGCAATTCGCGTCGGCGGGCTCGTCTCTGGTCAAGAACCCGAAGTTGCCCACATCGGAGAACACGCTGGCCAAGTACCTCATCGGCCAGTGCGGTTCCTCCAGCGCGTCGTAGACGAACCGGCCCACCCCCGACGTCCGAGCTCCCCCTCGGGCGGCCGGAAGCGTCCGGAACGGGCCGGGGCCCGGCGCGCTACGACGTGAAGGCGCCGATGGCCACGATCCCGTGGTAACCCGAGCTCGAGACGTACGCGAAGTTGATGAGGGTGGCCGACGACCAGCTGAAGGTGCCCCCTACCGGGATCAGGCCCGATTTGACCGGCTGGTGCAGGAAGGTGATGCGCACCGGGTGCGAGCTCAGGTTGGTCCAGGTGATCTTCTGCTTGAGCTGGACGAAGAGGCGGTAGGGCAGGAAACCCTTGTTGGTCAGGATGATCTGCCCGCCCGTGTCCACCGACGGGTCGATGGCGTGGATCCCGTCCTCGCTGGGCACGGGGTAGGTGTGACCGTTGATGGTGATCGTCTTCGAGATGATGGCCGGGGTGATCACCGAGGTGGTGGTGGTGGACGGCGCGGCCTGGTTCGAGCCACTCGAGCATCCCGCCAGGGCGAGGGCTGCCGCCGTCACTACGCCCAGCATCACCACACGGGGGAGCGTCAGCCGATGCCGCCGCCCCACTACATCGTCCCCGGCAGCAACCGGATCAGGTTCTCGTACCAGACGAAGGCGATGGCCAGGAGGATGGGCGTCGAGAGCAGGTACACCGACCAGTGCCGCCCCTTGAAGCGCCAGTAGGCCCAGAACGTGGCGGCCAGGCCGGCCCCCAGCACCAGCGCCCACAGGACGGAGGGCAGCACGGCCGCCGAGTCGCCGCTGAGGCCGCGTTCGGCCGGCGTCGGCGGGTGACGGGGTATGGGGAGCCGGTTGGGCGTCCCGACCAGGGCCGCCACCACGTAGATCCGTCCCAGGCTGGCCGGCGTCCCGCCCGAGGTGACCAGCGTCAGGCGTGGGTGTCGATTGGGGCTGACGGGGTCCTGTTCCCCGGGGTGGGTGCTGCCCAGCGCCAGGACCCGGTAGTGGTAGGCGCCGGTCACGGTGACCACCTCGATGCGGTCGCCCGGGCGCAGGTCGCCCAGGTGGCCGAAGGGAGAGCCGGCGATGGTGCGGTGCCCGGCGATCACCGCGTTGCCCAGGGAGCCGGGCCGGGCGGTGCCGGGCATGAGCCCCGGGCCCTTGAGCAGGTCGGTGGCGTTGGACCCCTCGACCACCACCTGGGAGAGGCCGATGGCCGGAATGGACAGCACCCCGGCCGGCGCCCCCTGGGGCAACGCCCGGGTCGAGAGGATCTGGGCCTTGGCCGCCGTGGTGTACTCGTTGAGGAGGGCGTGCTGCTCCCGGTGCTCCTGCAGGTTGGAGAAGAAGTAGACGTAGCCGACGAACATCAGGGCGCACAGGCCGACGGTGGAGGCCACCATCCCGAGCCGGAGCAACCTCGTCCCGTCGCCGGCCGGCACCGTGCCGCCGTCGGGCTCGGCCGAGCCGGCGGGAGAGCCGGCCGGCGCGCCGGCGGGGCGCGGCTCCCCGGTGCGGGTGGCGGACCCGACGAAGCGCGTGGCCAGCCCACCCGTGGTGGCGCCCGAGAGCTCGGGCTGCGGCTCGTCGACGATCTGTACCGGGGGCTCAGCGGTCACGGTTCGGCTCCCGGCGGCTCGGGTCCCGCCGCCTCGGCGGTTGCGAGCGCGGCCAGGGCCCGGCGGCGGCGCATGATGCCGGCGCTCATGCAGAACAGGCCGGCGAGCAATGCGGCGATCCCGAGGGCCAGGGCCTCGGGCACCAGGGCGCGTCCGTGGCTGGCCGCCAGGGCGAAGCCGCGCAACGACGGCCCGAGCAGGGGCAGCACCGCGTGGTGACCCGTGCTGGCCGCCCCGGGGTTGGCGGCGGCGATCACCGCCGACGTGCCGTTGTCGAACGCGGCGGCGGAGACGATCGAGCCGTAGCTGAGCTCACCTTCGTCGGATCCGAGGTCGGAGTAGCTCGAGCTGCCGGTCGACCCCCCGGAGCTCGTGCTGGCGGTGCTGGCGGTCGTGGTGGTCGTGGTGGGGCTGGTGCTGGTCGGCTGGACCGAGGTGATGTCCTTGGTCACGTCGGCCGTGGCCGCCGTGTACACGGCCGGGGGAAGGGGCACGAACCCGGCCGGGAGGTCCGAGGTGTTGCTGCCGCCGGTCAGGCTGAGCAGCTGGTTGAGCAGGTCCTGTATCGATGCGGCCGCCGCGGGCGCCATGGGGGTGGTCGGCACCACGGCGTAGATCATGCTCGGCATGGGGTAGGCCGACGGGTCCGAGGAGAGATTCTGGAAGTTGTAGGACCCGTCGGGGTTCACCGTGGCGCCGTTCACCGCGGCATCGAGGGACGCGGCGCTGGGCGTCACGAAGTCGCCCGCCGCGTTCTGCAACGCGGCCACGTTCATGCCGTAGTAGCGCGACTCGCCCCAGTTCATGTCGGTGAAGGCGGCGCTGGCCTCGGTGAACGTGCCGCTGTTGAAGACGGCCCCGTTGGCCTTGAGGGCCTGCTGGCTCGGGTCGTTGACCGTGATCAGGCGCTGGGCCCCGTTGATGGGTGGCACCTGGTCCACCTCGGCCGGGCAGGTGGTCAGCGGCGGCCCGCTGGCCGGGCTCAACCCGGCCTCGAGCTCCTGGGCGCCCGAGCTGGACTCCGTCGGGTCCACGCCGAAGTCCAGCGGCACGACGGGGGCGTTGCAGAGCCAGTTGAACAGCTGCCCCGTGGCCCCCGCGTTGTCGGAGCGCTGGACCGCCTGGTACTGGGCGAATTGGTTGAACCCGTTGATGAAGTTGAGCTGGTCGTACAGCGAGCACGTGGCGTCCCCGAAGCAGGGACCGATACCGAAGGGACTGGAGCCGGGGCCGAGGCACGGTCCCGACGTGTTGTCCACCGTCTCGCCGGGTTTGGTGGGGGGAACCTCGCTCGGGCCGCTGCAGGCGTCCTGGTCGTCGGTCGACGCCGCGCCCGAGTAGTTGGCGGCGTTGGTGAGGAGGCCGGCGGCCATGGTGGGGCTCAGGTCCATCTGGTCCAGGGTGAAGTTTCCCTCGAAATTGAGCTGGGCGAAGAACCCCACCACGTTGGCGGTCAGCGCTACCGGGATGAGCGCGAAGTGCCCCTTGGCCAGCTCGGCCTGCTGGTCGGGCTCCTCGGGCTCGTCGGTAAAAGCGACCTGCTGGACCCCGCTGACCAGGTCGGTCACCGCGCTGAGCCCGTCGGTCGCCGTCTCGAAGGGGATGACGGCGGCACTGGGGTCGTTGGCACAGCTCAGCCGGGCCACCTCGGGCATGAGCAGGTCGATGCCGAACTCGCTCTCGGTGCTGACCACCGTCGCATTGGGACAGCTGGTGGAGTTGGAGGCGAAGGTCACCGGGATCTCCACGCTGTTGGTCGACTTCGAGGTGGCGTCCCCGGGCGTGATGGTGGAGTCGGTGACCACGATGGCGCACGGGTTGGCCGAGGTCCCGTCGCAGTAGAAGCCCGCCGGCTCCGGCACGGTGGGGTTGAACTGCTGTCCGGCGATGGGGGTGCTGGGCGAGGCGACCTCGGCCGCCTGCATGCTGGCCGCCGAGGTGCCCGCCGGGATGAGGGTGGACGTGGAGGACGGGTAGATCCGGACCTGCTGCGGAGCCTCGGCGTCCGAGCTGGTGTCGGTGTTGCCGCAGGTCGGGATCGATGTCAGGGTGGTGGAGGCCCCCGGGTCCGAGCAGTAGTAGATGGTGGTCCCGGTGTCCCCGGGCAGGAAATCGTAGAAGTTGAGATAGACGTACTGCCCCGGTCCGAGGCCCGAGGTCGGGCCGGCCACCACGACGCCGCAGTCGATCCCGGTGGGACAGGGCATCTCGGCGCAGGTGTCGCCCGTTGCGGTGGGCACGCCGCTGGGCATGTCGGAGCAGGGGACGTCGCCGCCGGTCACCGGCGGTCCATGGGGCTGGGTCGTGGTCGTGGTGGTGGTCGTGGTCTCCTTGTCCGGCGACGCGGCGGGAGGGCCGGCCGGCGTGCTCGGTGGCGCCGTCGTGGTCGTGCTCGTGGCCGGGGTCGTGGTCGAGGTCGACCCCGGTACCGGCGCCGTGGTCGAGGTGGTCGGGGCGGTCGTGGTGGTGCTCCCGGTGGCGGCGGCGGCCGGGAGCATGCCCAGCACGATGGTCCCGAAGAGGAGGAGGCCGGCGCCGACGAGGACCAGGGCCCGCGGGGGTTCGGTGGTGCGGTTCCGGTTCATAAGGGTTCCTCGATCGGGGTGTCGGGTCCCGGCTTGCGACGCCGGCGCACGAGGACGATAGCGAAGGGAAGGCCGACGAAGACCGCGGCCAGGAGCAGCGTCCAACCGAGCACCTCGCCGGTCGGGTAGGGCTTGTCGAGGAGGGCGCCCGCGGCCGCGCTCAGCGCCACCCCGGGGATCTGCCCCGCCTCGCTGGCGCCGTGGCGCTTGAGCTCGGCGGCCACCTTGGCCGCGTTGGCCGCCGCCGCCGCCGCCGCGGCCTGGGTGGCGGCCGCGGTGGCGGCCGCATCGGTCGTCGTCGTGTCGGACCCCGACGACCCCGCCGCACCGGAGCCGGTTCCCGCGAGGGCGGCACCGGATCCCGCCGTCACGGGCGGAGCCGTGGTGGGCACGCCGGCCACCTGCAAACCCCCGGTCAAGTAGGGGTTGGGGCAGTTCGCCGCCGTCGGTGTGGGGAGTTGGGTGGCGCCGTTCAGGCGGTTCACCGCCGCGAAGTCATCCGACACCAGGTTGGGCGGGATGGGCGAATAGCCCAGCGTGCCCGCGGCGATCTGCCCCCGGCAGGCGATGAACTGGATGAACTGTCCCATCTCGGCGCCGATGGCCGCCGACGGCTGGGGGCTCACCTGCGTGATGAGATAGCTGTAGGCGGAGATCGGGTACGACGCCGGGTTCGGGTTGAGGAACACGTTGGTCAGGATCTGCTCGAGGTCGGGCTGGAGCTGGTCCGCCGTCAGGGCGATGGCGTCGGCCGTCTCCGACGGCTGGACGAATTGACCGGCCGGGTTCAACACGTTGGCACAGGGCCGGTGGAGCCGCAGGGCGTAGGCCGTCTCGACGTAGGTGATGCTGCCCGAGTTGTCGTTGACGTACTCGGAGGCGACGTCGGACCCGTTCTCCCCCTCGAACCCGGTGATGTTGTAGATGCCGTGCACCCCACCCTGTCCGTCCGACGGCGTGGGGAAGATGGCCTGGGCGCCGCTGGGCGTGCCCATGGCCGCGGTGAAGGCGTTCCACTGGGACCCCGAGAGCGTCGTGAAGTAGTCGGAGAAGATGTAGTTCTCACCGGAGGCGTCGGACCGGTAGGCCTTGATGATGGGCGTGCTGGGCAGCGGGACGCCCGGGTTGAGGGCGGTGATCTGCGGATCGTTCCAGGACTGGATCTGCCCCGTGAAGATGTCGAGGAGCACCGGTTCGGACAGGTTGAGGTTGGTGATGGGCTGCCCGGTCGAACCGGTCAGGTTGTACATGAGGCAGGTGGCCCCGGCCACATCGGGCAGGTACTGGTAGGGCGAGTACGGGGGCTGGGGGGTGTAGGCCGACTGTCCCGTCGAGTAGCCGATCTCGCTGGCGGCGAAGTTCAGCTGCCCCTGGGCGTAGTCGTTCAGCCCGATGACGGACGAGGAGGTCTGGTAGTTGATGTTGTCGCCGTAGAAGGACGCCACCTGCGCCGTCCACTGGTCCAGGGCCACCGCGGCGTAGCTCGAGCCCGACCCGAGGACCACCGGTTGGTTGCTCGCCCCCGCCGGGGGCGTGGCCGCTCCCTGGAGGGCCAGCGCCAGCGGGACGGAGAGGAGGGCACCGAGGCAGGCGGCCAGCGCCGCCCGCCAGGGCCTACCCGAACTGGCCGTTGACATAGTCATGCGTCCGGGGATCGTTGGGGTTGTTGAACATCATGTCGGTGGAGCCCGCCTCGACCACCCGGCCCGGCTCGTTCTCGCCGGCCAGGAAGAAGGCGCAGGTGTCCGACACCCGTTGGGCCTGTTGCATGTTGTGGGTCACGATGACGACGGTCACCTCTTGGGAGACCTCGCCGATGGTCTGCTCGATCCGCCGGGTCGAGGTCGGGTCGAGCGCCGAGCAGGGTTCGTCCATGAGGAGCACCGCCGGGCGCAGCGCCAGGGCACGGGCGATGCAGAGCCGCTGCTGCTGGCCACCGGAGAGATCGCCGCCCAGCGCCTTGAGGCGGTTGCGCACCTCGTTCCACAGGCCCGCCTTGGTCAGCGCCTCCTCCACCAGGGCATCGGGGTTCTCGAATTTAATCTGGTTGAACCGCAGGCCCGAGAGCACGTTCTGGTAGATGGTCATGGCCGGGAACGGATTGGGGCGCTGGAACACCATGCCGATGTGGCGCCGCACCTCGGTGGCCCGCTGGGTCGGGTCGTAGACGTCCACCCCGTTGAGGGCCACCGTCCCGGCCAGCTGCGCGCCGGCGACCGTCTCGTGCATCCGGTTGAGGATGCGCAGGAAGGTCGACTTGCCGCAGCCCGACGGCCCGATCAGCGCGGTGACCTTGTTGCGCTCCATGGTCAGGGTGACCCCCTCGAGCACCAGGTGGTCGCCGAACCAGGCGCACACGTCGTCGGCCACGATCTCACCGGCGGCGCCGCCGAACCCCGGGCGGAGCCGGGCCCCGTCGGCCAGGATCCTCTGTTCCTCGGTGAGGGTCAATTGACCATGCCTCCTCCTACACCACGCGCCGCCGCATTGGCCATGCGCTGACTCGAACGGTTCCGGACCTTGCCGCTGAGCCAGGGGCTGCCGAGGATCCGGGCCAGGATGAACACGGAGAACACGAACAGGAACAGCACGAGCGCCGCGGTGTACCCGAGGGCGACGTACGAGCTCTGCGACGACTTGACCGAAGTGTAGATCAGCAGCGGCAGGGAGGCCTGCGGGCCGTGGAACAGGTTCCAGTTGGTCGCCGTCGCCCCGAACACCGTGAACAGGAGCGGTGCGGTCTCGCCGATGGCCACCGCGATGCCGAGCAGCACGGCGGTGAGGATGCCCGAGCGGGCCGTGGGCAGGACGACCGACGTCACCGTGCGCCACTGCGGTGCGCCCAGGGCGGCCGACGCCTCGCGCAGGTCGTTGGGCACGATCTTCAGGACTTCCTCGGTCCCCCGGGTCACCGTGGGGAGCAGCAGCACGGCCAGGGCCAGGCCGCCGGCGAAGCCCGAGAAGTGGAAGTGGATCACGATGATGGAGTAGATGAAGATACCGGCGACGATGGCGGGCAGGCCGCTCATGGCCGTCACCACCACCCGCACCGATTGGGTGAAACGGCCACCGACCTCGTTGAGGAAGATGGCGGTGAGGATCCCGAGCGGCACCCCGATCAGGACGGCGAAGGCGACCTGCTCGGCCGTCCCCACGATGGCCTGGAAGACGCCACCCCGCACGCAGGTCGTCCCGGGGGCGCAGTGCTGGACCACGGCGTACTGCGTGGAGGTCAGGAAGTGCCACGACAGGAACTTGAGGCCGTTCACGAAGAGGAACACCACCAGCAGCACCAGCGGGGTCAACATGCACAGCACGCCCATGGTCACGATGGCGCCGGTGGCCCGGTCGGCCGCCACCCGCCGCCCGAAGAGCTGGCGGTTGACGACGTAGAAGAACACCAGGAAGACCAGGGCCACGCACACGATGAAGCCGAAGATCCCCGACAGCAGGGTGAGCTGGTCGAACACGATCCACACGGTGCACAGCGCGGCGAGCAGCGTGAGCCCGACCAGCGCGGCGTCGGTGGGCTTGAAGTCGCGGGGGCGGATGCGTTTGCGCGGCGGCGGCACCGACGGCACCCGGAGGGTGGGCGGCTCGACGGGCGGGACGCCCTCGGGACGGGTGAGGGTGCTCGTCATGCCGTGCGCAACCTGGTCCGGCTGACGATCACCGAGGCGATGGTGTTGACCACCAGCGTGAAGACGAACAGCACCAGCCCGGCGGCCAGGAGGCCGGCCAGCCCGAGCTTGCCGCCCGAGTCGAAGAGGTTGGCGATGAGCGCGGCGATGGAGTTGGCCCCGGACGACAGCACCTTGAAGTTGTGCACGAAGGAGAGCGAGATGATGAGGCTCACCGCGATGGCCTCACCGAGGGCCCGGCCCAGGCCGAGCATGATGGCCCCCACCAACCCGCCCTTGCCGAAGGGCAGGATCACGTCGCGGATGACCCGGGCCCGGCTGGCCCCCAGGGCCAGGGCCGCTTCCCTCTCGGCCAGCGGGGTGAGGGAGAAGATCTCGCGGCTGAGCGAGGTGACGATGGGCAGCACCATGATGGCCACCAGGACCCCGGCGATGAAGGAGGAGCCGGTGAACACGGTGGTGCCCGGGGTCACCCGGAAGAAGGGGATGAAGCTCAGGTGGCTCGACATCCACCGGGACAGGCCCACGATGTGGGGTTCGAGGACCAGCAGTCCCCACAGGCCGTAGATGATGCTGGGCACGGCGGCCATCAGGTCCACCACCGAGGTCAGCAGGTTCTTGAACGGGATGAAGCCGAACAAGGTGCGCGGCGCGTACTCGCTGATGAAGAGGGCCGAGGAGATGGACACCGGCACGGCGATGATCAGCGCGATGAGGGCGATCAGGATCGTCCCGATGGCCGCCACCCCGATGCCGATCGACGCCGGATGCCCGTGCTGGGGCTGGGGCACCCACGACGGGGTGGTGAAGAAGCGCAGGCCCATGTATTCGAAGGCGGGCAGGGCCTGGATGAAGAGGAAGACGCCGATGAGGGCGAGGATGACGAACACGCTGAGACCGGCCGTGCGCGAGGTCCCCCGGAAGATGCGGTCGCCCCGGGTGCGCTGGGTGACCACGAGGCGGGGGACCGGGTCGCCCCCCGGTCGCTGCAGTAAGTCGGCTGTGCTGTAGGTCACTGAGATCCTGCCATCCGGCTTGCCTGCTCAGGAGCGCCGGATCCTCTCCGCCGGCGCTCTCCAGTACCGCTCGCCCTGAATCCTACAGAGTCGATGGGGTTCATAACAACGCCCGATGGACGTGAGATGAACGAAAGATAAACGAAAGATGAACTTGAGATGAACCGGTGGTGTCCCTGGCCCACCGGCCCGGGAAACGGGCCAGGACCCAGCCCCTGCGGGCTGGGTCCTGGCTTCCCCGGCC
>JBKQIP010000090.1:0-11238 GCA_052148295.1 Acidimicrobiales bacterium
CGAGCACTGGGACGGCGCGACCAAGTTGGGAGCACCCGGCTCGTTCCCCTACACCCGCGGCATCCACGCCGGGATGTACCGCTCGAGGCTCTGGACCATGCGCCAGTACGCCGGCTTCGGTTCGGCCAAGGCCACCAACGAGCGCTTCAAGTTCCTGCTCGATGCCGGGCAGACAGGCCTCTCGTGCGCCTTCGACCTCCCGACCCAGATGGGCTACGACTCGGACCACCCGCGGGCCGAGGGCGAGGTGGGCAAGGTGGGCGTGGCCATCGACTCCCTGGCCGACATGCGGCTGCTCATGGCCGGCCTCCCGATGGACAAGGTGACCACCTCCATGACCATCAACGCCACGGGGGCCATCCTGCTCCTGCTCTACCAACTGGTGGCCGAAGAACAGGGCGTCGGGGGCGACGAGATCAGGGGCACCATCCAGAACGACATCCTCAAGGAGTACATCGCCCGGGGCACCTACATCTACCCGCCCCGGCCGTCCATGCGCCTCATCGTGGACACGTTCGCCTACTGCGCGGCGAACCTGCCCAACTGGAACACCATCTCCATCTCGGGCTACCACATCCGCGAGGCGGGATCGACGGCGGTCCAGGAGATCGCCTTCACCCTGGCCAACGGCATCGCCTACGTCGAGGCGGCCCTGGCGGCCGGGATGGACGTCGACGCCTTCGCGCCGCGGCTGTCGTTCTTCTGGAACGCCCACAACAATCTGTTCGAGGAAGTGGCCAAGTACCGAGCCGCCCGGCGCATGTGGGCCCGCATCATGACCGAGCGCTTCGGGGCCAAGGACCCGCGCTCCACCATGCTGCGGTTCCATACCCAGACGGGCGGGTCGACCCTCACGGCCCAGCAGCCGGAGAACAACATCGTCCGGGTCACCCTCCAGTCGCTGGCTGCCGCGCTGGGCGGCACCCAGAGCCTGCACACCAACGGATTCGATGAAGCGCTCGGGCTTCCCACCACCCGGGCCGCCAAGATCGCACTGCGCACCCAGCAGATCGTCGGGTTCGAGTCCGGCGTGTCCGACACCGTGGACCCGTTGGCCGGCTCCTACTTCGTCGAGTCGCTCACCGACGAGGTGGAACGGGCCGCCCAGGAGTACCTCGAGCGGATCGACCAGCTCGGCGGGGCGGTGGCCGCCATCGAGGCGCGCTTCATGCAAGATGAGATCGAGAGCGCGGCCTACAGCTACGCCAAGGCGGTGGACGACGGGGAGAAGGTCGTGGTGGGCGTCAACCGCTTCACCGACGAGGAGAGCGAACCGGCCGACGTCTTCCCGATCGACGTGCGTCTGCAGCAGGCCCAGATCGATCGCACCCGATCGGTGCGGGCCGCCAGGAACCAGGCCGCCGTGGACGCCGCCCTCTCCGACGTCGCCGCCACGGCCCGGGGGGACGGCAATCTGCTGGTTCCCATGAAGGTCGCGCTCGGTGCCATGGCGACGCTGGGCGAGGTGGCCGACGTGCTCCGGGGCGAGTTCGGGGTCTACCAGCCCGGCGGATGACCGTCCCGGGCCCTCCGTCGTTCTGGCCGCTGTTCGGTCTGGTCATCCGCACGCCGCGCCTCGAGATCCGGCTGCCGAGGGAGTCCGAGTTCGGCGCGCTCATCGACCTGATCGATCAGGGGATCCATGATCCGGCCACCATGCCCTTCACCACTCCGTTCACCGACCGCCCGTCGCCCCAGCGCGAGCGGGAATCGGCCCAGTGGTGGTGGCGCCAGCGGGCCGAGTGGTCGGCGGCGCGGTGGAACTTCACGGGCGGCGTGTTCGTCGAGGGGCAGGCGGTCGGCGTCCAGGACCTGATGGCCACGCGCTTCGCTCAGGTCCGCTCCGTGGAGACCGGTTCGTGGTTGGGCCGGCGCCATCAGGGCCAGGGCCTGGGCCGGGAGATGCGCGAGGCCATCCTGCACCTGGCCTTCGCCGGGCTCGGGGCCGAGGAGGCGCGCAGTGGGGCCTTCGAGGACAATGCGCCGTCCCTGGGCGCCTCCCGGGCCGTCGGCTACGTGGAGAACGGCGTCGGTCGGGAGGCCCGGCGCGACGGGGTGGGTCGGATCGTCCGCCTCCGCATCGATCGTGACCTCTGGGCCGCACGGCGTCGGGACGACATCGAATTGATCGGCCTGGAGGCCTGCCTGGACATGTTCGTGGGGACGACCGAGGGAACCGGGAGCCCCGAGAGCCCGGGAGACGCCGCGGGATAGCCCGCCACCGCCACCGCCACCGCCACCGCCACGGCCACGGCCACGGCCACCGCCACCGCCACCGCCACGGCCACCGCCACGGCCACGGCCACCGCCAGCGTCACACCGGGACCGAGACCGACTCAGGCCACGTCGACGCCCATGGGCCCGACCGCCCCCGATGCCGGGACGTCGGCACGGGCCCCGGACCGGTGACGCAGGCCGACGGCGGCGAGGGCCCCGGCCACCAGCAGGGCGGCCCCGCAGACCACGATGGCCACTTCGTAGCCATGGAGGAAGGCGGCCGTCGCCGGCCCGGTGGCCACCGCCCCGAGCTGGTGGGTCACCGACCCCACGCGCCCGCCGGCCACGCTCTGGGCCAGGCCGCGCGCCGCGGCCTGTGACGCCGCCGGCAGCTGCCCGATATCGGCCGACCAGGCGTGCGCCGCCGCGCTCACGCCGAGGAAGCCCACGATGCCGAGCCCGACGGACGTGCCCACCTGCCGGCTGGTGTTCAAGATGCCGGCCGCGATGCCCGAGCTCCCCTTGGCCACGTTCCGCATGGCCACGTTGGCGATCGCCGGGGCGAGCGCGCCGTACCCGGCACCGAGCAGCACGTAGCCCGCGCCCGCCAGCACGAAGGGCGTCGTGGTCGTCACCTGGCTCAGCGCCAGGACGCCGCCCGCGGCCACCAGGCAGCCCGCCACGACGGTGGCCGCGCTCGAGAACCTCCGGTTGATCCGGCCGCTGAGCTGGGCCACCACAATGAACGGCACGTTCATGGCCATCCACGACAACCCGGTGTGCAGGGCGGACCAGCCCTTGACGTTCTGGAACAGCAAGGTGGCGAAGAACATGACGCTGGCCAGGGCCAGATAGGCCAGGAAGAACACGCTGCAGGCCGTCCCGAAGCGACGGTCGGAGAGCAGGCTCGGCGGCGCCATGGGGGACGGGCAGCGGCGCTCCCACACCCAGAACGCCACCAGCAGCACGAGGCCGAGGGCGACCGGTCCCCACACGATGGTCGAGGAGAAGGGCCGGTCGGCCGCTTCGACGAACCCGTAGGTCACGCCGAGGAGGCCGAGGGCGGACAGGACGACGCCGACCACGTCGAGGCGGCGGGTGACCGGATCGCGGGACTCGGCGACCCCGTACACCGTCACCCCGAAGGCCACCAGCCCGACGGGGACGTTGACCCAGAAGATGGAGGACCAGCCGAAGCTGGACAGCAGCAGGCCACCCACCACCGGTCCCAGGCCGAACCCGAGGCCGGCGATGGCCGACCACATCCCGATGGCGGAGGCGCGGGTCTCGGGGGGGTAGGTCTCCGAGAGGATGGACAGCGTCAACGCGGACATGACGGCCCCGCCGACGCCCTGCACCACGCGGAAGCTGATGAGCGCGACGTCGACGGTCGAGAGCGCGCATGCGGCCGAGGCCAGGGTGAACACCACCAGACCCACCAGGAAGACGCGCTTGCGACCGTAGCGGTCCCCCAGTGTGCCGCCCAGCGGGATGAAGGTGGCCAGCGAGAGGGCGTAGGCGCTGATCACCCACTCGAGGAGGCCGGGGGACATGTGCAGCTCACGCTGGATGGAGGGCAGGGCGATGTTGACGATGGTGATGTCGAGCAGGATCATGCCCTGCGACAGGCACATGGCGAACAGGGTCATCCGTCGCTTGCGCGCCGCCGTCATCGGCACCCGGCCCGATAGCCGATCCGACGCCCCGGCCCCCGAGGCGCGCCCGTGGCGCGGAGATCCCGAAGGGGGGCCCCGCTCAGGCCGTGACCACCGCCTCGAAGTGCCCGACCACCGGGAAGGGATCGTAGAAGTGGTGCAGCAGGCTCCGCCATTCGCCGTAGGCCGCCGAGCCCCGGAAGCCCTCCGTGTGCGCCTCCAGCGTCTCCCATTCCACCAGCAGCAGGAAGGTGGCCGGGCGTTCGACGCAGCGCTCGACCCGCAGCGAGACGAAGCCGGGGCTGTCCGCGATCAGTGGCTTGGCTCGCTCCATGGTGGCCACGAACGCGTCCTCTTGGCCCGGGACCACCTGCAGGACGGCGTGCTCGGTGATCACGCGCTGAGCAGGCGCCCTCGCAGGGCGGGGTCGGTGGCGGCGTCGATGGCCGTCCAGGCCAGGGCCACCGCTCCGTCGCGGACGGCGGCATCGGCTGAGGGCGTGGTGCAGGCGGCGGCGAAGTCGTGCTGGTGGTTGACGGCGCCACCGGTCTCGATCCCGATGAGCGGATGAATGGTGGGCACGGCCAGCGAGACGTTGGCCATGTCGGTCGAGAAGGTGGGCAGCGGGAGGTGGGCATCGTCGGCCTCGAAGGTCCGGCCCAGGGCTTCGGCATTGACCCGGTACGCCGCCAACAGGCCGGCATCGGCCTCCATGTGCGAGTACACCGGGGACAGTTCCTCGAAGGCCACGGTGCAGCCGGTGGCCAGGGCGCCCGCCTCGAAGCAGGCGCGCACCCGCCGGTCGGCGGCCGTGAGGGCGGCCACGCTGGGGGAGCGCACCATGAAGCGGCCGGTGACGTCGGCCGGGACCACGTTGGCCGCGTCCCCGCCGTGGGTGATCACCCCGTGGACCTGGTCGCCCGGGGGCAGGTGCTGGCGCAGCAGGCCCAGCGCCACCTGCGAGATGGTCATGGCGTCGAGCGCGTTGACGCCCTCCCACGGAGCGGCCGACGCGTGGGCCTCCCGGCCGGCGAAGTGCGCATCGAAATGGGAGACGGCCAGGCAGGCTCCGGTCAGGCGTTCGGTCGGCCACGGGTGGACCATCATGGCGGCGTGGACGCCGGCGAAGGCGCCCCGCTCGAGCATGAAGATCTTGCCCCCTCCCCCCTCTTCGGCCGGCGTGCCCAGCACGCGCACCTGAAGGCCGATCTGATCGGCCACCGCGGCCAGCGCCAGCCCGGCCCCGACGGCCGAGGCGGCGATGATGTTGTGCCCGCAGGCGTGCCCGATGTCGGGCAGGGCGTCGTACTCGGCGCACACGGCGACGACCAGCTCGCCCCGGCCCGTTCGGGCCTCGAACGCGGTGGGCAGGTCGCAGACGCCCTCGGTGACGGCGAGGCCACCGGCGCGGAGGGCCTCGGCCACCGTGTGGGCCGATCGGGTCTCGTGGAAGCAGAGCTCGGGCGTGGCGTGGACGGCATGGCTCAGGGCCACCAGTCCGGGCAGGTGCTGAGCGATGACGGCCGCCGCCCGTTCCTTGGCCTCGCCCGCCGGCCCGGCGTCCGCGTCCCGGTCCCCCCGGGCGGTGTGCGGGGACACGGGCGAACTACTCAATGATGGCGACGACGTCGCCCGCGCCCACCGAGTCCCCGGCGGCCGCCCTGACTTCCTTGACCACGCCGTCCTTCTCGGCGTTCACCGCGTTCTCCATCTTCATGGCCTCGAGCAGACAGATGGTCTGCCCCACTTCGACCCGGTCGCCCACGGCGACCAGGACCTTGACGATGGTGCCCTGCATGGGGATCGTCACCTGGCCCGACCCGCTGCCCCCGACGGCCGAGCCCGGGGCCCGCTTGGCGCGCGCCGGGGCCCGCGGGCCGGCCACCGGGCCGAGGTCGGGCACCCAGAGCTTGACGGCGAAACGCCGGCCGTCCACCTCGGCGGTCACGTCCCGCTGGACCAGCGGGAGCTCCTCGTTGGGCGCGCCGGCCGCCACCGGGCTGGAGTCCACCACCTCGGTCGGGAGGTGATTCAGATCGAGCACCTCCTCCACCCACTTGGTGGAGAACCGGGTCTCGGCGAAGTCGGCATGGGACAGGATGGCGACGTCGGCCGGGATGGTGGTGGCGATGCCGGTGATCCGGGTCTCCGAGAGCGCCCGCAACATGCGCCGGCGGGCCGACTCGCGGTCCGAGGCCCAGACGATCAGCTTGGCCACCAGGTTGTCGTAGTACTGGCTCACGGTGTCGCCCGACTCGTAGCCGGCGTCGAGCCGGACGCCCGGGCCCGCCGGTGGGTGGAACGCGGTGATCGTCCCGGGGGAGGGCGAGAAGCGCCCGCCCTGGGGGTCCTCGGCATTGATGCGCACCTCGATGGCGTGCCCGTCACGGCGCACGTCGTCCTGGCCGAAGGTGAGCGGTTCGCCCGAGGCGATGCGGATCTGCCACGCCACCAGGTCCAGCCCGGTCACCAGCTCGGTCACCGGGTGCTCCACTTGCAGCCGGGTGTTCATCTCGAGGAAGAAGAACTCGCCGTCCTGGTAGAGGAACTCCACCGTGCCCGCGTTGACGTAGCCGCAGGCCTGCGACACCTTGACGGCGGCGGCGCCCATGGCCCGGCGCACCTCGTCGGGGAAGTCCGGGGCCGGGCTCTCCTCTATCAATTTCTGGTGCCGCCGTTGCGACGAGCAGTCGCGCTCGCCCAGCCACACGGTGGTGCCCTGGGTGTCGGCCAGCACCTGCATCTCGATGTGGCGGGGCCACGCCAGGTACCGCTCGACGTAGATCTCCGGCCGGCCGAAGTAGGCCTGCGCCTCGCGGGCGGCCGACTCGGCGGCCTCGGGCGCCTCCGCCGCGCCGTGCACCACCTTCATGCCGCGCCCGCCGCCGCCGTACGCCGCCTTGATGGCGACCGGCCAGCCGAACGAGTCGCCGAAGGCGACCACCTGGTCGGGCGAGGTCAGCGGCTCTGAGCGGCCGGGCACGCCGGCCACGCCGGCGCGCTCGGCGGCCAGCCGCGAGCTGATCTTGTCCCCCATCACCTCGATCGCCTCGGGCGGGGGACCGATGAAGGTCACCCCGCGGTCGGTGATGGCGCGGGCGAAGTCGGTGTTCTCCGAGAAGAAGCCGTACCCGGGGTGGACACCGTCGGCCCCGCTCTGGTCGATGGCCTTCAGGATGGCTCCGGTGTTCAGGTAGCTCTCGGCCGCCGTCTCCCCCCCCAGCGCGTAGGCCTCGTCGGCCAGGCGGACATGGAGGGCGTCGCGGTCGAGATTGGAGTAGACGGCAACGGTGGCGATGCCCATCTCGCGACAGGTCCGGATGACCCGGACCGCAATCTCGCCGCGGTTGGCGATGAGGATCTTCTTGAGCACGCTGCGCCTTTCGCATCGGTGGGGCCTTCACAATTGCACGGACCCTAGGGTGTCTGCCATGTGGGGGGGCGAGTGGGAGGTGCGTTGGTTCGAGTCCATCGACTCGACCAACAGCTACCTCATGGCCGAGGCCCGCGCCGGCGCGGCGGAGGGAACCGTGGCGGTGGCCGACCACCAGCGCGCCGGCCGGGGCCGCCTGGGCCGCCGTTGGGAATCGCCGGCGGGGGCCTCCCTGCTCGCCTCGGTCCTGCTCCGGCCCACCTTTGACCAGGCTGAACTGCACCTCTGCAGCGCGGCCGTGGCCCTCGCCGCGGCCGATGCCTGCGGCGAGGTGGCCGGCGTCGTCCCCATGATCAAGTGGCCCAACGACCTGGTGGTCGGTGGGGCCAAGCTGGCCGGGGTGCTGGCCGAGGCGGACTTCACGGGGCCCGCCTGCAGCGTGGTGGTCGGCATCGGTCTCAACGTGGCCTGGCCCGGGCCGGCCGCGGTGGCGGGGACCTGCCTGACCGACCTGGCGGGACGGCCGGTGGACCGCCGGCAGCTCTTGAGCGGGCTGCTCCAGGCGCTGTCGCCGCGGCGGAGCCTGCTCGACACGGCGCCGGGGCGGCGCGAGCTGGCGTCCGAACTCCGCCACCGCTGCGCCACCCTGGGTCAGCGCGTGCGGGTCGAGCTGGTCGGGGGCGCCGGGGACGTCCGCGGCGTGGCCACCGGGATCGACGAGGCGGGCCGCCTGAGCGTGACCACGCCGGCGGGGCCGCGGACGGTGGCGGCCGGGGACGTGGTCCACCTGCGTCCCGACCAACCCGATTGACGAACCCGATTGACGAACCCGATTGACGAACCCGATTAAACTGCCCCGGCTATGCGCCTTCTCGTCACGGGAGGTGCCGGGTTCATCGGGTCAAACTTCGTCCACTACTGGGTCGAGCAGCACCCCGAGGACCACGTCGTCGCCTACGACGTGCTCACCTATGCCGGCAACCGACCCAACCTGGCCGATGTGGAGGACCGGATCGTCTTCATCGAGGGTGACATCTGCGACGGCGCGCGGGCGGAGAAGGCGCTGCGCGACGAGGAGATCGACACCATCGTCCACTTCGCCGCCGAGTCGCACAACAGCCTGGCCGTGCTCGACCCCGGGCTGTTCTTCCGGACCAACGTGCTCGGCACCCAGACCCTGCTCGAGGCGGCCCGCCAGGTCGGCATCGGCCGGTTCCATCACATCAGCACCTGCGAGGTGTACGGCGACCTGTCGCTCGATACCGACGAGGTCTTCACGGAGGACTCCCCCTACCGCCCCCGCACCCCCTACAACGCCAGCAAGGCCGGGGCGGACCACGCCGTGCGGGCCTACGGCGAGACCTACGGGCTCCCGGTCACCATCACCAACTGCGCCAACAACTACGGGCCGTACCAATTCCCCGAGAAGGTCATCCCCGTCTTCACCACGCTGGCCCTGGACGATCGGCCCCTGACGCTCTACGCCTCCACCGAGAACCGCCGCGAGTGGCTGCACGTGCGTGACCACTGCACGGCCATCGAGGCGGTGCTGCGGCGCGGCGCGGTGGGCCAGACGTACCACGTGGGCAGCGGGGTCGAGGCCTCCATCATGGACATCGCCGATCTGGTCCTGCGCACCCTGGGCAAGCCGGACTCGCTCAAGGAGATCGTGCCCGATCGCCCCGGCCACGACCGGCGGTACGTGCTCGACTCGACCAAGCTGCGCACCCAGTTGGGCTGGGAGCCGCAGATCGCCTGGGAGGACGGGCTGGCCGCCACGGTCGCCTGGTATGCCGAGCACCGGGCCTGGTGGGAACCCCTGCGGGCCCGGGCCCCCGTCGCCGAAGGCAGCTGGGGAACCAGGGGCTGAGCCGCCGTGCGCATCCTGGTCACCGGCGCGGACGGGCAGCTCGGGCGCGATCTGCTCGACGCGCTGGCGGGCCGGGTCCCGCCGGGAGGCCGACGCGTCAACCTCCTGGGGCCGGAGGGACCGGTGCCCGGGCTGACCCACGAGGTCCTGGGCACCGACATCGGCGACATGCCGGTCGACGACCGCGAGGCCGTGCAGCACGTCGTGCGGTCCTTCGCCCCGGAGCTGGTCCTCCACGCCGGCGCGCTGACGGCGGTCGACGCCTGCGAGACCGACCCGGACCGGGCCTTCGCCGTCAACGCGCTGGGGACCCGCCACGTGGCCGAAGCGGCGGCGGCGGTGGGGGCCCATCTGCTCTACGTGTCGACCGACTACGTCTTCGACGGCACGTCGGCCCGGCCCTACCGCGAGTGGGACCGTCCCAACCCGATGTCGGTCTACGGCGCCTCCAAGCTGGCCGGCGAGCGGGAGTGCCCGCCCACCGCGACCGTCGTGCGCACGTCGTGGGTGTGCGGGGCGCACGGGGTCAACATGGTCAAGACGGTGCTGGCGCTGGCCCGGGGCACCGGCCCCCTGCGCTTCATCGACGATCAGCACGGCGCTCCCACCTTCACCGCCGACCTGGCGCCCGCCCTGGTCACCCTGGGGCTGGGCCGGCGTCCGGGCACCTTCCACGTGACCAATGCCGGGGCGACGACCTGGTGGGGATTCGCCGGCGCCATCGTGGCGGCGGTGGGAGGGGATCCGGCACGGGTGCAGGCCATCTCCACGCCCGAACTGGACCCGCCCCGGCCGGCGCCGCGGCCGGCCAACTCGGTGCTGGACAACATGGCGCTGCGCCTGAGTGGACTTCCCCTGCTCCCCACCTGGCAGGATGGGCTGATTCGATTGATCGCGGCACTGGCGGCTCAGGAGGCGGCAGCATGACGACACGCACCGAATCGCGCGCGGTGGCGGTGATTGGTGCGGGCTATGTCGGCCTGCCCACGGCCGCCACCCTGGCCCACTTCGGGCACCGGGTGGTGCTGGCCGAGCGCGACGAGAGCCGTCTGGCCGCCCTGCGCAGCGGCCGCATGCCCATCGTGGAGGCCGGGCTGGACGACCTGGTGGCCGGGTGCGTGCAGGCGGGCACCCTGCGCTTCACCCCCTCGGCCGTCGAGGCGGTGCGGGAGGCCCAGTTCGTGTTCCTCTGCGTGCCGACCCCGCAGAGCGACGACGGCTCGGCCGACCTCTCCTACGTGGAGGCGGCGGCCAAGGAGGTGGGGGAGCACCTCATCAACGGCGCCATCGTGGTCAACAAGTCGACGGTCCCGGTCGGCTCGACCACCATGGTGGAGAAGGTCATCGGCCGCTCCGACATCCGCGTGGTCTCCAATCCGGAGTTCCTGCGCGAGGGCAGCGCCGTCCACGACAGCCTGCACCCCGACCGTCTGGTGGTGGGGGCCGACGATGCCCAGGCGGCCACACTGGTCGGCGCCCTGTTCGGGGCGACCGGTGCCCCCCTCATCGTCACCGACGCCACCACGTCGGAGACGATCAAGTACGCCTCCAACGCCATCCTGGCCACCAAGCTGAGCTACGTCAACGCCGTGGCGGGGCTGTGCGAGGAGGTGGGTGCCGATGTGCGCGACGTGATGCTGGGCCTGGGCTACGACAGGCGCATCGGCTTCGAGTTCCTGCGGCCCGGGCCGGGGTGGGGGGGATCCTGCCTCCCCAAGGACACCCGCGCCCTGCTGCACATGGCCGAGGAGGCGGGCTACGACTTCTCCCTCCTGGCCGGGGCCATCGCCAGCAACGAGCAGCAGTTGGCGCGCGTGGTGGCCAAGGTCGAAGCGGCCTGCGGCGGTTCCGTGGACGGGGTGAGGGTCGCCGTGTGGGGGCTGACCTTCAAGGCCAATACCGACGACCGACGTGACTCACCGGCCCTCGAGATCGCCCATCGCCTGGCCGCGCGGGGCGGGACCGTCCGGGCCTTCGACCCGACGGTGGCCGCGGAGCACGGCGACGACGGCGAGGGCGTGGCCGAGGACCTGCGCGGCCTCGGTCTGCAGCCCGATCCCTACGAGGCGGCCTCCGGGGCCTCGGTGGTGGTGGTGCTCACCGAATGGGACGAGTTCCGCTGG
>JBKQIP010000091.1:0-25583 GCA_052148295.1 Acidimicrobiales bacterium
CCAGGGTGGCGGCCAGGCTGTAGGCCGGAGCGGTGGAGGCCACCCCGACGACGGTGGAGGAGATGAACCCGAGGGCGCCCCCCTTCAGGCCCTTGTCGCCGACCTCGTCGGCACCTGCAACCGGCACACTGAGATCCGTCATGGCGATCCTTTCGGGAGCTGGCTGCCCGAACGATAGCCAATCGCCGTCAGAATTGCTTCACTATTCTCAGCCGGACCACCGATCCGGGCGCCGAAGCCGCCCTTGGCCGACGAGGACGGCGGCCGAGCGACATTCAGGTGAGAAAATCGTCATCGCGAACGCCCCCCGCGTGGGCCTCCTCGCCAGCCTCACCCGCGGGCCTCCCCCCAGCCTCACCCGCGGGCCCGCGGGTCAGGCCCGCCGGTCACTCGCCGGCCTGGTGCCCGACCCCGCTGCGCAGTTCGGCCAGGCTGGCCGCCAGCAGGCGGGACACGTGCATCTGGCTGACCCCGATCTCGAGGGCGATCTCGGACTGGGTCAGGCCGTCGACGAAGCGCATCCGGAGTATGGACTGCTCGCGCTCGGGCAGCCGGGCCATGGCCGGCCCCAGGAGCGCGCGGTCCTCCACGGCGTCGTAGGTGGGGTCGTCGTCGCCCAGGCGGGCCGAGAGGGGCGCGTTCTCCTCGTCGGGCGCGTCGAGCGAGGTGGCCCGGTACCCCTGCCCGGCTTCCATCGCCTCGAGGATCGCCTCCTCCGAGGTCCCGATGGCGGTGGCCAGCTCGGCCACCGTCGGGCTGCGCCCGAGCTGCTGGACCAGGGTCGAGGTGGTGTGGCCCAACTCGAGGTAGAGCTCCTGCACGCGGCGGCTGGCCCGGACCGCCCATCCCTTGTCACGGAAGTGGCGCTTCAGTTCCCCGATGATGGTGCGGGTGGCGAACGCCGCGAAATCGACGCCCCGGGACGGGTCGAAGCGATCGACCGACTTGACGAGGGCGACCGAGGCCACCTGCACCAGGTCGTCCAGCTCCTCGCCCCGGTGCAGGAAACGCCGGGCCAGCTGGTGGGCCAACCCGAGGTTGGCCGTGATCATGTCCTCCCGTTCGGCTTCGGAGTGGATGATGGCCCCCTCAGCCTCCCCCGCCGGCGTCGTCTCGCTGGCGGGTGTGCCGTCCCCGCCTGCCGTCACGCCAGGGGACCCGGCCGCCGCTTGCGCAACCAGGCCTTGGCCTGGCCCTCATGGTGCTCCTGGCCGTGCTCGTCGACCAGGGCGGCCAGGATCTGCTCGCTCAGCTGGTGCGCCGCTCCGTCGCCCGCCTCCGGGGCCGGCCCGGGAACGGCACCGATCAGCGTGCAGGAGATCTCGAGGGCGGCGCGGGTGCAGACGAAATCCACCCGCAGCTCGCCGCGGGGCCCGTCGCTGCCGTGCAGGGCCAGCAGGCACAGCTCCCCCACGGCCAGGCGCAGGTCCTCCAATTCCTCGATGTCGAATCCACTGCGGGCCGAGATCGCCGAGGACACCAGGCGGGCCAGGACCACCAGGTCGCCCCGGGCCGGAAACGTGAGCTGGACCCGGTCGCCCTCGTTCAGCGTGTCGAGTCCGGGAGCGTCGTCGCTCATGGCGTGCCCAGGGCGGCCAGCGAGTCGACGATACGGAACACCGTCGTCAGGCCGGTGATCTCGAAGATCTTGACGATCCGGGGCTCTGTGACCACCAGCCGCAGCTCGCCACCCTGCTCCCGGCACCGCTTGAGGGCACCGACCAGCACGCCGAGGGCGGTCGAGTCGAGGAACGTCACCTCGAGGAGATCGACCACCAGATCGGTGCGCCCGCGCGCGATCAGCGCGTGGAGTGTCTCCTGCAACTGCGGTGCGGTGGCGACGTCGATCTCTCCCGACACGGCGACGATCGAGAGGCCGAACTCGGTGCGCTCCTCAATCTGGAAGGGTTGCTCCATTGCTCTCCGATTCTCGTCGTTCGCCGCCCTGGTGTCGCAGTATGCCCGACATCGTCCGCCGATTGGCCCGCAAGACCTATTGCCAGGTTCGCCGAACCTAAACCTCGCTCCGTCGCGGCGCGGGGATTCCCGGCCCGGCAGCGGCGTGACCGGCCCTCCCCGGGGTTGCCCCTGGGCAAGGGACCCCCCACGCAATAGCGTTGACGGTGACGACGACGCCCACGACCGCAGGGTCAGGGGGAGCAGCCGAGTGGTGGAACCAGAAGCCGGTGGCCCAACGGCCGACGAACGGCAACCCACCCATGACCGCATGGAGATGGTGGCCACCTGGGTGGCCCTGCTGTGGGTCTCGGCGGTGGCCATCATCGACGCGGTCTTCGGCGGCAAGTACGGGCTGATCGGCTTCCTGGCCATCGGTCCCTTCATCGCCGCCGGTTTTGCCAGCCCGCGGCGCACGGCGCTGGTGGGCCTGTACGCCACCTTCTTCTCGCTGGTGCTCAGCACGCCGCCGCGCCAGTACGACGCGTTGAACCATCTCCTCCGCGTGGTGTTGTTGGTGGTGAGCTCCGGCGTCGCCGTCTGGCTCTCCACCCTGCGCACCCAGCGCAGCCGCCAACTCTGGACGGCCCGGACGGCCACGCGCATCGAGCGGCGGCGGCGGGTGGCGGCCGAGACGGCGCAGCGCATGCAGGCGATGGCCCGGGCGCTGACCACGGCGGCCGACCCGGCGCAGGTCGCCGACGCCGTATTCGCCGCGCTGCGCGACGAGCTGCACGTCGACGCGGCCGTGTTCGCCACGACGAACGAGCGCGGCGTGCTCCACGCCCATCGGCAGTTCGGCTACCGCTCCGAGGCGGACGGTGACGACCTGGCGGTCGCCCTCGATCCCGGTGCCGTCCGCCACGTCATGCAGCGCCGCGTCGCGCTGATCGCCGAGTCGGTCTCCGACCTGGCGCGCAGCTGGCCGCACTTCGAGGCGTCGCTGCGCGACACCCGGTTCAGCTCCCTCGCCGTCGTGCCCCTGGTGGTCTCGGACCGCGCCGTCGGGGTGGTCGTGGTCCACTGGGTGCAGCGGCGCGGCATCTCCAAGGCGGACCGGAGCTTCCTGTTCACCATCACCGGCGCCGCGGCACAGGCGGTCGAGCGGGCCCGGCTGACGGTCACCGAGTTCGCCAACCTCGATCGCGCGCAGCAGCTCCAGGATCTGAGCTCGGCGCTCGCCGCGGCGACCACGCCGGGCGACGTGGCCCACGCCGCGTTGGGTGCCGGCCTGCGGGCCCTGGGGGCGCAATCGGCGGTCTGCCGCGTCCCGTTGGACGGCGGGAGGCGCGGGCTGGCCTGCCTGGCCGGCAGCGGGCACCCCGCCGTGCTGGCCGAGACCGACGTGGGGATGCACAGCACCGTCTCGGGGGCGGCCTACGCGTCGAACCGGACCGTGATCGTCACCCTGGGCGGATACGACCGCGACGATCCCGCCGCCGAGGAGGTGGTGGCGCCGGCCATGGCGCACCTGGGCCGGCCGATCACCATGGTGGCGCAGCCCCTCACCGGCAACGTGGGCACCCTCGGCGTGCTGGTGTTCGCCTTCGTGGCCCGCCTCGAGCCCAACGATCCCGAGCTTCGCTTCCTCTCCACCCTGGCCGGACTGACGGCCCAGGCGCTGGAACGGGCCCAGCTGTTCGAGCAGGAGCGCCAGGCGTTGCGCGACGCCGAGGCGGGACGCGACCGGCTCTCGCTGCTCTCCGACGTCACGAAGTTGCTGAGCTCGAGCCTCAACCCGACCACGGTGATGCACCGCACGATGAACCTGGTGGTGGGCCGGCTGGCCGACGCCTGCCTTGTGGAGGTGCCCGGAGAGACCGGTCTCCAGCGGCTCGACGTCGGGAGCGGGAGCGGGCCGGGCGCCCGCTCGCCGGGCGACCCCGCCGACGAGGACACCCCCTTCGACAGCGACGCCCCGGCCGCGGTGGCCTTCCGCACCGGGCAGCCCCAGCTCGCCCCCCTGGCCGCGCCGCTGGCCGGCGCGCTCGGGCTGGGTGCCTGCACGGCGCTGGCCGTGCCCATGGTCGCCGACGGCGAGGTGATCGGGGTCATGACCTTCGTCGACGGTGCGCACCGGCGCTTTCAGCCCGAGGACGTGGCGTTGGCCACCGAGGTGGCCAGCCGGGCCGGTCTGGCCCTGTCCAACGCCACCCGTTTCCAGCGGGAGCGGGTGGTGGCCGAGGTCCTGCAGCGGGCCGTCCTGCCCGACTCCCTCCCGCTGGTCGAGGGGATGCATTTCGACGCCGAGTACCAGGCCGGCGCGGCCGGGACGTACGTGGGCGGTGACTGGTACGACGTCTTCGAGCTCGACGAGGAGCACGTCTTCTTCAGCGTGGGGGACGTCATGGGCAAGGGAGCCTCCGCCGCCGCGCTCATGGGCCAGGTGCGCAGCGCGCTGCGGGCCTACGCCGTGGACGGTCAGAACCCGTCCGAGGCGCTCTCCTCGCTGGACCACCTCTTCAGCGTGCTGTCCGAGAACCGGGTGGTCACGGTCGTGGTGGGACTGGTCAATCCGAAGACCGGCGTGGTGCGGTTGACCAATGCGGGCCACCCGCCGCCCCTCATGGTCCGGGCCGACGGTGCCACCGCCTTCTGCGCCGCCGAGAGCTCGCTGCTCATCGCCGCCGGTCTCGGGCAGCCGGCCCGCCCCTCCCTCGAGCTGGCCCTGGGTCCGGGCGACACCCTGCTCATGTACAGCGACGGCCTGGTCGAGCGGCGGGACGAATCGATCACGGTCGGCATGGACCGCCTGTCCGAGACGGCAACGTTCATTGCCCAGGACGGCTGGCCCCGTCGGTCCGCCGCGCTGCTGGCCTCGCTGCTGAGCCACGACGAGAGCACCGATGACGTCGTGGTCCTGGCCCTGCACCACGTCGGCGTCCCGGCCGAGGGTACGGACCGGCCCGAATTGGGTACAGGTCGAAGTGGGATGTCGACCCTCCACCTGGACCCGGTCGTCGGGAGCACAACGAGGGCACGTCACTGGGTGGCGAGCCGCTTGAGCGACCTCCCGGCCGAGGTGTCCGAGTGTGCCGCGCTCTTGACCTCGGAGCTGGTGACGAACGCGGTGCTGCACGCCTCGACGCCCCTGTCGGTGACGCTGCACGTGCTGCCCGGGCGCATCCGGGTCGACGTGGCCGACCAGAGCCCGGTCGTACCGGCGGTCAAGGAGTACGGCCCGGAGGCGTCGACGGGACGGGGCCTGACCCTGTTCAACACCCTGGCCTCGGAGTGGGGGGTCCATTCCGTGCCCGGCGGGAAGATCGTGTGGTTCGAGCTCCCGGTGGACCTGCCCGTGGCCTCGGGCGAATGGTCCGACGGCGACTTCCGGTTCGACCTGATCGGCATGGCCCAGGTCGACCGGCACCAGCCCGATGGCCGGTCGCCCCGGGTCATGGTCGACCTGCTGGGGATTCCGGTCGCGCTGCTGCAGAAGTCCAGCGAGGAGTACGAGGCGTTGTTCCGCGAGCTGCGCCTGATGAAGGAGCGGGCCGACGCGGGGACGCTCTCCCCGACCCTGCTTCCCGACCGGCTCTCGGTGCTCGTCTCGGAGATCGGCGGCCGGTTCAACGGTTTCGGGCCGGGCATGGACGAGAACTGGCAGGCCGTGGTCGACCGCAACCCGCCGACCTACGACTGGCACATCACGCTGCCCCGGGCGGCGCTGACGGCCTGCGAGTTCTACGGCACCATGCTCGACGAGGCCGACGAGTTCAGCCGCTCGACCCAGCTGCTGACCCTGCCGGCCTCCGACACCAGCGTGGCCGTGCGGCGCTGGTTCGTCTCCGAGCTGATCAGCCAACTCCGGGGCGGAGCGCCCGTCCCGTGGAACCGCAGCCCCTATCGGGCCGGTCTCATGCAGAAGACGTGAGGCCCGGTCAGCGCTGCCGGGTCGCCTTCTTGTACACCTTGCCGTAGAAGTCCAGGCCCTCGGGCGACAGGCGGGCCGCCGGGCCGCTGGCGATGGACACCCGCTCGGGGATGATGCCCCACACCGGGATGTGCAGCTCCCCCCACCACTCGATGGTGGCGTCCAGGTCGTTGGTGCCGAGCCGGGCCGAGCAGATGACCACGCCGGCCGGGACGTTCGAGGGGGTCATCTCGAGCGTGGCCACGACCCGGTTCGGCTCCACCCCGCCCGAGCGGGTGGGGATGATGACGATATCGGCCCGCGCCAGGGCGGCCCGCACGATGCGCTCCTCCCCCGGGGGGGTGTCGACCACCACCACGCCCTCCTCCCCGTCCATGGCCCGGGCCACCGTGCGCTCCGAAGGCGCCTCGTACAGGTCGACCCCCTCGATCGGCACGGACTCGAACCACTCGGCCGCCGATCCCTGGCGGTCGGCGTCGACCAGACGCACCGGTGAACGGCCCTTTTGCGCGGCCACACCAGCCAGGTAGATGGCGGTGGTCGTCTTGCCCACCCCGCCCTTGACGTTGCTCACCACGATGTTCATTGCGTCGGGACCTCCGCCCGTAGGGTAACGGCCGAACTCGACCTCGGCTCACGGCAGCAGCAGCCGCCCCAGCCTCCGTCGGGTGATGACGATACCCACCACCGCCATGGTGGCCAGGTAGGCGATGTGGATCAGGAGGGTCCAGGCGAAAATACCCAGGTCAGCGGCTCGCACGAGGACCACCCCCTGGTAGAGCGGGGTGCAGCGGACCACGACCTGCAACCAGCCGGGGTACACGGCGATCGGGTAGAAGGTGCCCGAGAACAAGAAGAGCGGGATGAAGGTCAGCGAGACCATGTCGAAGTCCTGCCACGACCGCATGAACGTGGTGCCGGCCATCCCGGCCGAGGCGAAGGCCACGCTGATGAGAATGGCGGCGGGCCAGCACAGGACGGCCCAGGGGGAGACCACGTAGCCCAGCAGCGCCATGATCACGAGGAAGGCGGCCGAGTACAGGGCGCCGCGCAGGACGCACCAGCTCAGCTCGCCCAGGGCCACGTCGCCCACGCCCAGCGGCGTCGATAGCATGGCGTCGTAGGTCTTGGAGATCTTGAGCTTCATGAAGACCAGGAAGGTCGAGTCGATCATGGCGCCGTTCATGGCCGACGCCGCCAGCAGACCCGGGGCGACGAAGGCGGTGTAGGGCACCTCCGTGCCGTCCACCGAGATGGGCCCCACCAGGTGGGCCAGGCCGATCCCGATCGAGAGCAGGTAGAAGAGCGGCTCGAAGAAGCCCGAGACCAGGAAGATCCACGAGCGCCGGTAGACCAGCAGGTTGCGCTCGAGCACGCGGGGGGCGTAGCGCCCGCCCAGGAACGACAGCGGGGTGATGCGCAGCGGCAGCTCCCGCCTCGGTTCGGCCGTGTTCAGGTCCGTCCTCATACGACCAACCGTTTGGCGAAGGTGTGCCGGGCGACGACGTACCCCACGCCGATCCAGAGGCACAGGTAGGCGGCGTGCCCGAGGTCGACCCAGAGGTGGACCGTCCCCAGTGTCAGGTCACGGCACAGGGCGACGCCGTGGTACAGCGGGGTGATGTAGGCCACGAACTGGAGCAGCCGCGGCAGCTGGGAGATGGGGAAGAAGGTGCCCGAGAACAGGAAGAGCGGGACGACCACGAAACGGTAGATGGTGGAGAAGCCGGTGTCGTTCTCCAGCGTGGCGGCGAAGGCCGCCATGGGTGCGGCGAAGGCCATGCCGGTCAGCACGGCGGCCGGCAGGGCCAGGACGGCCCACGGCGAGTAGACCACACCGAAGGCGGCCATGACGGCCAGGTAGATGGTCACCACGATGGAGATGCGCGCCGCCACCCAGGCCAGGTGACCCGTCACCACGTCGTAGACGTCGAGCGGCGCCGCCAGCATGGCCAGGTAGGTGCGCATCCACTTGATGGCACCGAGGACCGGCCACATGGTGTCGTTGGTCCCGATCTGCATGGCCGTGCCGGCCAGGAGCCCGGGGGCGAGGTAGGCCACGTAGGGCACGCCGTCCACGCCGTGGGAGTGCTGGTTGATGAGCGAGCCCAGAGCGACGCCCATGGCGGTCAGGTAGAGGATGGGGATGAGGAAGCTGGTGGCGATGGAGCTGCGCCAGGTCCGCTTGTACTGGTAGCCGAAGTACCGGGCGGCCCGGAACCACATGGGCGTGGCGAACCGGCGCGCCGGCGGGGCGAGGCCGTGCTCGAACATCGTGTCGGAGCGGGTGGTGTCGGTCACGGGCCCCCCGATCCGGCTCAGTCGACGAGGGTGCGGCCGGTCAGCCGGAGGAAGACGTCCTCCAGCGTGGAGCGGCGCACCAGCGCGCTACGCGGCGAGAGGCCGCGGGCGTGCACCGCCGCCAGCGCGGCGTCACCGTCGTCGGTGTAGAGGAGGATCCGGTCGGGCAGCACCTCGTGGCGCTCCGCCAGGTCGGCCAGGTCCACCGCCAGCTCCTCGTGCCGGCCCGGCTGGAACCGCAGCTCGACCACCTCCTTGGTGGACTGCTGCTCGATCAGCTGGCGGGGGCTGCCCTGGGCGGCGAACCGGCCCTTGTCCATGACGACCAGGCGGTCGCACAGCTGCTCGGCCTCGTCCATGTAGTGGGTGGTGATGACCAGGGTGACCCCCTCCTGCTTGAGCCGGTAGAGGCGGTCCCACAGCAGGTGGCGGGCCTGGGGGTCGAGGCCGGTGGTCGGCTCGTCGAGGATGAGCAGGTCGGGGTCCGAGATGAGGGCGCGGGCGATGGTAAGCCGCCGCTTCATGCCGCCCGAGAGCGGGTCGACCCGGTCGTGGGCCCGCTCGGTCAGCTGGGCGAACTCGAGCAGCTGGTCCGCCCGCTCGCGGATGAGCCGGCGGGGCATGTCGAAGTAGCGCCCGTAGATCATCAGATTGTCGAGGACGGTGAGGTCCAGGTCCAGGGAGTCCTCCTGGGGCACCAGTCCCATGCGGGCCCGGATGGCGGCCCCCTGGGTGGCCGGGTCCTTCCCCAGCACGCGCAGCGTGCCGCCGCTGAGCGGCGAGATGCACGAGATCATGCGCATGGTCGACGTCTTGCCGGCCCCGTTGGGCCCGAGGAAGCCGAACGACTCGCCCGCCTCGATGGTGAAGTCGACCTTGTCGACCGCCACGAAGTCGCCGAAGCGTTTCTCGAGCTGATGGGCCTCGACCATGGGGGCCCGCGGCGCCCTCTCGCCGGCGGGGTCCGGCGACGCGGCCGCCTCGCCCCGAGGCTCCGGTGGCGGGACGTCGGTCGTCGGCGAGGAGTATGACGACATTGTCAGCTCACGATACCGTGCAGGCCCGGAGGGCGACTCGGCCCCGACCGCCGGGGGGGGAAGGGGAGGGGGCGCAGGTGGCGACAGGACAGGGGGGCCGGGCGTGCCCCGAGGGGTTCCGTTGGGGGACGGCCACGGCGGCGCACCAACCACGACCGCTTCTCGGTGGAGGGGAGCCGGATCGAGCCCGCCGCGGGGGAGATCTCGCGGGCGGCCCTGGACCACGACCGCCCGCGCCCGCATCGGCCCGGACGGCCCGGCCGGGGCCCAGCCGGGGGTGCCGGTGCTCGACATGGGCTACGAGTTCTACCCGGCCGCCCTGGCCCACTGAGGCGGGGGGCCGCTCCGCCCGCCGGCTCAGACGCTGGCCAGCTCGGTGTTGGCCACGATGGCGTCGATGATCCGGGGCCAGACGGCCTCGGGCAGGTCGTGCCCCATGCCCGCGATCACCATGAGGGTGGAGCCCGGCACGGCGGCCGCCGTGGCCTCGCCCCCGCTCAGCTGCACCAGCGGGTCCGCCTCGCCGTGGATGACCAGAAAGGGCATTCTCACCTGGCGCAACCCGGCGGTGCGGTCCGACGAGGCCAGGATCGCCCCGAGCTGGCGGGCCACACCGTCGGGGCAGTAGCCGCGGTCGTAGGCCGCCTCGGCCCGCCGGGTCATGACCTCGACGTCGAACGGGAAGCCCGGGGAACTGATGGCCCGGCTCCCCTCCACGCTGCCGGCGATGGCCTCCTCCCGGGTGGTACCGGGCGGGCGCAGCAGGGCCGCCACGGCGGCGTCGGTGGGCGCGCCCACGGTGCGGTCCCCCGTGGTCGACATGATGGAGCACGCGCTGAGGCAGCGGTCGGGATGGTCGATGGCCAGGGCCTGGGTGATCATGCCGCCCATCGAGACGCCCACGACATGGGCCCGGTCGATGCCCAGGTGGGACAGGAGGGCGGCGGCGTCGTCGGCCATGTCCTCCACCCGGTAGGGGGCCGAGGACCCGTCGCCACCGAAGAGGGCCAGCAGGTCGATCGCTCCCTCGAACTTGGTCGAGAGCCCGACGTCACGGTTGTCGTAGCGGATGGTGAAGTAGCCGCGGGCCGTGAGGTCCTCCACGAACTGCTCCGGCCAGGCGATCAGCTGCGCACCCAGCCCCATGACCAGCAGCAGCGGGGGATCCGCCGGGTCTCCGCTGGTCAGATACTCCAGATCGATGCCGTTCACGTGTGCGCTGGGCACGGCCCACTCCCTTCACCGGTGGAGCGAGTGCTCCCGGCCGATGTCCTAGCAGGACCGGCCCGGCCGCGCCCGACCCTCACTCCGTGGCCGAGGTCTCCCGGTCCACCGGGACGGACCGGCGGGAGACGGCCCGCCGGTGGCGGGGACCCGGCGCGGCCCCCACCAGCAGGACCTCGACCCCGGCGATGCACACGATGTAGAGGGGGAACGCCGCCTCGGCCACGGTCCACTGGGTGAGCGTCAAGAGGACGATCGTGGCGTTGGCCAGGGCGCCCGCGTAGGCGGACACGCTCTCGGTCTCGGGATTGGTCCAGCTCTTGACCACGGTCGGCACGGCGGCCAGGAAGTCGGCCGCGATGGCGGCCGCGATGGCGAAGGTGCCGCTGCGGGTGAGGAGCCACGCCGCGGTCCCGGCCACCGACAGGGCCCCGCAGACGTAGTCGAGACGTCGGATCCGCCACACCGCGGACGGGTTGTGGAACGAGGCGATGAAGATCAGCAGGGGCATGAAGCCGAAGGTGAACGTGGTCAGCGTGCGCAGCCCCACGCCGGAACGGAGCTCCACCGCGGTGGCCAACAGCGGGGCGACGGCCCACAGCAACCACGTGACCCGGTTGGGGTGGGTGGTGCCCCGCAGGGTGTCGCGCAGGTACCCGGCCGACCCGAGCACGCCGAGGGCCACCCCCACGTAGACGAAGTGCACGTTGATCACCAGGTGACAGTCTGCTGGCTGCGGGGCTATGCCTCGTGCCGGAGCCGACCACACCCCGATCCCTCCGGCCGCTAGCTTCGTTCCCCCAAGGAAGCCCGTGCACGCAGGGCGGACTACCAATCCGGTGGCGTCGCACGCGCCACCGACCCGGAGGCGAGCGACACTGCCCACATCCCACCACAGCGCGAGGTCCCGTGGCTGAGCTGCTGGTCGTCGCCTTCCTCGGAGGCCTGATCACCGGCCTCTCCCCCTGCATCGTCCCCGTCCTGCCGGTGGTGGTGGCCGGCGGTTCGGCCGGGACCAACCGGGCCCGCCCCTTCGTGATCATCGCCGGCCTGGTGGTGAGCTTCAGCCTGACCGAGCTGCTGGGCAGCTCCGTGCTCAGCGCTCTCGGCCTGCCGCAGGACTTCTTGTTCTGGCTGGGCATCGCGCTGCTGCTGGTGTTGGCCGCGGGCCTGATGATCCCTGCGATCGGGACGTGGATCGAGCGCCCCTTCGCCCGCCTGGGCGCCTCGCGCTACGCCGACTCGGGCGGTGGCTTCGTCCTCGGCCTGAGCCTGGGTCTGGTCTTCGTGCCCTGTGCCGGCCCGGTGCTGGCCGCCATCTCGGTGGCGGCGGCCAATCACCGGGTGGATGCGGCATCGCTCTTCGTCACCCTCTTCTACGCCGCCGGAGCCGCGCTCCCCCTGCTGGTCTTCGCCGTGATCGCCCAGCGGGCCACCGCGGGATGGAAGCGTCTGCGCGGCCACCTGCCCGCCATCCGTCGGGTGGCCGGCGCGGTCCTGGCGGTGACGGCCCTGGCCATCGCCTTCGGGCTGCTCGACCCCCTCCAGCGGGCCGTCCCCGGGTACACCTCGGCGCTGGAGAACCACATCGAGGGGAGCTCGTCCGTCTCGAAGCAGCTCGAGCGCCTGAGCGGCGAGCACGCCAACGCCTTCGCCACCAAACAGGCCAAGGCGCCCGCCACCCGGACCGCGCTCCCCAAGCTGGGTCGGGCTCCCAACTTCACGGGCATCGTCGACTGGCTCAACACCCCGCACGACCGACCGCTGACCCTGGCGCAGCTCCGGGGCAAGGTGGTCCTGATCGACTTCTGGACCTATTCGTGCATCAACTGCCAACGATCGCTGCCCCATGTCGAGGCCTGGTACCGCGACTACCGCAAGGACGGCCTCGTCGTGGTCGGGGTGCACACGCCGGAGTTCGCCTTCGAGCATGTCCTCTCCAACGTGCGGAGCGAGGCGGCGAGCCTGGGGGTGGACTACCCGATCGCCCTCGACAACAACTACGCCACCTGGGACGCCTACAACAACGAGTACTGGCCGGCCGAGTACCTCATCGACCCCACCGGGGAGGTGCGGGCCTATGACTTCGGCGAGGGCGGCTACGCCACCATGGAGTCCAACATCCGAGAGCTCCTGGCCGCCGACGGCGTCTCCCACCTCCCGCCCCGCACCGACGTGGCCGACAAGACCCCGACCAACCAGACGTCACCCGAGAGCTATCTGGGCTACGAGGAGATCGAGTACGACGTGGGCACGCCCGTGGCCGACAACCGGGCCATCGTGTACCACGCGCCGTCCACGGTCCCCTCCGAGAGCTTCGCCTTCAACGGGACCTGGACCGACCGCCCGCAGGAGGCCACGGCCGGCTCCGATGCGTCGATCCTCATCAACGTCACGGCCGACGACGTCTACCTGGTCATGGGCGGGACCGGGACGGTGGACGTCTCCCTCGACGGTCGCCACCTCTCCACCATCGAGGTGGGTGGCGTGCCCCGGCTCTACCCGCTCCTCACCGGCACGGTCCTCCAGAGCGGCACGTTGACCCTGGTCTTCAGCCCCGGGGTCGCGGCGTACGACTTCACCTTCGGGTGAGGGCCCGCCGCCCCGGGCCGTGCGGGCGCCGACCGTCGCCGGTCTCAGTTGATGTGGCGGTCCCGGTCGGCCCAGAAGGGCGCGCGCAGCTCGCGCTTGAGGATCTTTCCCGACGGGTTGCGGGGCAGCGCGTCGGTGAGGTCCACCGAGGTGGGTGCCTTGTAGCGGGCCAGATTGGCGCGACAGTGGGCCATGACGTCCTCCTCGTCGAACGCGATGCCGGCGGCGGGTACGACGATGGCCTTGACCGTCTCGCCCCAGCGCGCATCGGGCACGCCGATGACGGCGGCATCGGCCACGCACCGATGGGACAGGAGGACGTTCTCCACCTCCGCCGGGTACACGTTCTCGCCGCCGCTGATGATCATGTCCTTCATCCGGTCGTGCAGGTAGAGATACCCCTCGTCGTCGAGGTACCCGGCGTCGCCGGTCCGCAGCCAGCCGTCGGCACCCACGGTGTCCGCCGTCTCGGCCGGCTTCCCCCAGTAGCCCGCCATGTTGTAGGCCGACCGCGTCCAGATCTCCCCCACCTGTCCCGGCCCGCAGTCGAGGCGGGAATCGGGGTCGACGATCCGGATCTCGACACCGTCGTGGGGCCGGCCGGCCGAGCGCAGGAGGTACCGGCGCGGCCCCTCGGGATCGTGGTCGCCGGCCCGCAGGGCGGTGATGGCCCCGGTGGTCTCGGTCAGTCCGTACACCTGGTTGAACCCGCAGGCGAAGGCGTCCATGCAGCGGACCAGGACATCCTCGGAGATGGGCGACGCCCCGTAGAAGACGTGCCGCAGGCTGGAGAGGTCGGTCGTCTCGAGCGACGGCGTCGCCAGCAGCATCATCAACACGGCCGGCACCACGAACATCTCCGAGATGCCCTCCCGCTCGATGAGCTGGAGCAGCACCCCCGGGTCGACGTCACGCAGGATCACCGAGCGCCCCCCGCGCGACATGCCGCAGAGGGCCCACCCCGAGCCGCCGATGTGGAACAGCGGCATGGCCACCAGGCTCACCGTGTCGGCGGAGATGCTGAAGGTGCGACCGGCCTCGGACACGGCGGTGGAGAGGTTGGCGTTGGTCAGCATGACCCCCTTGGGGAGCCCCGTCGTCCCCGACGTGTAGAGCTGCAGGCTGACCTCGTCGGGCCGCCCCACATGGCCGGGGTCGCTCTCGGCACAGCCGTCGAGCCAGTGCGCGTAAGGGATGGCGCGGGGGTCCGCGCACGGTGAGCCCGGCGCGCCGGGGTCATCCACCACGACGATGCGCTCCACGGCCGGCAGGGCGCCCATGGTGGACACGGCGGCCAGGTAGTCCGCGTGGACGACCAGGACGCGCGCGGCGGCGTCGTCGATGATCTCGGCCATCTCGCGAGGAGCCAGGCGCCAATTGACGGCCACGTTGACCGCGCCGATCAGTGCGCCGCCGAAGAGGACGTCGAAGTAGGGCAGGCCGTTCCGGTCGAGGAGCGCCACACGATCGCCGGCCGCCACCCCGTCGCGCCGGCAGGCCTGGGCGACCCGGCAGGCCAACCGGTACTCCTCCGACCAGGTGCGCCGTACCGGTCCCGCCACCAGCATCTCGTGATCGGGCTGTGCCTGCGCCAGGCGGCGGATGAGCCCGGCGACCGTGAAGCCGTCCAGCGGGGCCACCTCGGGCGGGACGGGATCCATGGACCACTCACCTCCATCGGCACCGGGGACTTCCCGGTCTCGGTCCGGGACCATATGGCAACCCGCTCCCCCTCGTGCACGGCGGCGGGGTCGACGTCTCTCAAACGGCGGAAAACCGCAGGTCAAGGGGGACTCTCCTTGGTACAAAGGGAGCACATTCCGGAGCATAAGATTGAGGTAAATAGGGCCACTTCGTCAGGCCGATTGTGAATCGTATCACAAATCGTCGCCTTGAATACCCAGGTCAAAAGCTTTTTTTCCGGGATGACCCGAGTGGCCGGGTGCATCCTGCTACATTCTCCGGCGCAAAGCCTGATCGGACTTTCTCGTCCATAGTGCAGCCGGAAGCTCGGCTGCATCGAGAAAGTGATGTCGATCAGTCCCCACCACAGACCAGTCGGGGTCTCGGCCTGCCCGCACACCGGGCGGGCCCGAGGACATCGAAGCGAGGACACACCGAGGACACACCCCGGGCCTTCACACCACCGGCCGCACACCCTGCGGCGATATGCCAGACCGGACGACGCCTTCCCGCTCTCCGATCGGGGCGCGTATGCAATGGCCGGAGCCCGCCCTCCACCGAGCAGAGCCTGGCGCGTCCGCGCGCCCAGACGAAGGGAGGTGCCGTGCGGATCCGCATTGCACTATCGACGGCGATCGCCGTCACTTGTTTGACCACAGTCTTTTTCATCTCACTTGGCAGCACACCCGGGGCCTCGGCTCCGAACGTGGTACGGGTATCGGCGGCACACCCCGCCCCCACGCCGTCCACCTCGCAACTGGCCACACTGGCCGTGCCCGTCCTGGTGCACACGATCTTCGGGCCGGTCATCGACGTGGGCACCAGCCACTTCCCGATGAAGGCCGCACCGGCGGCCACACCGGCCACACCGGCCACACCGGCCACACCGGCCGCGACACCCGTGGCGGCGGCGCCCGTGGCCGCGACGCCCGTGGCGGCGGCCCCACCGGTGCCCGTGAGCGACAGCACCAGCACCGACACGGCCGACTGGGCCTGCATCCGGACCGCCGAGTCCGGCGACCGCTACAACGATCCGGCCGCGCCTTCGGGCGCGTACGGCATCCTGCTCAGCACCTGGCAGTCCTTCGGCTACTCGGGCTGGCCCTACCAGGCGGCGGCCAGCGTGCAGGACGCCCTGGCGCTGCGGCTGTACAACGAGTACGGCTGGTCGCCCTGGAGTTCGCGGTTCTCCTGCGGCTTGTAGCCGCCCCGCCTACGCCAGGTTGAAGATGGCGGTCACCTGACCCATGTCGAAGTAGTCCCGCCATGCGGTGATCTTCCCGTCGCGCACGTGGAAGGCGCCCATGACGGGGAGGGGCGCCGTCTTCCCCCCCATGGTGAAGGTGTCGGTCCGCTCGGTCAGCACCGTGTCGCCGTCACTGGAGAGGTGGTGGATCTCGAACGCCAACGCCTCGCAGATGCCGAGGAACATGTCGATGACCGCCATGGTCGCCTCGATACCCTCGGCCGGGTCCATCGGGATGTTGTGGTACACCACGTCATCGGAGAAGTAGGGGCGGAGCACGTCGGCGTCGCGCTGGCTCACCGCGGCGCAGAATTCCCGCACCACCTGTTCGGCACTGGCCATCGTCATCCTCCCCGCTTCTCCCGGCTCGTTGCGGCCTTCGGGCCCAACATAGCGAACGGTCGGGCGGGGGGGCGGCCCGAGGAGGCGCCGCTCCGGCGGGACGTCCCCGATCGGGTCAGGACTCCTCCTCGTAGGCCTCCGCCGGCCGGCCGTTGCGGCCGGTCCGGCGGGCGATGACGTGCACGTCGATCCCGGCGTCGGCCGCCCGGCGCAGAATCTGCTGGATGATGGCCCCGCGGGTCATGGATTGCCAGCGGGAGCGCTTCGACGTCCCCAACACGATCTGCGTGATCTGGTGCTCGACCGCGGTGGCCACGATGGTCGAGGCCACGTCCTCCCCCTGCGCGGTCAGCCAGTCCGCTCCGACGTCGTGCGCCAGCTCCTGCAGGGTGCCGGTGTCGGCCCGCTTGGTCTCGGCGTCGCTGGCGTCGACGTGGAGCACGAGCAGCTCCGCCTTGGAGCGGGCGGCGATACGCGCCGCACGACGGATGACGGTGTCGTTGCCCGGCGCGCCGGTCACCGCCACCAGAATGCGCTCAGCCGTGTCCCACACCTCGCCCGCCGTCTGGTGGCCGCGGGAGCGCAGGAACTCGAGAAGCTCCTCCTCGGTCTCGTCGGCGACGAAGCGCAGCGAGAGCTCGCGCAGCGCCACCAGGTTCTCCATGCGGAAGAAGCCCGACAGAGCCGCATGCACCTTGGCCGTGGGATAGATGTTGCCGTGCAGCATGCGGCGGCGCAGCTGGTCGGCCGACGAGTCGATCAACTCGAGCTGGTCGGCCCGGCGCACGACCCAGTCCGGGACGCGCTCGCCGATGGTGACCCCGGTGATCCGCTCCACCGCGTCGGCCAGCGACTCGACGTGCTGGATGTTGACGGTGGTGATCACCGCGACCCCGGCGTCGAGCATGGCCAGCACGTCCTGCCATCGCTTCTCGTTGACCCCGGATCCCGGCACGTTGGTGTGGGCCAGCTCGTCGACCAGCACCACCTCGGGGGCGCGGGCCAGTACGGCGTCGAGGTCCATCTCCTCCCAACTCGATCCGCGGTACTCGACCTGCTTGCGGGGGATGACCGGAAGGTCACGGAGCTGGGCGATGGTGTACGGGCGATGGTGCGTCTCCACGAACCCCACCGCGACGTCGGCCCCACGCTGGAAGCGGCGCCACCCCTCGTCGAGCATGGCGCAGGTCTTGCCCACGCCGGCCGCGGCGCCGAGGTACACCCGGAACCGTCCAGCCGGGCGCACCTGCTCGTCGTCGTGGTCGGTGGTGGTGTTCGTCATCGATCGATCACGCCCGTGACCGGCGGGGGTCATCGGTACACTCGGGGAGGGGCGATGAGGGTCGCCGGGAGGCTGTGACAGTCGCGATGCCGAGCATGCAGGCCACCAACGGAGCGTACAGGCGAGCCGTGGTGGGCACCATCGTGGCCCTGGTCGGACTGGTCGCGCTGCTGCTCGTGATGCTGCCCTTCCGGGCTCATCTCAGCATCGCCACGCCCGCCCTGGTCTTCGTGATCCCGGTCGTCCTCGGCGTCGTCGTGGGGGGTTTCGTCCCCGGCGCCGTGGGAGCCGTCGCGGGGTTCCTGCTCTATGACATCGCCTTCCTCCCCCCCTACGGCACCCTGACCGTCCGTGCGCCGCAGAACTGGATCGCCCTGGTCGTCTACGTGGCGGTGGTGCTCATGGTGGCGCGGGTGGTGACCAATCTGCAGTCGGCACGACAGGAGGCGTTCCGGCGTGAAGCGGACGCCGCCCGGCTCTTCGAGCTCTCCCAGGCCCTGATCGGCGAGCTGACGCTCCCCCAACTGCTCGAGCACATCACGGCCAGCGTGCAAGCCCTGTTCGCGCCCCGCTGGACCGCCCTGCTCCTGCCGGACACCGGCGACGAGGCGGCACCCGGCAAGCCGTCACTGTCGGTGGCCGCCCGGGCCGGGGCGGAGCTCTCCGACGACGACCTCGAGTCGCTGGTCGCCGGGTCGGGCCAGACGCGCTCCCTCGGGCTGCCCGGCGGGGTGATGCCCAGCCGGGTGGCGGTGGCCCTGGTGGCCAGCAACCGCCCGGTGGGGTTGCTGGTGCTCGAAGAGGTGCGGTTCGCCCGCCAGGACCGGGCCCTGCTCGGCACCTTTGCCAACCAGGCCGCGCTGGCCGTCGAGCGGGCGCAGCTCCAGGAGCAGGTGTTGCGCAGCCGCCTGCTCGAGGAGATCGACCGGTGGCGCCGGGCCATGATGGGAGCCGTCTCCCACGACCTGCGCACGCCCCTGGCCTCGGTCAAGACCGCGGTGTCCAGCCTGCGCCAGGATCGCGGCGGCCTGGGGGCAGCTGACCGCGCCGACCTGCTCGAGCTCATCGAGCTCCAGTCGGACCGGCTGGCGCGGCTGGTCACCAACCTGCTCGACATGACCCGCATCGAGTCGGGCACGCTTGCCCCGCATGCGTCCCAGGTCCCCTTCGACGAGCTGGTGGGCGAAGCGCTCGACGCCGTCAGCGGGCTGGTGCCACCGTCGCGAGTGGCCGTCGACGAGGCGCCCGACCTGCCCCTCCTGCAGATCGACCACGTCCTGATCGGGCAGGTGCTGGCCAATCTGCTCGAGAACGCAGCCCGCCTGGCTCCCGGGGGGACCCCGATCCGCATCGACGCCCGGGCGGCGGGCGGCACCGACGGCCCCATGGTCGAGATCGCGGTGACCGACGAGGGCCCGGGCATCGCGGCGGATCGACGGGATCAGGTCTTCGAGATGTTCAGCGAGCACGGTGGCGGCGGCCGGGCCGGGCTGGGCCTGACCATCGCCAAGGCCTTCGTGGAGGCGCACGGCGGCACCATCTGGATCGACCCGCACGTGACCCGGGGTGCCCGGGTGGTCTTCACCGTGCCCGCCGCCGCGAGCGTCCCCGCCGGTGTGTGACCCGAGCGCGGCATGACGAAGGTGCTGGTGGTGGACGACGATCCCTCGCTGGTCAAGGCCCTCCGCATCGGGCTGACGGCCCGGGGAGACGACGTGGTGACGGCGTCCTCGGGGAGCGACGCCATCGCGCAGGTGGCACTGCTCCATCCGGACCTGGTGATCCTGGACCTGGGACTCCCCGACCTCGACGGACTCGACGTCTGCCGGCGCATCCGGGAGTTCTCCGCCGTCCCCATCGTCGTCCTGTCGGCCTACGGCGACGAGCACCGCAAGGTCGAGGCGCTCGACGGAGGCGCCGACGACTTCATCACCAAGCCGTTCGGGATGGCGGAGCTCGAGGCCCGTCTGCGCGTCGCCGTGCGCCACGCCGCTCCGCCGGGTGACGGGTCCGCCCCCTTGACCACCCTCGAGGTGGGCCGGCTCGAGGTCGACCTGGTCCACCACATGGCCACGCGGCGCGGGACGGTGCTGCCCCTGACCGGTCGGGAATTCGACCTGCTGGCCTACCTGGCCCGCCACGCCGGCAAGGTCTGCACCCACCACATGATTCTCAAGGACGTGTGGGGGCCGGGCTACGGGGCGGAGTCGAACTACGTCCGCGTCTATGCCCACCGGCTGCGCAAGAAGCTGGGCGACGACGACGGCAGGATCCTGCGCACCATTCCGGGCATCGGCTACCAGTTGGTGGCCGACGCCGACGAGGGGTGAGCGTCATCCGGGGTGCGCTCCGTCGGCGGTGAGGCGATAGAGCGGGTTGCGGATGATGAGCGCGCCCTCCTCCAACCCCGGCGTGCCCTCCGCCACGAGCGTGGCCCCGGCCACCAGGCCCGGCAGCTCGGCCCGCCCCATGAAGCGGAGCACGACGCTGCCCGTCCCGTCGCTGAGCTCGACGTCGCAGCGCGTCCAGGGCCGGCTGTAGGCCCGCACCGCGATGATCCGTCCCGCCACGGTCGTGCGCACACGAGGCACGACCGCCGACAGGGCGGTGACGGTCACGTCTTCAGCTTGGCCAACGCCTCGTTGAGCTGCAGGACGTTGATGTAGCTGCTGCCGAGGAAGCCCAGCTGCGCGCCGTTGTTCTCCCGGGCGATGAGCGTGCGCAGGGCCGACGGCGCGATGCCGGTGGACCGCGAGACCATCGGGATCTCGGCGGTGGCATCGGCCGCCGAGATGTCGGGGTCGTACCCGCTGCCCGAGGTGGTCACCAGGTCGGGGGTCGGGTTGACGCCCCGTGCCTTCCAGTAGGCGACCAGGCACTCGGTGTACGACTTCAGCTCGGCGGACCGCGGCCCGAGGCTGGTCCCGGCGGATTCCCCGGGGATGTCGCGCACCTCCTTGGACGACGTGGTGGGGAACGAGCAGGCCACCTTGGTGCTCTGGGTCAGGCCGTTGCTCACCAGGGGGTCGTCCCCGGGGTGCTCGTTGGGGTTGAACGTGGGGCTGGCGTAGGGTCCGAGGGCGTCGGGACGGCCCTGGAACACGCAGCTGCCGAGCGGGTGCCCCGGGCACCGCGTGATGGACCAGTTCTGTCCGATCAGCGTGGAGCCGTTGGAGGTGAGCGACCCGTCGGCCTGATGCTTGAAGAACACCTGGGCGACGGCGGTGCCGGCGAGGGCGTAGGCGAAGGTCAGGACCATGAGGACCACGCAGAGGACGATCGAGCGACGGATGTGGACGAGCATCAAAGGGTCTCCATCAGTATGCGTGCAGGGCGACGAGGATCATGTCGATGAGCTTGATGAAGATGAAGGGGACGATGATCCCCCCCACGCCGTAGATCCACACGTTCCGGCGCAGGATGGCGGCCGAGCCGGCCGGGCGGAATTTCACGCCCCGCAGAGCGAGCGGGATCAGCGCCACGATCACCAGGGCGTTGAAGATGACGGCCGACAGCACCGCGCTCTGGGGGGTGTGGAGGCGGAGGATGTTGAGCGGCTCTATCTGGGGATAGGTGGCCACGAAGAGCGCCGGGATGATGGCGAAGTACTTGGCCACGTCGTTGGCGATGGAGAAGGTGGTGAGCGAGCCCCGGGTGATGAGGAGCTGCTTGCCGATCTCGACGACGTCGATGAGCTTGGTGGGGTTGGAGTCGAGGTCGACCATGTTGCCGGCCTCCTTGGCCGCCGTGGTCCCCGTGTTCATGGCCACCCCGACGTCGGCCTGGGCCAGGGCAGGGGCGTCGTTGGTGCCGTCGCCCGTCATGGCGATCAGCTTCCCGCCCTCCTGCTCGGACTTGATCAGCGCCATCTTGGCCTCGGGGGTGGCCTCGGCCAGGAAGTCGTCGACCCCGGCCTCCTGGGCGATGGCCGCCGCGGTCAGGGGGTTGTCGCCGGTGATCATCACCGTGCGGATGCCCATGGAACGCATCTCGTCGAACTTCTCCCGGATGCCCTGCTTGACCACGTCCTTGAGCTCGATGACGCCGAGGATGTCGGGGCCGTCGGCCACCACCAGCGGGGTGGACCCGGCCCGCGAGACGCGCTCGACCAGGGCGTCGAGGTCCTCGGGCGTCGTCCCGCCCTGCTCGGTCGCCCACCGCTTGACCGAGTCGGCCGCACCCTTGCGGATCTGGCGCTCCGCCACGTCGAGGCCGGACATGCGGGTGGTGGCCGAGAAGGGGACGAAAGCGTGCTCGCCCTCGAGCTGGCGTTCCCGGATGTCGAAGCGCTCCTTGGCCAGCACGACGATGGAGCGGCCCTCGGGCGTCTCGTCGGCCAGGGAGGCCAGCTGCGCCACGTCGGCCACGTCCCGCTCGGAGTGACCCCCGACCGGGAAGAAGTCCGAGGCCATGCGGTTGCCGAGCGTGATGGTGCCGGTCTTGTCCAGCAGCAGGGTCTGGACGTCGCCGGCGGCCTCCACGGCCCGGCCGCTCATGGCCAGCACGTTGCGCTGGACGAGCCGGTCCATACCGGCGATGCCGATGGCCGAGAGCAGGGCGCCGATGGTGGTGGGGATGAGGCACACCAGCAGCGAGACCAGAATGACCACCGAGACGGTGCCCCCGGCGTAAGCGCCGAACGCCTGGAGCGACACCACGACCGGGATGAAGATGATGGTGAGCACGGCCAGCAGGATGGTCAGGGCGATCTCGTTGGGGGTCTTCTGGCGGTTGGCCCCCTCGACCAGGGTGATCATGCGGTCGAGGAAGGTCTGACCGCGCTCGGCGGTGATGCGGACCACGATGCGGTCGGAGAGGACCTTGGTCCCGCCGGTGACGGCCGAGCGGTCTCCCCCCGACTCGCGGATCACCGGGGCCGACTCGCCGGTGATGGCCGACTCGTCGACCGAGGCGATGCCCTCGACGATCTCGCCGTCGGAGGGGATGAGGTCGTTGGCCTCACAGACCACCAGGTCCCCCTTGGCCAGCTCGGCCGCCGGCACCAGCTCCTCGGTCCCGTCGGGGTTGAGGCGCCGGGCCTCGGTCTCCGAGCGCATCCGGCGCAACGTGTCGGCCTGGGCCTTGCCCCGGCCCTCGGCCATGGCCTCGGCGAAGTTGGCGAAGATGACCGTCAGGAACAGCCAGATGGTGATGGACCAGGTGAAGACGCTCGGGTGGGCGATGGCCTCCACGAAGGTGATGATCGATCCCACCAGCACCACGAACATGACGGGGTTGCGGATCTGCGTGGCCGGGTTCAGCTTGGCGATGGAGTCGATCAGGGCCTGGCGCAGGATCTCGCCGTCGAAGAGACCCCGGGCCTGGGCCACGCCGTGGGCCTCGGCGGGGGGCGGCGACTGACCCGGTTGGGTGGTGGTCACGGTCATGAGAAGAACTGCCCGTGGCTGAGCTGCTCGACGATGGGGCCGAGGGCGACGGCGGGGAAGAAGGTGAGGCCACCGATGATCACGATCACTCCGATGGTGAGGCCGACGAACATGGTGTTGTCGGTGCGGAAGGTGCCCAGCGACTCGGGCACCACGTTCTTGGCGGCCAGCACACCGCCCAGGGCCAGGGCCGGGATCATGATGCCGTAGCGGCCGATCATCATGTCGATCCACCCGACGATGTTGTAGAAGGCGGAGTTGCCGCTCAGCCCGTCGAAGGCCGAGCCGTTGTTGTTCCCCTGCGAGGTCAGCCCGTAGAGGATCTCGGTGAACCCGTGGGGGCCGCCGTTCTCCGGGCCGATCCGGCCGGCGTGCACCGACACGGCGATGGCCGTGAAGACGAGCACGATCAAGGGCATGACCAGGGCCCCGAGGCCAGCCAGTTTGATCTCCTTGGCCTGGATCTTCTTGCCCAGGTACTCCGGTGTTCGCCCGATCATCAGGCCGCCGATGAAGACGGCGATGATGGCGTAGATGAGGATGGTGTACAGACCGCTGCCGGTGCCCCCCGGCGTCACCTCCCCGAGCATCATGCCGGTGAGGAGGAAGAACCCCCCCATGGGGGTGAACTGGTCGTAGGAGCCGTCCGCCGAGCCGGTGGACGTGCTGGTCGAGGCCACCCCGAACACGGCGCTGGTGGTGTCGCCGAAGCGCACGTCCTTGCCCTCGGTGTTGCCCACCGTCGAGTGCACCCCGGCCGCCTGCACCGCCGGGTTCTGCCCGTGCTCGGCGTAGGCGGCACCCCCGACCCACACGGCGAAGATGATCACCATGGCGGCCAGCAGGGCGGCGCCGTGGCGGACGCTGCCCACCATCTTCCCGAAGGTGTAGGTGAGGGCGAACGGGACGGCGAGGAGCAGGTAGATCGACAACCAGTCGGTGAGGCCGGTCGGGTTCTCGTAGGGCGTGGCCGAGTTGGCATTGAGGAACCCGCCACCGTTGTTCCCCAGCTGCTTGATGGACTCCATGAACCCGATCGGGCCGCGGGCGATGGTCTGGGTGATCCCGTTCAGCACGTCGTGGATGCTCGCGGTCCCGGCCAGGGTCTGCGCCGCCCCCTGCCCGACGAAGACGATCCCGAACACGAAGGCGATCGGGATGAAGATGTAGAGGACGGCCCGGGTCATGTCGACCCAGAAGTTGCCGATGGTCGGGGAATTGCGCCGGGAGAACCCGCGCACCATGGCGATGGCCACGGCGATGCCGATGGCCGGGCTGACGAACTGCTGGAAGGTCAGCGCGCCGATCTGGGAGAAGTACGACATCGTCTCCTCGCCGCCGTAGTTCTGCCAGTTGGTGTTGGTGACGAACGACCCGGCGGTGTTGAAGCTCAGCGCCGGGGAGACGGCGTCGACGTGCTGGGGGTTGAGGGGCAGCGACCCCTGGATCCGTATGATCAGGTAGGTGATCGCCATGGCCAGCGTGGTGAAGATGATCATGGAGGCGCCATAGCGCTTCCAGTTCTGCTCCTGCTGGGGGCTGGTCCCGAGCAGGCGGTAGACCGGCCGCTCGGCCCAGGCCAGGAAGTGCACCCGGCCGTCGAAGAGGGCGGCCATGTACGAGCCGAGGTACCGCCAGGTCAGCCCCAGCGCGATGACCAGGGTGACGAGGGTCCAGGTGAGGCCCACGTCAGAACTTCTCGGGCTTGAACATGGCGACGCCCAGGTAGAGGAACATCACCACGGAGATGGCGAGGAGGAGCCCCTGGACCCAGGTCATACCCGGTCCAGGGCCCAGATCAGGCCCAGCATGACGAGGGCGAAAGCCAGGAACCCGAGCACCGAGAGGAGATCTGCCATGGGACCCATGGTGGGGCGTCCGGTGTCAACCGGTGATCAACGGGAACGACACCGGCGTCAATAATTCGTCAACGCCGGCAGGCCTCGGGTCTGCCTAGTGTGAGCGCCACAGGGCTCCCGCCGGCGTCGACCCGGGGAGGCGTGCACGAAAGGGGTGGATGATGGGATTGGAACTGACCGGCTGCCGCACACTCGTCACCGGGGCGTCCTCGGGCATCGGGGCCGGCCTGGCCGAGGCCCTGGCGGCGCGGGGGGCGATCGTCGGCATCTGCGCCCGTCGGGCCGACCGGCTGGCCGATGTGGTCGGACGCTGCATGGAGCACTCGCCCGACAGTCGCATGTGGGCGGTGGACCTGGCCGACGACGACGCCGTGGACCGGTTGGCCGTCGACGTGCTCGACGCCTTCGGGGGCGTCGACCTGTTGGTGAACAACGCCGGCATTCCCAAACGGCGATCGGTCACGGCCCTCGACATCGAGACCATCACCCAGGTCATGCACATCAACTACCTGTCGCCCATGCGCCTCACCATGGCGCTCCTCCCCCAGATGCTGGCCCGGGGTTCGGGCACCATCGTCAACATCTCCTCCGTGGCGGCCACGCTGAGTGCACCGGGGGAGGCGGCCTACGACGCCTCGAAGGCGGCCCTCACCGTGTTCTCCGAGGCCATGGCGCTCGACATCTGGGAGAGCGGGGTCAAGGTGATGGTCGTCTACCCCGGCGTGATCGACACCGACCTGTTCAGCCTGCCCGACAACGACGTCCCCAACATACCGATACCCCGCGAGCCGGTCTCCGTC
>JBKQIP010000092.1:0-39416 GCA_052148295.1 Acidimicrobiales bacterium
CGGCGTGTTCGACGCCGCAGCCACCTGGACGTACGCCAACACGACCTACGTAGACGCCTCGCTGGTGGTCGTCATCGTCGTGGCCCTCCTCGTGCAGCGGCGCTCACGCTCGCGGGTCACCGAGGGCGAGCAGTCGAGCTGGCGCTACGTGGCCTCGGTACGGCCCATCCCCCGCCAGCTGGCCGGTCTGCCCGAGGTGCGCTGGACCCTCCGGGTCATGAAGGTGGCCTTCGTGGCCGCGGTGGCCCTGCTCCCGCTGCTGCTCAGCGACAGCCAGACCTATCTGGCCTCGCTCATCGTGATCTACGCCATCGTCGGGCTCTCGCTGCTGGTGCTGACGGGATGGACGGGACAGATCTCACTCGGGCAATTCGGGCTGGCCGGCATGGGGGGCGCCACCACGATGGTCCTCTACTCCCGCCACGGGTGGGACTTCTTCGCCGCGCTGGCGGTGGGAGTCGTCGTCGGCGCCCTGATATCGCTGTTCATCGGGCTCCCGGCCCTGCGCATGTCCGGGCCGTTCCTGGCCGTGACCACCCTGGCCTTCGGAGTCACCGCCTCGTCGTACTTCCTGCAACCCAATTACCTGCCCTGGTTCGTCACCACCGAGGCCAACCGCCCCACGCTGTTCGGAGCGAGCGTCTTGAACTCCGACTCCCAGATCTATTACTTCTGCCTGGCTGGCTTCTTCCTGGTCCTCCTGGCGGTGCGCTCGCTTCGCCAGAGCAGGACGGGCCGGGACCTCATCGCCACTCGCGACAACGAGCCGGCGGCGCGGGCAGTCGCCGTCAACACCACCCGCTACAAGTTGCTGGCCTTCGCCATCTCCGGAGGCATCGCCGGGTTCGCCGGCTCGCTCTTCGCCGTCCAGCAACAGGGCATCAACAGCGGGTCCTTCACCGCGGACATCAACATCACCATGTTCTCCATGGTGGTCATCGGCGGCCTGGGCTCCATGCCGGGCGTCATCCTGGGCGCCGTGGTGGTGTGGGGGGCCCAGTACTACCTCCCGGCCGGCTACGCCCAGCTGGTCAACGGGTTGGGCATCCTGCTCCTCCTGCTCTTCCTGCCCGAAGGCATCGGCGGGCTCCTCAACCGCGGCCGGGACGAGCTCTTGCGCGTGGTGGCCCGCCGCCGCGGGATCACCGCGGCCGGGATCTGGCGCCGGCCGGATGAGGGAACAGGCGGGGCCGGCACATCACCGGACGAGGGGACGCCGCGGCCCGGCTCGGTGGATCGCCAGACCGCCCACGTGCTCACCATCGGCCTCGATCCGGGCGCCCATGGCTGACCCCACCCACCCCCCACCGTCCGCACGGAGGCCCTCGCGCCTCACCGGGACATATTCGCCGCGCCCATTGGTCGCCGTCATGGGCCTGGGCGCCATCCTGCCCATGAGCGCCCTGACCTTCGTCCTCGTGCTGCCCGGGATGCAGGACGCCTACCACCAGGCGCTCTCCATCCTGGCCCTGGTCGCCGTCCAGCAACTGCAGACCGGCCTCGGCCCCGACTTCGCCTTGGCCCTGGTGGCCAACCAGACCACGCGGACCAGGGTCCTGGTCGGGGCGGGCGGATTCTTCACCGCCGCCGCCGCCGTCCTGTGGCTGGCCGGCGTGTACCCCAACCAGATCCTGCTCTACGCCGGCGCCATCGGGGTGGTGCTGGGCGGCGGCGCGCTGACCTCGACTCAGAACTCCCTCCTGTGCGACTACTACCCGGTCAGCCTGCGACCGCGGGTGATACTGGCCCAGCGGGCGGCCCTGGTGTTCGGCCTCACGCTGTGCCCGCTCATGGTGGGGACCCTGGCCTACGCCTTCGGCTGGCAGGCGTCGTTCTTCGTCCTGGCGGCCGGTGCCCTCGTCTTCGTGGTGGTGGCCGCCCGGCTCCCGGACCCTGCCGGGGGCCTCCCGGGACGCGACCCTGACCGCCCCGAACCTCCGGCCGAGCGGGCCACGGTGCCCGAGGCCGCCCGGGTGATCGCCACCACCCGATCCCTTCGCCTGATCTACTACTCGCTCCCGTTCCTGCTGGGGACCGTGCTCGGCCTCACGTTCTACGCCACCGCGTACTACGAGAACGTCTTCCACCAGGACGCGGCGCACCGCGCCCTGCTCTTCGGCCTGGCCGAGCCGGGAGCGGTCATCGGCCTGGTCATCGGCGTGGTGGTCCTGCCCCGGCGCATCGCCGCCGACCCGGGAAAGGCGATGCGGATCATCGCCTGGCTGGCCGTGGCCGCCGCCGCCGGGGCAGCCTGCCTGGCCCTGGCGCCCGACGTGGCCGCCGCCTATGCCGCGCAGCTGGTCTTCGCCAGCGCCTCCGCCGTGGTGATCGCCGGTGTGTACGCCATGCTCTCGGTGGCGCTGCCGACCCGCATGCTCACCTTGGGCTTCGGGCTCTCCACGGTCTGGCTGACCTTCGGCGTCCTCCTCATCGGTGCCCCCAGCGGCGTCCCCACCATCAATTCCCTCATCACCAATGCCTTCGGCTACCGCGCCTCGTTCTGGGTCTTCGTCCCGCTGTTCGTCATCGGCGCGTCGCTGCTTCGTTCCGCCTCCCGATTCGTGGCCGAGGACATCGCCAAGCGCAAGATCACCGAGGTGGCGGATGCCACCGTGCGCCGGGAACGGGCCGACGGGATGGGCCATCTCCTCATGATCCGCTCGCTCGATGCCGGTTATGACGGCGTCCAGGTCCTCTTCGGCGTGGACCTCGATGTGGGCGACGGCGAGATGGTGGCGGTGCTCGGCACCAACGGCGCCGGCAAGTCCACGCTCATGCGGGCCATCTCCGGCCTGGTGGTGCCGACCGCCGGGGAGGTCATGTTCGAGGGCACGGCCATCACCACCTACGAGGCCCACCGGATCACCGGGGCTGGCATCCTGCAGGTGCCCGGAGGTCGCGGCACCTTCCCCGGGCTCACCGTGGCCGAGTGCCTGCGGGTGGCCGGATGGCTCTACGACGCCGACGACCAGGACCTGGCTCGGGCGACGCAGACGGTGCTCGACTACTTCCCCGCGCTGTCCCGCCGCTGGCACACCCCGGCGGGCTCACTCTCGGGAGGAGAGCAGCAGATGCTCAGTCTCTCCATGGCCTTCATCGCCCAACCAAAGCTCCTGATCATCGACGAGCTCTCCCTGGGGCTCGCCCCCACCGTCATCGAGAATCTGCTGGGCATCGTCAAGGGCATCCACGATCGCGGCACCGCCATCATCCTGGTCGAGCAGTCCATCAACCTCGCCCTCCGGCTCTGCGATCGGGCCATCTTCATGGAGAAGGGCCAGGTGGTCTTCTCCGGGTCGACGGCCGACCTGCTCGAGCGCCAGGACATCGTCCGGGCCGTGCTCCTGGGTGGAGTCAACGATGCGTCGTCCGACCCCACCCCGGCGGTCAGCGCCCACAGTGCAGACCTGGCGCCGGCGGCCTACGCACCTCTCGACGCTCACGACGCCGTGTTGTCGGCACGTGGCCTCCACCGGCAGTTTGGCGGGGTGGTGGCGGTCGACAGTGTCGACCTCGACCTCTACCGGGGCGAGATCCTAGGCCTGCTCGGGCCCAACGGTGCCGGCAAGACGACCATCTTCGAATTGCTCTCGGGCGAGCAGCGCTCCGACCGGGGGCGGATCACCATGGGGGAGGACGACATCACGTCCTGGCCCGCCTATCGGAGAGCGGAGCACGGGCTCGGTCGCTCGTTCCAGGCCGCCCGGCTGTGGCCGGGCCTCACGGTGCACGAGTCCGTCATCATGGCGATCTCCCACCACACCTCCTCTCCCGGGGCGGCCACAGCCATGTTGTGCCTGCCGCACGTGCGCCGATCCGAGCGCCGCATGCGACGGGCTGCCGATGAGATCCTCGAGCCGCTCGGGCTGGCGCAATACTCGGATCAACTGACCTCCGATCTTTCGACGGGTTTGCGACGCCTGCTCGAGTTGGCGGTGATCATCGCCATGGGCCCGAGCATCGTCCTGCTCGACGAGCCGTCCGCCGGCCTGGCCCAGGCCGAGACCGAAGCCATGGCACCGGTCCTGCTCGACACCAAGCGTCGCCTCGACTGTTCGATGATCCTCATTGAGCACGACATGGGCCTGTTGCGCCAGTTGGCCGATCGGGCGATCGCCCTCGACGTCGGCGCCGTCGTCACGACCGGGAATCCAGAGGACGTCCTGAATCATCCGCAGGTGATCGAGTCATATCTCGGAGTCGCCACCCCGTGAGGCGTCGCCCCCGCGATGCCGTGGTCGGCCTGGTTGGGGTGGCCGTGGCCGCCATGGTCTTGACCGGCTGCCACACCGCGCCCCGCTTGGGTGTGCCCACGACCGTCTATCCGGTTGAAGGGCACTGCGACACCTCGGCCGTCGTGGAGGTGGGCGCCTCCCTTCCTCTGAGCGGGTCGGACAGCGTGGCCGGGCGTGCCCAGTTGCTGGGCCTCGAGTTGGGCGTCAACGAGGTCAACGCCTCAGGGGGCGTCCTCACGGCCCATCGGTGTCTGGAACTGCTCTACAAGAACGATCGCTCCGATCCCGCTGTCGACAACCAGGCCCTGTTGGACCTGGTGAATCAGGAAAAGGTCTCGTTTCTCGTGGGACCCTTTCTCGCCCTGGATAATCCGGCCAACGTCGACCACATAGGTGCGCTCGGGACCACCGCCGCCAGTTACCCCGCTCTCGCCGTGACCTTCAAGCCCAGTGCGTTCCCCAACACCTTCCCCATCGCATCATCGATGGCGGACCAGGCCAGCGTGCTTGCGGCGGCGGCCAAGCGGCAACACCTCGATCGCGTTGCCCTCGTTCGCTCCAGCTCGAAGGTCGCTGCCGAGGGAGCCGCCGCATTCCGGAGCGACGCCCGCTCGGCCGGTCTCACCGTCAACGCAACGACCTTCGTCGTCGGGTCTCGGGCCGCCGCGCCGGCGGCATGGACCGACCTCAGCGCGGGGCACCCGAGCGCAGTGGTGGTCTTCGACAGCGGATCGATTCTGGCCCCGCTGCTCACGGCACGCCGGGGCGCCGGCTCGACCCTGCCCGTCCTCGCCTCCGCGCCGGGCGCTCCGGTGCTTCCGACCTTGGCCGTCGACGGAGTCCAGGTGATCGTGTCGAAGTCTCTGGTGGTCTCGCGCCACGTTCCGGTGAGCCTGGAGTCGTTCCGTGTCCGGGTGCTCCGCACACTCGACCAGGCACGGCTCGACGGCCCTCTCACCCCCTATGCGCAGGGGTACGACGCCGTTCAGCTCTTCGCCAGCTCTGCCAATGGAGTCGACGCCTATGACCCGGGCAGCATCCGCACCTTCATAGAGAACACCAACTTCGAAGGCCTCCTCGGGACATACGACTACACCTCGAGCGACCACGAGGGATTGGCCGCGTCTCAACTCACCGTCGCTGCGCTCAATTCGTTGTCCAATGGGCTCTACGTCGTGGCAGGTCCCAGGTAAGGTGCCCGCGCTACCGGAGCCAGGGCCTCGTCGATCAGCCGTCGTCCCCCTCGGGACGCTCTCGAAGGGCCCTTGCGCCGGGCGCCGTCGGGGTAGGGGCGAAACGCCCGGCGAGAGCGGAGGACCGGGCCCTGCCGTGGTGGGGGCGCAGCCGGTAACATGAGGCCACCGGGTTACGAGACGCGGTGCGGACGATCGAGTCCAGGGGGTGGCGATGACCTACGCCGGGCAGCGGGTGATCCTCGATGCCGACAGCCACGTGATGGAGTTGGCCGACTTCCTCGACGACTTCATCGACCCGGCCCAGCGGGACCGGCTGCGCCGGCGTGGCATGGAGGCACTCGGGCCCGTGCTCGACGACGCCGTGGCCCGAGCCCGGGCCCGCCGCTCCGACCCGGCCGAGGCGGCGGCGGCCGAGGACCGTCTGCTCGTCGACAAGGGCTGGTCGGCCATGGGCGGCTTCGACCCCGCCGAGCGCAGCCGGGTGCTGGACCTCTTCGGCTTCGACGCCCAACTGCTGTTCGCCACCTTCGCCTCCGCCATGTTCACCGGCCGGGACCAGGACCGCCTGTACGCCGGCTCCTCGGCGCAGAACCGGGCCATGGCCCGCTTCTGCGCCGACGATCCCCGTCTCCTGCCGGTCGCCTTCGTCCCCCTGGTGGACCCGGAGCGAGCGACCGTGATTGCCGAGGAGGCGATCGGTGCCGGATGCGCCGCGGTGATGGTCCCGTCCACCGCGGCCGGGGAGCGGGCCCCGACCCATCCCGCGCTGGACGAGTTCTGGGCGCTGCTCGAGCGCAGCCGCGTCCCCTTCGTCCTGCACGTGGGTGGGGGCGGCAGACTCCTCGATCCCGCCTTCCACAACAACGACATGCCCGTCACGGACCACCTGGGGGGAGGCGAGAACATCCGCTCCAAGGACTACCTGGCCATCCACCACTCCCCCGAGGTGTTCCTCGGAGCGCTCATCCTCGACGGCCTGTTCGATCGTCATCCCGACCTTCGGGGGGGATGCATCGAGCAGGGGGCGGGCTGGGTGGTCTCGTGGCTGCGCCAGCTCGACCATGCCCAGCGGTCGTTCCGCCGGACCGAAGAGCCCCTGCGGCGCCTTGAGGCCAAGCCGTCGGAGTACGTGCGCCGCCACCTCAAGTTCACGCCCTTCGCCGGGGAGCCGGTGGGCTGGATGATGGAGCAGGGCGGCCCCGAGCTGTTCATGTTCTCGACCGACTTTCCCCACCCCGAGGGCGGCCGGGATCCCCTGGCCAAGTTCGAAGAGACCATGGAGGGCGTCTCCCCGGCCGACCAGGACCGTTTCTACCGGGCCAACATGGCCGAGCTGCTCGGCGCCCGGGCTCTCGCCGGCGCCGGCGCCGGCTGAGGCGGGACCGGTTGCGCCGGGGACGCGTCGGGGTGGGGGGGAACCGGACCGGCCGGGTGACGGGCCGGCGGTGCGCCCCGGGGCTCCGGCGACCGGAAGGGCGGGGACCATGGAGATAGTCCGGGAGATCTGCGAGCGCGGTGTGGTCGAGCGGCGGGTCGGGCTCGAGGTGGCGGGCGGGGAGATCGTGCCGGGCATCGTCTGGCTGCCCGAGGGCGCCACCGGGCCCCGACCGACGGTGATCCTCGGTCACGGAGGAGTGGTCCACAAGCGCGCCCCCGAGGTGCTCGGGCTGGCCCGGCGCCTGGTGCGGCACCGGGGCTACGCCGCCGTCGCCCTCGACGCCCCCGAGCACGGGGAGCGCATCACCGACAAGGAGGCGGCCCGGGCCCGGCGCCGTTCGGTCCAGGCTCGCATCGACCAGGGGCCCGGCGCCGGCCTGCCCGTGGTGGACCCCGACCAGGCGGCGGGGTTTGCCCGCCGGATGACCGCCCACGTCGGAGAGCTGACCGCCCTGGTCGACGACCTCGTCTCGACCGGGTTCAGCGACGACCGGGTGGGCTACTGGGGGCTGTCCATGGGCACCGGCATCGGCCTGCGCTTCGTGGCCTCCGATCCCCGGGTCAAGGCCGCCGTGCTCGGTCTGGCCGGCTTGGGAGCCGCCATGGGCGGGACCGACTTCGAGACGGCGGCCCGCGCGCTACGCGTGCCGATCCTGTTCTTGTTCCAGTGGGACGACGAGTTGATCGCCCGCGAGGCCGGTCTCGCCCTCTTCGATGCCATCGGCTCGACCGACAAGACCCTCCACGTCAACCCCGGGGGTCACGTCGAGGTGCCCGTCTTCGAGAACGACTCCGCCGAGTCGTTCTTCGTCCGGCATCTCGGTGCCGGCGGGTAGCCCGGGCCGGACCGGGCGCGCCGCCCGCGACGCATCGTCACCCGTTGACCACCACCCGGACCCGGCCCAGGTTCAGCGACCGGGCGAACGGGGTGTGGGGATCGCGCTCACGTTGGGAGGCGACCCGGAGCGCCGGGAAGTAGGTGTCCGGGTCGGTGAAGGCGTGGGAGGCGGTCACCTCGACGGTCTCCGAGGTCGGATGGTCGAGCTCGGCGGCGTCCGGATACGTGCCCAAGCCCTCGAAGTCCCACGTGGCCGACACCACCTGGCCCGGGGCGGGCGGCACCTCGATGGTGGCGACGAAGCTGACGCTTTCGCCCACCGCGACCTCGGCGCTCTCGCCGCCGTTCGCCAGCAGATGGACCACGGGTTGGATGCCCCGGCGCTCGGCCGCCGACGCCGGGACCTGCACCTGGCCGTCCTGCACCGAGTAGTGGGTGGTGGGCGGGGGGTCGACGCCCTGCTCGACCCAGGCGCTCAGCTCGCGGAGCGCGTACTGCACCGTGCCCGAGTAGGCGACGGCGTGGGTCTGCTGGGCCTCCGTCGTCGGGTCGGTGTGGTTGGCGTTGTCGACGTACCACAGCCGGTACTTCTCGTCGACGTGCGGTCCCTCGGCCGCCTCGACCAACTTGGCGTACCAGTCGGCCTGCCAGGGCAGCGCGTCCCCGTCGTGCAGGCACTCCACCACGATCATCTTCCCGTTGAAGCGACCGGTCGGGATCTGACCGGTGGCGCCGAGGGTCCCGGCCGCCCCGATGTCCACCCCTCGCCGGGGGTACCGAGGCGTGCCGTCGGGCCGGCGGAAGAAGTCGTAGACGTCGGGGTAGTCGAAGTCGGGATTGGCCGGCGGGAATTGATGACGGTGGTAGGTCTGCAGCGCCAGGAACCTCGAGTTGTCGATCCGGACCTGGTCGCCGGCCACGATGGTCTCGACCACGGCGGGGTCGGCCGTGATGTCGATCGTGTCGTCGACCGCTTCGAACACCAGGCCGACGTGTCCCCGGCCGTCCGAGGCCACGCGGCCGAGCGAGGCGGTCCGGCCGGCGGCCGCTCCGCTGGTGATGACCGCATCGGCACCGGTGAGATCACCCGTGGGGACGCTCGACAGCTTGAGCCGCGCCGGCTGTCCGGGGATCACCTCGACCACGGTCGCCGCGTGCTGGATGCGGGCGGCGCGGACCGACGACGTGGAGTCGGTGCCCAGGTAGCCCGGCTCGCTCCAGAAGTCGTCGAGATAGGTCGGGTCCAGCACCGGCACATAGCTGGCGACCAGCACCAGCGGTCCTCCGCCCTGGGGGATGTAGTTGAACCAGGCCCCGGGCGGGAACCCGGTTCGGGTGGCCTCTTCCAGCGCGGCGCGCTCCTCGTCGTTTAGCCCGGCCGCCGGATCACCGCTCCCCCCGGGCTCGATGGCGTCGAGGATCGACGGCCACCGGTCCTTCAGCACCCGGAGGGCGTTGACGCGCACCGTGAAGCAATTGGGGATGGACTGCGGCGAGCCCATGACGTAGGGAACGAACCCGTCCCACACGCCGGTCGTCATCTCCGCGCTGGTGAGGGTCTGGTAGGCGCCGCCGCTCCCGCCGTAGAGGTAGCCGTAGGTGCGGTGCGGGCCGTAGGTCTCGGCCGCCACCACGCGGGAGAACTTCGCCGCCTCCGCGTTGACCCGGTAGCCGCGGATGGTGGTGTCGACCTGGCCATGGGCCGACTCCTCCGCGCCGCGGGGGTTGTCGCGCCCGCCCATGTTGGTCTGCACCGAGTAGCCCCCGCTGGCCAGGGCGAAGGCCGCGTTGCGCGCCGTGGCCTCCTCGCCGGCCAGCAACTGATGGGTCGCCTGGAAGAAGCGCCCCTGGTACTCCTCTTCGGGCGGGAAGCAGAACGAGAACTTGGCGTCGGTGCCGGTGAACCCTCCGTGAACGTAGAGATGGCGGGCCTTGAACGGCGCGGCGCCGCCCTGCTGCGTCGTGACGCCGCCGGGGAACACCGGGGCGTCGGCCGGCTCGTCGCGCCACTCCCGGACGTCGATGTAGGGCTGATTGAAGCGAGGGTCTTCGGAATCCGCCGTCACGAACAGGGCGCCGTGTTCGTCGGTCTTCGCGTCGATCATCCTGACCACCTCCGGTCGGGGCGATGCTACAGGGCGACCTTCCAGTATGAAGGACCTGGGGTTGTACGGCTGTAGCATGCGCGGACGATGCTGGAGCGGTGGACCCGATCGTGGAAGGCCGCCCGCCTGCGCAAGCCGTGGATGCTCTACTTCCCGACCCGCCGGTTGACGCCGCTGTCGGACAATTACGGCTGGGAGCGAGGCGAGCCGGTCGACCGCCGGTACATCGACGATTTCCTCCGACGCCATGCGGCCGACATCCGCGGACGCGTTCTCGAGGTCCAATCCGCTCGCTACGCCACGCTCTACGGCGCCGACGACCGCCTCGTCGACGTGCTCGACATCGACCCGTCCAATGCGGAGGCCACCATCTTCGCCGACCTGCAGTGCCTCAGCGGTGTGGACGACCGCGCCTACGACTGCGTGATCGTGACCCAGGTGCTCCAGTACCTCCAGGACGTCCGGGCCGCGGCGCGGGAGATCCATCGCGTTCTCGCTCCCGGAGGCGTGGCCCTGGTCACGGTGCCCACCACGGCGCGGTGCGATCCCCTGGACCTCGATCGCTGGCGCTTCATGCCCGCCGGACTGTGTGATCTGTTCGCCGAGTACTTCGGTGAGGACGAGGTCGTGGTCACGGCCCGCGGCAACGTGCTGACCGGCCTGGCCTTCTGGGTGGGGATGGCCGCACAGGAGGTGCCACCTCGGGCGTTCGCGTACGACGACCCCGAATTCCCGGTCCTGCTCGGACTGCGTGCCGTGAGGCGTTGAGCATCCGGCACGTTGTGCCCGCAGCATGATGTGACGGTGTCCGACGATGCCCCAGCGGCAGCAACCGCTGTGCTCGAGACCGCCGCACCGGCGCTCGGCGGGCAGGCCCGGCCCTCCCAAAGTAGAATTCGTTCTCGTTCCTGGGCGAGGGCCCGGCGACCACAGGCCACTGGAGGTCCACCGTGCACAACGAGCTTTGCGAGCGCCTCGGCATCGAGTTCCCCATCTTCGCCTTCACCCACTGCCGGGACGTGGCCGCCGCCGTGTCCAACACCGGGGGGATGGGCGTGCTGGGGGCGGTCGGCTTCAGCGCCGACGAGCTCGAGGTGGAGCTGACCTGGCTCGACGAGCACGTGGGCGACCGGCCCTACGGGGTGGACATCGTCATCCCGGGCAAGTACGAGTGGATGGGCGAGCTCGACCCGGTCAAGCTCGAGGCGGAGCTGCGGGCCATGATCCCCGACGAGCACCGGGTCTTCGTCAAGAAGATCCTGGCCGACCACGGGGTACCCGAGCTCGAGGGCGGCCCGCGCCGCGAGCTCCTGGGCTGGACGGCCGCCACGGCGGCACCGCTGGTCGAGGTCATCCTCAAGCACGACAAGGTCAAGCTGGTGGCCAACGCGCTCGGGACCCCGCCCGACGACGTCATCCGCCAGGTGCACGACCACGGCATGCTGGTCGCCGCCCTGGCCGGATCGGTCAAGCACGCGCGCAACCACCAGGCGGCCGGCGTCGACATCATCGTCTGCCAGGGCTCCGAGGGCGGCGGCCACACCGGCGACGTCGGGTCCATCGTGCTGTGGCCCGAGGTGATCGAGGCCGTGTCGCCCACCCCGGTGCTGGCCGCCGGGGGCATCGGCTCGGGCAAGCAGATGGCGGCGGCCATGGTCATGGGGGCCTCGGGCGTGTGGACGGGGTCGCTCTGGCTCACCGTGGCCGAGGCCAACGTGCCGCCCAAGCAGATGGAGAGCTACCTCAAGGCCACCTCGCGCGACACGGTGCGCTCGCGCTCGTTCACCGGCAAGCCCTGCCGCCTGCTGCGCAACGACTGGACCGACGCCTGGGAGGCACCGGGCAACCCCAAGCCGCTGGGCATGCCGCTGCAGATGATGGTGGCGATCGAGGCGGTCAGCCGGGGCCACGCCTACCCCGAGGCGGCCCGCGACGTGAACTTCAACCCGGCCGGTCAGGTCATCGGCCGGGCCACCTCGGTGCGCAAGACGCGCGACGTGGTCATGGACATGGTCGAGGAGTACATCGAGGCAGTCGAGCGCGTCCAGCTGGTCGAGTAGGCCGGGTGCTGCGCCGATGCCCGCTGCAGTCAGATCCTGAACAGGTTCCACCGGCGTTACACAACGTTCACCGACCCGGTGAGACCACCGTGGCCGGGGCCGGCGCGGTGGACGCCCCACGGGTGCGGTGCGGCTGCACGATCCGCCCCTCAGCTGTTGTGCAGACGGCCGGCCGCCGCCTTGGCCAAGCGGTCGATGAGGCCGGCCGGCGGAGGACCGTCGTCGAAGATGGAGAGAACCGACTCCGACCGCCCCTTCTGGACGTACACGAAGTCCGAGTAGGTCGTCCCGGTGAGCCCCTGGTCCGTGACGGGGATCGTGACCGCATAGAACGCGTCATGACTTCCGACCGGGGGAAGATGGCCCAGCGTGACCGCGAGCGGGCCGCTCAGTGTCGATCCCTCACCAAAGCCCTCGAGCGTGGCCTGGGTGAAGTTGGCACCTTCGAGCTTGGCCACGCACGTCGGTATGTTCTCGTTCCCCGCCGCGGTGACATCAGCGACCGCTTGTGCCGTGTTCTGGTACACCTCGACGCTGTCCGACACGGTCAGCGCGCCATTCGGATTGCCGTAGGACGGGGCGGCGACCTCGACCGGGTCGGTGTTGATGTTCTTCGCACTGATGGCCAGGCAGTCGGTCATGAGCTGCACGTCCGACGGAGTGGCGGCACCGAAGAAGCTGGCATCGGTGAAGTTGCTGTCCGAGCCCTGCCCCTTCCAACCCTTGGGATAGGCGGAGGCGGGGAGCACTTCCGCACGGGCCAGGGCTTCACTCGATGCGTGGGAACTCTCGTGGGGCGGAGCCGCCGAGACGACCGAGACCCCGGCCAGGGCGACGATCATGACGACCACGCCGGTGAGGGCGAGCGCGGCCCTTCGGAGCATCCCCGCGCCATCGCCTCGGGGGCGCCCCGACGCCGCGCTCGCCTCTGCGGGCGGGTGGCTCAGGTTCACCCGCTGGTGGTGGTGAGGGGCCTGACTGCGGAGCGGCTCACCTGCGGGACGGCCAGTCGGCGTGGATACTCGCTGCGTTTCGGGGTTGTTGGACATGCCATGCAGTCTGAGGCGCCGCGGTAAGCGCTCGGTAAAGCTCCCGCCCCGGCGACCATCACCCAGGGGTAGGGACGCTCGACCGCAGGTGCACTGTCTGTTGGCGTCACGAGACCGCCGCCGGAGCGGCGCCTAAGGTGCCTCGTCATGGAACTCCACGAAGCGCTGTACACCACCCGGGCCATGCGGCGGGTCAAGCCCGACCCCATCCCCCTCGACGTGCAGGCCCGCATCCTCGATGCGGCGGTGCGGGCCCCCAGCGGGGGCAACCAGCAGAACTGGCGCTTCCTGCTGCTCGACGACCCGGCCAAGAAGGCCGCGCTGGCTCCCTTGTACCGGCACGCCATGGGGCAGCTGTGGGAGACGATCTACAAGCCCCAGCTCGAGGCGGCGACGGCCGATCCCGACACGCCCGAATCCCAGCAGTTCCTGCGGGTGCAGCGCTCGGCCCAGTGGCTGGCCGACCACTTCGAGGAGGTGCCGCTCTTCCTCTTCCCCTTCTGCCAGTTCGACCCCAGCGGCGGTTCCATCTTCCCCGCCGTGTGGAGCGCCATGCTGGCCGCCCGGGCCGAGGGCGTGGGGAGCTGCCTGACCGCGCTGCTGCAGTTCTTCCACCCCGCCGAGACCTTCGAGGTGTTGGGGGTGCCCGACGACCAGGGCTGGATCCTCACCGGGTGCGTCAGCTTCGGCTACCCCACCGGCACCTGGGGCGTGGCGGCCCGCCGGCCGGTGGACCAGGTCTCGTACCGCAACACCTGGGGCCAGGAGGTCGGCTTCGCGGTGCCCGAGCCCCTCTGGCCCGGCTGAGAACGGCCAAGGGCCGTGATGGAGGGCCCTCCAACAGAGGGCTTCACGGGCCGAGACGGGTCCCACTGAACCGGCGGATCTTGGCTGGGTGTCTGCCTCGACGAGCGGCTGGACCCCGATTCCGGTCAGCTCAAATCTGGAGCAGGACTTCGCACGGTGGTCGGCTGTGCTTCCTCCATCTGGGTGAACAAGGACTGAGGCCACCGACCGCCGCAAAACACCGTGTCGCTGGCTATCCGATCGCCGCGCAGCCTGACGACGTGGGCCTGGTGGCACATGTGGGGTTCCCCCGCCTCCTCCCAGTTGAGTGTGAACTCGACCAGCTCGCCCCCGTCGATCACGCTTCGTCGCACCTCCCCGAAGCGTCCGGGATCGGCGTACCACTTACCCAGCTCGTCCCGGACGGGACCGGCGCCGTGCACTCGGAACCGCCAGTTCGGGACCGTCGCGTCCAACACGATGTCGTCACACAGAATGTCCTCAGTAAGAGCCGCGCCCTCAATGGCGGCCAAGAAGACGCCTACGGGATCTGTGCCCACAACCTCACCATCCTCTCTCGGTCAACCCTTCACGTACGAGAACTTCTCGGCCACCTTGCCGTCGCGCACGCGGAACACATCGACGCCGCGCACATGTCCACCGTCCCAGGAGTAGCGCCAGAGCTGCACGACCCGGTCCCCGGCGGCAAAGGTCTCCTCTGGCTCGAATTGGGAGGAGGGGTCGCTGAAGATCGGATCCCAGGCCCGTCGGATGGCGGTGCGGCCCACGTGGCGGATCCCGTCGGGCGCCGGACCGGTCGCGTCGAAGACGCAGTCGTCGGTGACCATGCCCAGGGCCGTGTCGAGATCGTGGCCGGCCCAGGCCGCCCCGAACTCCTCGACCACCTCGGCGGGTTCCAGCGGGACGCCCGAGCCGGTCATGTGGCGTCGTCGCTGGGCAGTGACGTCACCTCTCCGGGACCGGCGACGATCTCGGCTCGTCCGTTCGGGAACTCGCGGACCTGGTCGGGATGCTCGAAGCTGTGGTGCTCGGTCGGGTGCACGGTCGCCTCCTCACTCGTCGCCGCTCAGGGAGACCACGCTATACTTACCTACTAGTAGGTAGAAGTCAAGACGCTGTCTCTGCGGAAGGAAGGATTCGGTGAAGCAGGGTCAAGACGAAAGGGTCGACACGGCGACCAGCATCCTCGACGTGGCCGAGCGACTCGTCCAGGTCCGCGGATTCAATGGGTTCAGCTACGCCGACGTGGCCGCGGAGCTGAAGATCACGAGAGCAGCCCTGCACTACCACTTCTCCGGGAAGGCCGAGCTCGGCGAGGCCCTCGTCGCACGGTACGCGGCGCGGTTCGCTGAGGCGCTGGCGGAGGTGGAAGTGCGCACGGCCCAAGCACCGGCCCGGCTCGATGGCTACGCCGATCTCTATCTCGACGTGTTACGCCAACATCGGATGTGCCTGTGCGGAATGATGGCCGCAGAGTTCGAGACCCTTCCCGCTCCTATCCAAGACGCCCTCATCCGATTCTTCGACGAGAACGAGCGGTGGCTCCAGCGTGTCTTGGGGCTGGGTCGAAAGGAAGGGTCCCTCACGTTCGCGGGTCCGCCGAGAGCGACGGCGAGGATGATCATCAGCGGCCTCGAAGGGGCGATGCTCGTGGCACGGCCCTTCGGCGACATCACGAGGTTTCAAGAGACGGCCGATCACCTCCTCACGAGCCTGAAATCCGCACCATCGGGAGCGGTCCGGTCCCGGCGTGGATCATCAGCCCAAAGCACACCCTGAAGGGTGGTCCTGGCTCGCGGAGGCGGTTCGCCGGTCAGGTCAGGCAGGTGGGATGGGCGGCCGTGGTGACGGTGTGGAGCACCGTGATGCCGATGGGCCGCGCCGCGCCGTCACCGCTGGACGCGGTGGCCCGCCAGGAGAGGGTGGCGCCCCGGGCGATGACCCCCGTGGTGGCCAGTGAGGTGGCGGTGGGCCGGCCCGTGGCGCCGTCGGCGTAGGTGACGGCCCACAGCACCACCAGGTCGCGCAGCGCCCCGGGAGACTGGTTCACGGTGGTCCCGGTGGCCGTGACCACGTAGGCGCCCCGGGCGGTCCGGGTGACCGTGGGGGTGAGGATGGTGCGGGCCGCCACCGTCTGGCACGGCACCGGCAACGGCTTCCTCGACACGTTGAGGGCGATGGCCACGCCGGCGACGCCCAGGACCACCACGACGGCCACCGTGAAGACGAGCCAGGGGCCCCAGCGCCGCCGCTGCCGCTTCTCACCCAGGAGCACCGGGGTGGTGGCCACGACGGTCTGGAGGTCGACCGGGGCCACCACGGCGCCGCGCTGCTCGGCCATGGTGGCGAAGGGGGTCTCGCTCCCCTGCCAGGTGCGGATGTCGGTGAGGCAGCGCGGGCATTGCATGTGCCTCTGCTTCAGCGTGGCGAAGCAGTGGCCGCAGGTGGCGCACTCGAGACAGCGGATCAGCTCCTCGCAGTTCGAACAGACGGCCACCATGGCCTGCTGTTCGACCAGCTGCGTGACCCGGCACTCCGGGCAGGTCACGGACACCTGCTCCACCATGTCGGGATCAGTGTAGGCGGGCGGGTCCGTTTCGTACCGGTACGTCGTGACCATCACGTCACCCCCGTTGGGCCTTGGGCGAGAGCTTCCGGACCCTGGACCGGATGAAGAGGCGCCGGCCGATGAGCGCGCCGACGGCCGCGACCACCATGGCGCCCACCTCGACGCCCGCCCACAGCTCGAGCGTGTGCGTCGAGATGCCGTGACGCAGCACGGCGGTGCGGATGACGTCGGCGATCACGATGACGGTGGTGGTCAGCAGCCCGCAGACCACCCCCTGGGCCACCGCACCGCGTGCCGCTCGCCGGTGGCGTCCGGCGACGGCGCCGCCCAACAGGTACCCCAGCGCGGCGAGGCCCAGCAGGGCGACCCACGCCTTCTGCCGTTGGTCGCGCAGGATGAACGCGGCCAGCAGCGAGGGGCCCGCCACCAGGAAGCTGACGAGGATCCCGTCGCTGAGCGAGCGCCAGCGCAGGTTGGTGGGCAGCCGGGACGAGCCCGAGATGGGTCGGCTCGCCGCGGCGTCGGTCACCGGTTCGGTCCCGTCCCGGCGGGAGGAAGGCCGCGAAACGGTGACATCCACGTCGGGTCCGGCGGCCACGGTCGGGACCGGGTCAGCCGGGGCGGACGCCCGGGGCGCTCCGTCCGGACCGGCGGCGGGCGTACATGACCACGGCCGTGCCCATGGCCAGCAGGGCCAGGCCGGCGACCACGGTGGCCAGCAGGTCCATGCCGGTGAAGGCGAGCGGCGAGTCCGAGCCGGAGCCGCTACCGCTCACGGCGGCGGCGGTGGACGCGGTCGGGACGACGACCAGCGTGGTGGCCGTGGTGGTCCCGCCCTGCGGGTCGGGCCCGGTGGCCACGAAGGTGGTGGTCCCGCCGTACGCGGCCGCCACGGCGGCGCCGCCGTTGAGCGCCACGTGCGGACCGGCGCTGACCACGAACGCCTCGGTGAACACCCCCGACGCGTTGGCGGTCCCCGTGTTGTACGGGTCGCCGTTGGCCGTCACCGTCACCGTCGCGTTGGGGGCGAACAGGCACGTGACCTCGTAGGTGAAGCTGCTGCCCACGTCGATGGTCTCGGTCGCCGAACAACTCGCGTTGGGCGGGGTGGTCGGCGGCGGGTACCCGCTGGCTCCCGCCGGAGCATCCGGAACAGCCGCGACGAGGAAGGCGGTAGCCACGGCCGCCAATGAGATCGCCATCCCCATGCGAAGGAGAGCCGCCTTGATCCCCATGTAACTCCTATCGATGTCGGGTTCGCCTGCCAAACTGCCAAGGACAACTGCTACCGAGAACAACGATGGTTGGGGGGTTCCTCCTACGAAGAATTTCCCTCTGACCGGCACCGCCGCACATCTCGTGCCTAATTGGTCACCTTCCAGGTGAAACTCGTCGTTGCGGTCAGCGGCTGGCCCACGTGCAGAGGGCCACTGAGCGACCATCCCGGAGCGGAGAGCGCGATCTTGAGGTCCGAGGCGTACAACCGTGGTTGGGGCACGAAGCGGAGGGTGAGCCGCCCGTTGACCACGGCATGGTGGATCACCGTGGTGAACGAGACGGTCTGGGAGGCCTGGGGCAGCACCGAGACCTCGCTCTGACTCAATTCCAGGCCCGACTCGGCCACGCTCCCCGCGGTCAGTGAGCCCCGGGGGGACCACAGGAGGACCCGGCCCACGTACTGGCCGGGCGTGAACGAGTTGACGTCGTCGGGCCCGGTCTGGAACGTGGGGCCCAACCCGGCCGGGGTCGTGTTGGTGACCGTGACGCGGGTGGTGACGATGGCATCGCCGTCCGGGGTGATCCGGACGTCGGCCCTGGTCCTCGTGCCCACGTAGTAGTCGAGCTTGGTCGCCGTGTCGTTCTCCACGGCCACGTGGAAGGTCCGGTCGGCCTCGGTGGAGTCGATGGACCCCGACACGCCGAGTGCGGTCAGGGTGGCCTCGTAGGCGGGGTCGGCGTCCCAGACCATGAGGTGCCGCCCCTCCACGTCGGTGGCCAGGGCGTTGGCCAGCGCGGCCAGGTCGACGTGCTCGGTCTTCAGCTGGTCGACCACGGCCTTGGCTACGGCGGAGATGTTGTCGTGGCGCTGGCCCGACAGCGAGACGGCCGGGTACTCCTCGTACTGCTCGTGCAGCAGCACCTCGCCCACGTCGGCCGCGGTGATGACCCCGGGGATGCCGGGCACCGTCACCGGGCCGGTCAGGGCCAGGAGGCTGGCCAGCGTGGGGACGTCGAGGGCGATGACCCCGTCGACCGGCGTCCCCGTGGCCTGGTCGAACATGGCCTGCATGACCTGGCTGCTGAAGGGGAAGTCCGCCGTGGCGTTCACCGACTGCCACAGGAGGGTGGGCTGGTACCCCCCGAACACCTGCTGGGTCCCCGGCGGGATGGGGACGTCGACCGCCTGGGACGGCTCGATGTCGTCCACCGACCCGACGTTGTCCATGCTGTAGGTCCCGCCCTGGGCGGTCAGCACGCCCACCGACAGGACGTCACCCTGGTCCCGCATCTCGGCGTTGTTCTCCCCGGCGATGAGGTAGGTCCGGGGCCCGTCCGCCCCGAGGAAGGGCAGGGCGTAGCCGATGGTCTGGTTCCCGCGGCCCAGATCGGTGGCGATCCGGCCCACCTGCTGGTCGAAGTCCCGCCGGGCGGTGCCCAGCGGTCCGAACAGGTCGCCCACCGGCCGGTCGAGCCCCTCCATGGTGGCCTGGGCCCGCACCATTGACTGCTGGAGGCTCTCGAGCGCGTCGATCGACACGGTGGTGCCCGTGCTCTGGGCCACCAGGGCGTTGACCTTCTGCAACAGCCCGGCGGCGGTGGAGGCCGTCGTCCCGGTGTCGTCGACCAGGCTCTCCATGCCGTTGCGCTGATCGCTCAGATAGGGCAGCTTGCCCAGCACCTTGAGCCCGATGGAGGTGTCCAGCGTGGTCGAGGCGTTCGACGCGTCGTTGTACACGGTCCGGATGTCGGCGGCCAGGACGGCGCGCCCCGCGCTCGACAGGAAGAGCCGGCGGTCGGAGAGATCCCGCTGCATGACCAGACGGGCCTGCTCCATGGTGGCTCGGGCCGACATGAGCGAGCGGTAGGCGGAGACGCCCAGGGCCAGGAGCACCAGCGCCGCCACCCCGGCCACCACCCCGAGGGCGATTCGCCGCTGCCTGCGGCGCGCGGCGGGGACCGTGAAGACCCGAGCGTGCGGGTGGCCGATGCGGGCGATGTGATGGAGGTAGAAGTGGCGCACCCCGAAGCGGACGGTGTGCAGCCGGTGTTGTTCACGATGCCGGTAGGAGGGCACTGGTCAGCCTTCCTCTCGCGTCGGGGGAGGTGATAACCACGTGGTGCGGGCGTCGCGGCGCCGCCTGGTCAGGGGGCCGGAGCCCTCACCCCTCACCATGCGGGGTCATACCGAGACTTCTTGGGGGACCCGGACCGTCTTCCCGTGCTTGCCGTTGCGCCGCAAGGACTTGGGTTCCAGGGGCGCTCCGTAGGCGTAGCGGTAGTAGGTGTAGGTCACCGACTCCGAGGCCCGGTTGAGCACCGTCCCGGCGATGGGCGCCTCGACCCGGCCCAGGATCTCGAGGGTCCGCGCCACCTGGGTCTGGGTGGAGTGCCCTGCCGCCGCCACCACCACGCTGGCGTCGACCTGGCCGGCCAGCACGACGGCGTCGGTGACCGGCAACACCGGCGGGCTGTCGATGAGCACGATGTCGGCATAGTCGGCCAGGGTGGCCAGCAGCTCGGCCGTGCGCGCTCCGGAGAGGAGCTCGGAGGGGTTGGGCGGGATCTGGCCCGAGGCCAAGATCTGCAGGCCCTCGAGCCCGGGGACGGGCTGCAGCGCCTCGCGCAGCGTGGCCTCGCCCAGCAGGACGGAGGTGAACCCGATCTGGTTGGACATGTTGAAGAACTCGTGCAGCCGCGGACGGCGCAGGTCGCAGCAGACCACCACGACCCGCTGACCGGCCTGCGCGATGGTGACCGCCACGTTGGCCAGGGTGGTCGTCTTGCCCTCGGCCGCACCGGGGCTGGTGAACTGGATGGTCCGGATGGAGCGGTCCAGCCCGAGGAACTGGATGGACGTGCGCAAGCTCCGGTAGGCCTCGGCCGGGATGGAGTTGGGGGAGGACCGGCTGACCAGGTACTGCGCATGGGGGTCGCGCCAGTCGACGATCTCGGGGATCAGGGCCAGCACCGGGTAGGGGGCGGCCACCAGCTCGAGCTCCTCCTTGGTGCGGATCCCGTCGTCGAAAAACTCGAGCAGGAGGGCCAGTCCCACGCCGAGGGCGAGGCCCAGGAACCCGGCCAGAATGGCGTACTCCGCCGTCTTGGGCTTGACCGGCTTGGTCGGCACCGTCGCCGTGCTGACGACCTGGCCACCGCCGGTGCTCTCGTAGGCCGCAGCCTCGTCGTTGGAGATCTCGTTCTGCAGGGTCACCGCCTCTTCCTGGAGCCCCTGCAACTGGGTGTCCAGACCGGTGCTCGACGCCGTCGAGGCGCGCGCCGCCTGGGCCTGCAGCGGCGCGATGGCGGCGTTGATGGAGTTGAGGTGGTTGGTCAGGAGCTGCACCGCGCCGTTGACCGTGTCGACCGTCTGGGCCTGCTGTAGGTGGATGTAACCCTTGGCGTAGGCGTCGGCCGCCCGCGCCGCCAGCTTGGGGTCGGTGGACTCGACCGACACCTGGACCACGTTGGTGGTGCCGATCTCGGTGACCGTCACCGGCGGGACGTTGGGGATCGTCTTCTCCACGTACGACTGCACCGACTTGCTCTCGATCACCTGCGTCGAGGTCGGAACGTCGACGGTGATCAGCGGCACGTTCGAGTTGTTGGCCTGCAGGAGGGTGGAGGAGAGCTGCGGCGTCAACAAGAGGTTGGCCGTGGCCTGGTAGACGGGCGTGGTGAGCAGGCTGTAGGCCAGGCTCAGCCCCACGCAGCCCAGCGTGACCAGAAGGATGAGCCACTGCCGCCGCCGCAGGGACTGCACGTACTCGCGCACGCTCGAGCGGGCGTCGTCGTCGAAGCCTTCTCTGGCCGGCACGCTCAGCTCCCCGCCCGAACCGGGCCGCCGGACCGCCCGCCCGGCCCGGTCAGTCCACGGCCGCCGTGCCGCGGACCGCTGCTGCGGTGGTTCCTCGTCGTTCCCATGGACTGAGAACGCACCAGGCGGTCCCAACTTGCTCATCGGCGTGGATCTGGCGTTGCCGGGCCCCCGGGGCGCTCACCCCCGGGGGTCACCGAGGGGTCGGGGCGACCACGCTCGGCTCGAAGTGGCGGACCACCCGCACCAGGAGGAACCAGCCCAGGACGGCGTAGACGGTGTAGGCGATGCAGAGGCCGATGGCGGCGCCGCGGGCACCCCACAGGGCGGCACCGCCCATGCAGGGGACGAACAGGAACGGGAGCATGATCAGGGCCAGGCGGAGGTTCTCGCGGGCCGCCCGCACCGCCCGCAGCCCCGAGGTGGCCGCCCCGGAGAACGCGCTGAGGGCGAAGCCCAGGCCGATGAAGGGCACCAGGGCCCGGGCCTGGGGCCATGACCGGCCCAGGACGGTGGTCATGGCGTGCACGGGGGCCAGGTAGATCAGGGCGGTCCACAGCAGGGTCACCGCGGCCATGCCCGCGCCGGCCAGGACGAGGAAGCGCATCGCCCGGCGGGTGTCCACCTGGAACCGCTTGGCCGCCAGGGCGATCACCGCGGCCTGGACCCCCGCCGCCATCACCGTGATGGGGCCGAGGGACAGCTGGGCCAGCTTGAAGTGGCCGATGGCACTGAGGGAGATGACCAGCACCAGCAGGTAGACGATGAAGTAGGTCCAGGAGGTGACCAGCATGAACTGCCCGGCGAAGCGCACCCCCACGGCGCGCTCGCTGCGGACCCAGAAGTCGAGGAGGCGGCGCCCGCGGCGCGCCAGGTGCGCCCGCATGGTGGTCAGCCCCACCAGCGCGCCGCTGGCACTCCAGGCCCCGAACAGCCAGGGCAGCGAGACCAGATCGAGGGAGCGCAGGACCCCGTAGGCGGCGAGGAAGAGGACGAGCCAGGCCACGTCGAGGCGGATGGCATAGGCCGGGTCATGGCGACTGATGCCGATGAAGCGTGAGAAGTCCTGCAGCGCCATGAGGGGGAACGACACCGCGAAGACGATCAGCGGGACGGTGAACGCACCCGGCAGCACGCCGCTGACGGCCAGCAGGCAGACGGCCAGGGCGGCCGAGACGATCAGCGCCGACAGGTAGCCGGCGCGCTCGAACCTCGCCATGACCACGTCGTCGGTCTCGGCCCGGGTCAAGAGGCAGTCGCTGGTGAGGCTGCGCACCAGGCCCTGGGCGATGATGTAGGTGGTGGTGAGGATGGCGAACACGCCGATCTCACTGGCGTCGCTGTAGTGCGCCACCAGAATGGCCAGCGCGAAATTGGAGACGCTCGAGGCGCCCTGATCGATGACGGTCAGGATCAACACCCGTTGCGCGGACGCCGTGGTCCTCTTGGACGTGGCGACGTCGGACATCTCCACCAGGGGGTCGGTCGCGGGAGGACCGGCCAGACCCGCCTCCCGCCGCAGGATGGTCACGGAGCGGGCGACGGCGTCAACGGCGGCCGGTCCGGGGCGCGCCGGCCCGGCCCGGCGGCGCCGACGCGGCCGCAGCTCGACCGCAAGGAAGCGCGGCCTGGCCAGTTGCACTGTGCATGGGAGGAGAACGGGTGACCGGGCGTCAGCTTGCTGATTTCCTGGTCCCGGGTCCGAGGTGGGGGTCCGCCCGGTGAGGGGACGCGTGGCGCCGAAACGTCCCGGGATCCGCCGCCGCAAGGACGCCGACGTCCTGCTGAACCTGTCGCGGCGGCTGGTCTACCTCGGGATGTTCTTCCTCCCCCTGCTGTCGATCCGCCTGGGCAAGGGGCTCGACGTCAGCGACGGCATCTTCGCCCTGGCCGCCGTCGTGCTCCTGCTGTGCCGCCGCCGGCCCGTGGTGGCGGCCGGACCCATGTGGTACGTCGGCAGTTTCCTCATCGTCATCGGCGGCATCACGGCGTCGTTCTTCGCCGTGAGCGCCACCGGCAGCATGGTGGTCGTCTGCAACGGCATCTTCGTCCTCTTCGTGTGGCAGTGGACCACCCGCTCGGTGCTCACCGACGTCAAGAAGGTGCACACGGCCATGGGCGCCTTCGTGCTCGGCGCCACGCTCTCGAGCGCGGTGGCCATCCTGCAGTCCAAGCTGCACATTCTGGGCTACGCCGGGGCGGCGGGCGGGAGCGAGGCCGCCCGGGCGCTCGGCCTGGCCAGCCAGCCCAACATCGCCGCGGTGACCTATGCGTTGGGCCTGACCTTCGGCCTCGGCCTCACCCTGCAGCTCGGCGCCGGACGGCGCGGGTACCGCGTGATCTGCCTCGGGGTGATCGCCGTCGCCCTCCTGCTCAGCGCCAGCGTCTCGGGCATGGCCACCGCCCTGGTCGGGCTCTTCGTCCTCCTCGTCAAGCGGGGCATGAAGCCCCGCACCGTCATCGCCACGGCGGTGCTCCTGGTCGGCATCTACGCCCTGGCCACCGCGCTCGAGGGCAACGGGCAGGGCGGGGAGAACCTCAACCCGTTCGCCCGGGTGCAGCAGACCACCTCGAGCGGCTCGGGCTACGACACGGTGAGCCCCCGGGAGGACACCTGGATCAACGCCTGGAACGGGATCCAGCAGAGCCCCGTGTTCGGCCACGGGATCGACCAGGCGTCGACCGAGGTCTACTACGACCCCTACCTGGGCATCTGGTACCCCGCCCACAACCTGCTCCTGCTCCTGTGGTACAGCGGGGGGATCTTCATGGTGGTCGGCTTCGCCATCAACATGACGACGGCGTTCCGCCGGGTCACGCGCACGGGTGCCAAGGACCCGACCAAGGACATGATCTTCTCGGGCATCGTCGTCGTGCTCTTCTTCTCCCTGCAGTCGCCCGAGATGTTCGACCGCTGGCTCTGGCTGCCCTTCATCCTGGCCATGACCTTCCGGCGGGGCGATCCGCCGGCCACGGCGGGGTCCGGTGCGGCGGCAACCGGTGCGGCGGCGCTCGGCGACGCCATGCGGCCGCTGGGCGTGTCACCCCCTCAGCGCCAGATGCCCCGCTCGCTGTAGGCCTCGCCCATGGGCTCGTCGCACACCGCGCCCGCCTCGCCGTCGTCACGATGCCACGCCGCCACGTCCCAGAAGTGGTAGCCGAGGTCGACCGGCCGCGGCTCGAGCCGGGCCGCGGCGGCCGCGGCGTCCGGGGTGTCGAGCTGGCCCAGGGGGTCACCCGTGTTGTCCCAGATGGCCAGGCGGCGGTAGCCGAGAACGGACAGCTGCTCCCACAGCTGGTTCGGATCACGGTCGCCGGCCAGGCGGGCCAGGCCCGGGTCGAACTCGAAGAAGAGGACGGGAGGACGGTCCTTCCACACCTCGGCCATCGCCGGCACCAGCGTCGTGTCGAACCCGTCCGTGTCGCTCTTGACCAGCCGGCACCGGTCGAACGCGGGGTGGAGGTCTCGCAGCTGGGCGACCGAGAGGGCCGGGAGGTCACCGGCTCCGGCCTGCTCGACGAACCGGGTCGTCCCCCCGCGGCGCACGGGACGGGCACCGGCCCCTCCTCCCTCCCCCGCCGTGAGGAGGACCTCCACGATGGTGGCCCGGGCGTCCCCGCCCACATTCCGGCGCAGGTACCCGGCCCAGTAGGGATCGGCTTCCACGCAGAGCACCCGCGCGTCGGTGCCGGCCATGATCTGCGACGCCGAGTCACCGACGTTGGCGCCGATGTCGAGGACGGGCAGCGGTCCGCCGCCCGCACGCTGGAGCCCCTGGGCCAACGCCACCAGGTTCTGCCCGTAGGTGGGACGCGCCCGGGCGTAATCGGGCAACAGGTGCCCCCACGGCAGGTAGAGGTCCACGCCCTGCACGTGACGACACACGACGCGCCGGGCGCACAGCCGCCGCCACGGCAAGGACGACCTGATCTTGACGCGGCTTCGCTCCCGTTGGGTGGCCGGCATGCCGACAATGTACGGGAACGACCCCGCTCCTGTCCTCCACTCCCGTGTCACCCCTTCACATGAGCGCCGGGGGCCTCGCGGTGCGCCACGATGCCGCCGTCGGTCGGCCCCTGCGGGTGGTCGTCGACGGCGTCCCGGTCCGGGGCACCAGCCTGGCCGTGGTGGTGGAAAACCTCCTGAAGGGCTGGGACCAGCTCGACGCCGCGGACGACCTGCACGTCGTCCTCGGGCCGCCGGCCCACCTCCAACTGCCCCCGTCGGTGACGGTGCACCGCGCCGAGGCCGGTGGCCGGGCCCTGGCCGGCCGCCTGTGGGCCCAGAACGCCACCGTGCCGGGACTGTGCCGCCGCCTGGGCGCCGACGTGATGCTCGGGGTGGTCCCGGCCACGTCCGTGGCTCCCCTGCCCTGCCCCCGGGCCATCATCGCCCTCGACCTCCGCCACGAACAGCGGCCCGAGCAGTTCTCGGCGAGGGCCCGCCGGCTGCGCCGCGCCAGCTACGCCGTGGGGTACCGGCAGGCCGACGCCATCGCCTGTATCTCCGAGCGGACGCGCCGGGACCTCCTCGAGGCCCATCCGGAGCTCGGCCGGCGCCCGGTGCGGGTGGCCCTCCTCGGCTCCGACCACGTCCTGAGCTGGCCCGCCCCGGTGCCCGGTGCGGACTACGCCCTCGCCTTCGGGCAATGGGGCCACAAGAACGTGGACCTGGTGGTCGACGCCTGGTCCCTCCTGCACGCCCGCGGGGAGGCCATCCCCCTGGTGGTGGTCGGGCTGCCCGCCGAGGCGCGGGCGGCGGTGCAGGCCAGGGTCGAGCGCCTCGGCCTGACGGCGCTGATCAGCGTCCTGCCCTGGCTGAACGGGCCGGACTTCCACCAGCGGTTCGCCTCGGCCGCCCTGGTCGTCTTCCCGTCGGACTACGAGGGGTTCGGCCTGCCGGCGGTGGAGGCCATGCGGCTGGGGATCCCGGTCGTCATCACGCCCGACCCGGCCCTGCTCGAGGTGAGCGGGGGCCACGCCACGGTCATGGACGGCTGGGACGCCGACGCGCTGGCCCGGGCCGTGCCCCGGGCCCGCCGGGTGGCCCCCGGCGACCTCGAGCGCGCCGCCTCCCACGCGGCCGGCCTGACCTGGCGGCGCACGGCCGCCGCGGTGCGCGACTCGCTGGCCGCCTGTGTGCGCGGCGGCACGGCACCGGTGCCCGAACCGGCGGCGGGCCAAGCGGTGAGCCGCCGGCCATGAGGGTCCTGATCGACGGCGAGGCCTTCTACCGCCATTCGCGTTCGGGCATCACGCGCTACTTCACCGAGCTCATCGGTGAGTTCCGCCGCCGGCCCGATCTGGACGTCGAACCGGTCACCCCCTACCGCCTGGTGGCCAACCGGCACCTGACCGAGGCACTCCCCCGGGCCTACCGGCGGGTGCCGGTCCCGGCGCGCTGGCGGGCCCCGTTGTTCTCGGCGGCCAACGGGCGGGCGGCCGGGCGCGCCCTCCCCACCCCCGACCTGGTCCACCACACCCTGTACGAGCCGGCGGTGCTGGACCGGGGGCCGGGGGTCCCCCGGGTGTGCACCGTGTACGACTTCACCTTCGAGCTCCACGCCGACCTCTTCCCGGGCAACACCGAGATCGCCGGCCTGGTGGCCGACAAGGACATCTTCCTGCGCCGGTGCGACGGGTTGCTGTGCATCTCGGCCATGACGTACCACGACCTGCGGCGCTGGCGCCCCGACCTCGACGTGCCGGTGGAGGTCACGCCGCTCGGGGTGGCGGACTGCTTCCTCGACGCCGGCGGCCCCGCGCCCCGGGGCCTCCCGGCGCGCTACCTCCTCCACGTCGGCAACCGCCACGCCCACAAGAACACCGACGTGCTCTTCCGGGCCTTCGCCCGGCTCATGGACCGCCACGACGACCTGCACCTCGTCCTGTGCGGCAACGCCCTGCCGTCCGAGCGCGCCCGCCTCGGGGCCCTGGGCATCGCCGATCGGAGCGTCTGCGTGCGGCTGGCCGACGACCAGCTGCCGGCGCTCTACGCCCACGCCGCCGCCTTCGTCTTCCCGTCGCGCTACGAGGGCTTCGGCCTCCCGGTGGTCGAGGCCATGGCCAGCGGGTGCCCGGTGGTCATGTCCGACGTCCCGGCGCTGCTCGAGGTGGGGGCCGACGTCGCCCTGTCCTGCGCGCCCGACGATGCGGACGCGCTGGTCGACCTGGTCGACCGCGTCCTGGGCGACGCCGCGCTGCGGCGCCGGATGGTGGCGGCCGGCCGGGTGCGGGCCCAGGACTTCTCGTGGCGCCGCACGGCGGTGGCCACGGCGGCGGCCTACGGGCGCATCCTGGCCCAGCGGTAGGCTCGACGGTTTCCCGGAGGCGCGCATGGCAGAACTGCTCAGGTACATCGCTTCGACCGTGGAGCGCATGACCGACGCCGTGCGGACCGGCTGGTACCGGCTGGTGGTCAAGCGCGTCGGGCGCAAGGTCCGCATCTCCCGGGGGTCCAAGGTCACCTGTCCGCGCAACCTCAGCATCGGGAACCACGTCTTCATGAACGTCGGCTGCCTGCTCCACGCCGAAGGCGGCCTCACCATCGGCGACGACACCGAGATCGGTCCCTACACCGTGGTGTGGACCACCAACCACGTCTTCGACGACACCGCGGCGCTCATCCGCAGCCAGGGCGAGGAGCGGGCTCCGGTGGCGATCGAGGCCGACGTGTGGATCGGCGCGTCGGCCACCGTCCTGCCCGGCGTGACCATCGGCCGGGGGGCGGTGGTGGGGGCCGGCTCGGTGGTGACCAAGGACGTGGCGCCCTACGCCGTGGTGGTGGGCAATCCGGCCCGGCAGATCAAGTCGCGGCTGGCGTGACGGGCATCAGCCCCGGCGCCGGGCCAGGACGACCAGGGCCATCCACATGGATCGGGGCAGGTGGCGTTCGAGGGGCGCCACGCAGCGACGGACGCGGGGCCAGGGCTTGAAGTACTGCTCGAGCCCGGTGCGCGAGGCCGCCGCCCATTCGAAGTCCCGGTCGAGGAGTGCGGCCAGGTCGCGACGGCTGTTCATCTTGTAGGCGGTGGGGAAGACGTCTCGCTCCTCGCGGCCGGGTTGGAGGTGCTGCAGGGCCGGCGCGTGCGAGCGGTGGGGGACCACGCGGGCGGCCGCGGCCAGGACCGAGTACCGGCTGATGGTCCGGGCCACGAAGACGCCCCCCGGCCGCAGGACCCGGGCCAGCTCGCGCACGAAGGCCTCCGGTTCGGTCACGTGCTCGAGCACGAAATCGCTCACGGCCAGATCGACCGACCCGTCGTCGAGGGGCCAGTGGCCATCGCCGCCGATGAGACGGAACTCGTCGATCACCGGGTTCTCGGCGCCCGCCTCCTCGATGTCGATGCCGACGACGCGGCGGCCCGGTCCCCGCAGGTCCTGCCAGGGCCCGCCGGGTTGGTCCAGGTCGACCAGGGCGCCCCGGCCGCAGCCCACCTCGGCCACCAGCGTGGAGCGGGCCGCCAGCGCCTGGGCGCTGACCAGGAAGACGTGGGCGCTGTCCAGCCCGAGGATGCGATCGTCGAACATCTCGCCCAGGCCCAGCGCCTCGTCACCCACCGTGCTGACCACCTGCCCTCCTCCTTCCCCGACGGGGCCCCACGGTCGTGCCGGCACTGTCTGGAAAGAATCAACGAACCGCCCGGCCCTACCTTTCGCTCGTCGCCGTGACCGGTCGGTAGCTCAGCCGGACCCGCACCGGGGGAACGGCGGGCGCGCCCCCCGGGGAGCGCAGCCGCTCGTGCACCGCGTCGATGTCCCGGGCCGCCACCACGTTGGGCACGGGCGGGAGCGCATCGTTGTCCCAAGGGGTCAGGTGGCCGTCCAGCAAGTAGATGCGGTACCCGACCTCGGCCAGGAACGACCGTACGTCGGCCGGGGTGATGCCGAAGCTGTTGCCGTGCCCGCAATGCTCGAAGAGCACGACGGGCGCGTCGGTGAGCAACAGGTGCCGCGCCCCCCGCAGCACGTCGAGCTCGGTCCCCTCGACGTCGATCTTGATCAGGGCGGGCGACGAGCCGCCCACGATCTCGTCGAGCGTCTGCACGGCCACCGTGATCCCCTGGGCGCGCGGGACGACGGCGCTGGCCGGGGCCAGGCGGTTCAGCACGTCCCGCTCGAGGACCTCGAAGGTGGCGGACCCCGACTCGGCGCCGACGGCGGAGTCGACCAGCTGCACGTCGAGGTCGTTCAGGGCCAGGTTGCGCTCCAGGAAGGCGCGGATGGGCGGGAAGGGCTCCACCGCGGTGATCCGCACGCCGGGCAGCCGGGTGCCGATCAGGGCGCTGAAGACACCGACGTTGGCGCCGACGTCGACGAAGTGGTCGCCCGGACGCAGGTAGCGGAAGCAGAACTGCAGCTCCTCCCACTCGTGGATCCCGTCGTAAATGGTCCATACCGCGCTGAACTGCCCCGGGCGCGCCACCAACCGGGTGCGGTCGTCCACCACCACCAGGGCCTCGACGGCGGCCCCGCCGCGCGTGCGCCAGTGCCACTCGGCGGCCCGGCCCACCGCGGCCAGGCGCGCCCCCCGGTTGGCCGGGTGACGCCAGATCTCCCGTACCCAATGGGCCGAACGCGCGGTGAACCGGGAGATGCCCACCCCGGCTGTCTAGCTCAGGGCGCGCCCGCGAATCGAACCGGGGCGGGCGGCGCGGGACCACGGACTAGGTTCTCGAGCCTCGCTCGAGTTCGTCGAGATCGGATCTCCTCTTCGTGACCAGGCTCCCCGCTCCCGTCCGTCCGCTCTTCCCCTTGGCCAAGCGGGGCGTCCTCGTCGCCACCGAGATGGCCGGTCCGTTGACCCGCCGCCTGCCGGCCACGGCGCATCGGCCCGGCCCACCCCGGGGCCTGACCGACTCGACACCCGACTACGCCGCCGCTCACCCCCGCGGCGGGGTCGACGTGACCGACGTGCTCCCCGCGCTCGAGATGGCGCGCCCCCAACCGATCGGGCTGCCCGCCGACCACTTCTCCTTCGCCCACCACCGGCGGGCCTCGGTGCCGCCGGCCATCGTCGCCGCAATGGCCGGGGGGCGGGCGGTGGGCCACTACGGCGCCGTGGTCACCGCGGACGACACGCTGCTGTTCGACCTGTCGCCGTACTACGGGGCCTTCCGCCCTTCGCAGCATCCGATCTTCCTCAGCGTGCGCCTCCCCGCCGTCGAGGACCTGGCGGGGACCGTCGGCGTGCTCACCACCCGCGGGGTGGACAACTACTACCACTTCCTGACCGACGTGCTGCCCCGGCTCGAGCTCCTACGCCGCTCGGGGGCGGTGCCCGAGCGCTTCCTGGTGAACCGCCGCACCGCCTTCCAGCGCGAGCTGCTCGACGCCCTGGACCTCCCGGCCGAGCGCGTGGTGGAGAGCGTCCGGCATCCCCACATCCGGGCCGAACGCCTGGTGGTGCCGTCGTTGCCCGACAGCCACCTGCAGGCCCCGCCCTGGATCGCCGCCTGGCTGCGCCGACAGTTCCTCCCGCCCGACCTCGGACCGCCGCGCCGGCGCCTCTATGTGACCCGGGGCCAACGCCGGCACACCCGGCGCGTCGAGAACGAGTCCGAGGTGCTCGAGGCGTTGGCTCCCCTCGGCTTCGAGAGGATCGACCCCGGCGCCCTGACGGTGGCCGAACAGATCCGCGCCTTCGCCGAGGCCGAGCTCGTGGTGGGCGCGCACGGGGCCGGCCTGACCAACCTGGTGTTCTGCCCCGAGGGGGCCGCCGTGGTGGAGCTGTTCCCACCGGACTACGTCAACGTCTGCTATTGGACCCTGGCCGGGGCCGTGGGCCACCTGCGCTACCGCTACCTGGTGGGTGACGGGCGGCCCCGGCGGACCCGGCCCATGCTCGGGGTGGCCTCGGACGTCACGGTCGACGCGGCGCAGGTCGTGCGTCTCATCGATCAGCTCGGCTGAGGTCCCCGGGCCCGGGGCGGGAGCGGTCCCGGAGAGCGACATCGCAAGTCACAACGCCGATTGATGTTCTTTCTCTGTAAGGCCCGCAGGAGCGCGGGCACGATCGCGTCGTCCGACCCGAGGTTCCGCCACCACCATGACCTACACGCCGCCGAGCAGGATCCGCCGGGCCAGGACACACCTGCTCGACCGCGCCCGCCGGTTGGAGCGCCGGGCGGAACCGAAGCGCCCGAGCGACGTCGAGCTGCGTCACCTCCGGACGCTCCAGCGGGCCTACGGTTCCCGCCCCGGTCCCGAGGTACTGGTCATCGGCGATTCCATCATGTACTGGACCATCCGCGAAGCGGATCGCCGCCGGACCTTCGACATGTTCACCGACGAGTTGGTGGCCGACGTGCGGTGCCTGGCGCTGTCGGGGGCGGGGTACAACGCGCGCATGGTCATGGCCTTCCTCTCCGCCTTTTCCGCCTGCCCCTCGCGACCCCGGGTGGTGGTCGTGCCCCTCTCGCTGTGCACCACGATGTCGTCCTTCCTGGACCATCCGGTCCGGGGCCAAGCGAGGGCCGCCGCCGCCGTCCGCGCCGCCGTGGGCGCCTGGCCCGACCTCCCGAAGAGCTACGAGAAGGCGACCGACGAGGAATGGGCGGCCGCCGACCAGCTGACCATTCCCTCCCTCGTCGGTCAGCATCGGACCATGGGCGAGCTGGACCTGATCATCAACGCGGCGTCCTCCTCGCCCAGCCAGCGGGTCATCCGGATGCGCCACCTCTTGGACAGCTACGTCGGCGAGAGGCTCGAGCCGGACACCCCGGGCATCCAACTGGTCGCCGACATGGGTCGCCTCGTCCGGCACCTGAACCTCCGCACGGTGGTGTACATCCCGGCGGTTCCGCACGAGCTGTCCGAGCGTCTGCTCGGCCATGGCGCGCGTCAGCACATCGAACGCAACGCCAGTGTGGCGGCATCGGCCTTCCTCGAATCGGCCCGCGCCGTCGGCACGGTCGTCAACTTGGCCGTGGCCGGCCCCGAAGCCGAGTTCAGTGACCCCATCCATTTCAATCACCTCGGACGGCACCGGCTGGCGCGCGCCATCGCCGAGGCGGTCGACGCGCAACTGTCCCAGAGCGAACGCGCCCGAAAGGCGCCGGTGGCGTTGGTCCGCTGACGCGCCAAGAGGTCGCCGTGTCTGCAATATCGGTGTAGGCACCGACACGCCGGGCTGGGCCGATGACGGCGGCGCGAGGCATCGGAAAATCCCGGTGCATCGTGAGATTTGTCCCCCACTTTCGTTATCACTGCGCAGTGCGACAGCGAGTGCCTGTCACGAGATGAGCAAGGCGGTGGCGGATGAAACCCGGCGGTGGTTTGCGGATCGTGGTGCACGACTACTCGGGCCATCCGGGTCAGGCGCAACTCAGTCGGGCCCTGGCCCGGCGCGGTCATGAAGTGCTGCATCAGCACTGCCCCTCGTATGTGACGGGGAAGGGTGCCGTGGAGCCCCAGCCCGGCGACCCCGACGGGTTGCGTTTCGAGGCCTGCCCCATGAAGTCGGCATTCAACCGCTACTCCGTCGTCCAGCGGGTGGCCCAGGAGCTGCGCTACGGCCTCCGCGTCGGACGCATCATCAGTCGTCACGCCCCGGACGTGGCCATCATCTCCAACGTGCCCCTGCTGGCCCACGCGGTGCTCTCGGTGCGCTTGCGGCACCACCGCATCCCCATGATCTTCTGGCATCAGGACATCTACAGCTCGGCCATCGGTGCCGCCGCCATCCGGCGCCTCCCCCGGCTGGGCCCGCTGATCGCCTGGGCCGCGGAGCAGACCGAACGGACCATCGCGCGTTCGAGTGCAGCGGTGGTCGCGATCTCACCCACCTTCTTGGACAAGCTGACCTCGTGGGGAGTGGCCGAGCGGACCACCATCATCCCCAACTGGGCACCGCTCAACGAGATCCCGCGCCACGAGCGGCACAATGCGTGGAGCGAACGCATGGGGCTGTCCTCGGTGCCCGTGGTGATGTACTCGGGCACACTCGGCCTCAAGCACGACCCCAGCCTTCTCGCCCTGATGGCCACCCACCTGAAGGCCACCCACCCGACGGCGCGCGTGGTGGTGGTCTCGGAGGGCAAGGGCCGCCAGTGGCTCGAGACGTGGAAGCGCGAGAACGAGGCGGACAACCTCCTCCTGCTCGACTTCCAGGACTACGAGGAGCTCCCGCAGATGATGGCCAGCGCCGACGTGCTGGTGGCCATCCTCGAGCCCGACGCCAGCAAGTACTCCGTCCCCTCCAAGGTGCTCACCTACCTGTGCTCGGGGCGGGCCATCCTCGGCGTGATCCCCCGCGACAACTCGGTGGCGGAGATCCTCTGGGGCAACGGCGCCGGCCTGGTGACCGACCCGGCGGCCCGGGACAAGGTCGGCGAGGCGGCCGCCTACCTCCTCGACGACGAGCTGTACCGGCGCCAACTGGGCGAGGCCGGACGGGGCTACGCCGAACGGGAGTTCTCGCCGGACCTCGCCGCCGCGCAGTTCGAGGAGATCGCACTCGGACGCCAGTTGCAACCGGCGGCCTGAGCGCCTCGCCGGTCGGGTCGGTCGATCGGCACGGCAGCGGAGCGAATGGACGGTCGTCGCGGCCCCCCGGGGTCGTCGACATTTCCGCAATATCGATCGCGCCGGAGCGTTACCGACGTGGAGTTTGTCAGTGCTGGCGGTGCGGAGGCATCCCCGAGACGTACATGGCGGACGGTGTTCTTCACCCCTTGAGCGAGAAGGAGCCAATGTCGAGGGTCTTGGTCACAGGTGCAGGGGGGTTCATCGGGGGCCATCTCGTCGCGCGCCTCCGCCGTGAGGGCGTCCACGCCATCAGGGCCGTGGACCGGACGCCGTCGGACGCGTGGCATCAGCGCTTCGATGACGTGGAGAACCACTGCGCCGACCTCAGCGATGCCGCGGCGTGCCGCACGGCCTGCGCCGGGGTCGACACGGTGTACAACCTGGCCGCCGACATGGGCGGCATGGGCTTCATCGAGCGCAACAAGGCGCGGTGCATGCTCTCGGTGCTCATCTCGACCCACATGCTCGAGGCGGCGCGGGAGGCCGGGGTGCAGCGCTTCTTCTACTCCTCGTCCGCCTGTGTCTACGCCGCCGGGAAACAGGGGTCACCCGCGGTCGAGCCGCTGCGCGAGGCCGATGCCTACCCCGCCATGCCCGAGGACGGCTACGGCTGGGAGAAGCTCTTCAGCGAGCGCATGGCCCGGCACTTCTACGAGGACTTCGGGCTCGAGACCCGCGTGGCCCGCTACCACAACGTCTACGGCCCACTGGGGACCTACGACGGTGGGCGGGAGAAGGCGCCGGCCGCCGTCTGCCGCAAGGTGGCCATGGCCGAGCTCACCGGCCATCCCGACATCGAGATCTGGGGCGACGGCGAGCAGACCCGGAGCTTCACCTACATCGACGACTGCGTGGAGGGCACGCTGCGCCTGACCGCCAGCGACGTGCACGAGCCCCTCAACATCGGCAGCGATCAACTGGTGACCATCAACCAACTCGTCGACCTGGTCGAGCGCATCGCCGGCGTCACCCTCGAGCGTCGCTACGACTTCGGGGCACCGCAGGGCGTCCGCGGGCGCAACAGCGACAACACCCTGGTGGCCGAGCGCCTGGGATGGGTCCCCTCCGTCACTCTGGAGCAGGGACTGGCGCGCACCTACGCCTGGGTCCACGACCAGCTGGCCGCCAACCTGGCGCTGCACAGCTGACCGTCACCCCCGGGCCGGGGTCACCCCCCCGGCAGGGTCACCCCTCGTCGATGGTGGCCATGGCGGTGAAGCGGGCGGCCGCCGGGGACAGCGACCCGGCGCGGTGGACCAGGGCCAGCTCCCGCTCGATGGGCGGGTCGAGCCGGGCCAGCACCGCGCCCGACGCCCCCGCCGCCTCGGCCAGCGCCGTGGGGACCAGCGCCGCGCCGGCCCCGGCCACTACCAGGGGCACGATGGCGTCCCGCTGCGCGGTCACCACCGCCACGGTGGGCGAGCGGTCGACGGCAGCGAAGGCCTCCGTCAAGAGGCGGGACGTCGAGGTGCGCGGCGGGACCACCACGAAGGGGATGTCCACCACGTCGGCCAGCCCGATGCGGTCCCCGTTGATGTGCGGTGTCCCCGGCGGGAGGATCAGGATCAGCTGCTGCCGGCCCAGGCGCCGCGACTCCAGTTCACCGGGGATGTCGTGGTCCTCGGTCACCCCCAGCTCGGACGAGCCGGAGACCACCATCTCGATCAGCTCGCCCGTGTCCTCGGGCGCGGCCAGGTCGACGCGGATGCCACTGAATTGGCGCCGAAAGGCTCCCACCAGGGGGGCCAGCGGATCGGCCACCAGGGTGGGCAGGCTGGCCAGCGTCAGGTTCCCCGCGGTCAGCCCGGCCACGGCGGCCACGGCGGCCTGACCCGTCTCGAGATCGCGCAGGACCTGGCGGGCCGGTCCGATCAGTGCCTCCCCCGCCGCGGTCAGGCGGACCGTCCGGCCCCGCCGGACGAAGAGAGCCGTCCCGACCTCGGCCTCGAGTTCCTTGACGGCCAGGGAGAGCGCCGGCTGCGACACGTAGACCGCCTGGGCTGCCGCCGTGAAGCCGCCGTGGTCGGCCACGGCCAGGAAGTGGCGGAGCTTGCGAGAATCCATAAGTTTATCTAATCGTTATTAGGAGATATTGGTATTTGTTTTCTAGCAAATCACGCCCCACCATGTCTCCATGACGGTCGGTACCGAGAGCCCGGTCACCAGGGGGTGGGACCGGCTGCTGGTGGAGCCACGCCGTCCCCGGGCCGTCCGGGAGCGTCCCGACGCGCCGTGGCTGGCGGTGGGGGCGGTGTGCGTCGGCGCCCTGATGAGCCAACTCGACGCCAGCATCGTCACCGTCGCCCTGCCGTCCCTCGGGCGCGCCTTCGGGGCCGGTGTGGGCTCGGTCACCTGGGTGGGCCTCAGCTACCTGGTGGTGCTGGTGTCCACGGTGACCGCGGTGGGCCGCCTGTCCGACATGCGGGGCCGCAAGCTGGTCTACGTCTACGGGTTCCTGCTCTTCGTGGTGGCCTCGGCGCTGTGCGGCATGGCCCCCGACCTGGCCGCCCTGTGCGGCTTCCGCGCCCTGCAGGCCCTGGGGGCGGCCATGCTGCAGGCCAACAGCCTGGCCATCATCGTCCTGGTGGTGCCGGCCCGGTCGCTGGGCCGGGCCGTCGGCCTCCAGGGGGCGGCCCAGGCCATCGGCCTGGCCCTGGGACCCACGGTGGGTGGCCTGCTGGTGGCGGCCGGGGGCTGGCGCATGATCTTCCTGGTCAACGTGCCCATCGGGCTCGTCGGCGCGCTGGCCGCCGTGCTGCTGGTGCCGCGGAGCCGGGAACTTCAGCACCGGGTCCCCTTCGACGTCAAGGGTCTGGGCCTCTTCTTTCCCGCCGTCGTGGCCCTGCTCAGCGCCCTCACCTTCGGCGCGGAGCGGGGATGGACCTCACCGTTGATCGTCGGGCTGCTGGTGACCGCCGCCGCGCTGTCCGCCGCGTTCATCCGGCACGAGCGGCGGGACCGCCACCCGATGATGGACCTGACGCTCTTCACCCGCCGGCGCTTCTCGTTCGGCATCCTCAGTGGGATTGGTTCGTACCTGGTGATGTTCGGCGTACTCCTTCTCATACCCTTCCTGGCCGAGCGAGGTCTCGGCGTCGGTGTCGCCCGGGCGGGTCTGGAGTTGATGGCACTGCCGGTGATGTTCGCTCTCGTGGCTCCGCCGGCCGGCAAACTGGCCGATCGAGTCGGTGCCCGCCCACTCACCGTCACCGGGATGGTCCTGGTCTCGACCGGCCTGGTCCTGCTGGCCTCCACCTTACCGGGAACGTTCCAGATGGTGGGCCTCCTGGCCCTGATCGGCGCCGGCCTGGGGCTGTTCACCTCCCCCAACAACGCCGCCATCATGGGATCCGTGCCCAGGTCGCAGGCCGGGATGGCCTCGGGCATCCTGAACATGAGTCGGGGCATGGGGACGGCGTTGGGCCTGGCGGTGACCGGCCTCGTGTTCGGGGTGAGCGGTGGCAACGGGGGTAGTCCGGCCGAGGCCGTCCACGCCTTCACGGTCACCGCGCTGGTGCTGGCCGGGGTGGCCGCCGGCGCCGCCGTGATCGCCGCCGTGCGTCCCGACGGGCGCCCGGACGAGACCCGGCACGCCGGCGTGGAGTGAGAGCTCCCGCCGGCGCGGCGCGCCCCGTCTCGTCCGTACGAGGCGCGCCGCCGGCGCCCCGAAGCCCGTCGCCTCCGATGCCATAGTTGCGGTTCGTGGGAAGGAAGAGGAGGGTCACGCTCGCTCTCGTCATGGCATCGGGGCTTCTGGCGGCCTGCACGACGACGCCGGCCCCGGCGCCCGAGGCGTTCACCGTTCCCCGGGCCGTCGTCCCGGCCCCGTCCTCGGTACCCGCCCCCTATCGCCCGCTGGTGGCCGTCCTCGAGGCCCGCATCGCCGGCCTGCGGTCACGCTCCGCCGGCCTCGCCGCGAAGGGGCACACCGTGTTCGGCGCGGAGGTACTCCTGGCCAACGGCAACCGCGGCCCGGCGTTGCTCGGACCGCAGGCGGTCACCCAGGCCACCCTCGAGGTCGAGCGCTTCCATCAGCTGGGCATCGGGGGGATCATGCTCGAGATCACCTTTCCGCTCCTGCTGCCGAGCTTTCCCGACCATGCCGCTTACCTCGCCTTTTATGAACACGTGGTGGCGGCCGCCCGGGCCCGTCATATGGAGGTGACCGTTGAGGAGAACCCGGTCTTCCCGGGCTTCTCGGCCGTGGTGGCCAACTACTCGGGCCTGACGCTGCAGACCTACGCGGCGGAGCAGCGTCAGATGGCGCAGGTCATCATCGATCATCTCCGCCCGACCTATCTGACCATCTTGGACGAGACCGACACGTTCTCCGCTCACCTCGGCCTGACCCTGGACACCCCGGCGGCCGCGGTCGCCGTCGTCCAACGAGAACTGAGCGGACTCGACCGGCGCACCACGAAGATCGGCGCCGGAGCCGGGACCTGGGAAGACCCGGCCATCGACCGGGCGCTGGCCACCGAGACCTCCATCGACTACGTCAGCGTGCACGTGCTCCCCATCGACGCGAGGACGATCGACAATCTCGTCACCGACGTGCGCATCGCCCAGCGGGCCGAGAAGTCGATCGTGATGGACGAGACCTGGCTCTACAAGGACGTCACCCCCGGCGTCCAGGGCCTCCTGGCCGACAACGCCGTGACCGGCCTCAACGGGTTCAGTTTTTTCGCCCCACTCGATCAGGACTTCCTCGATGCGGTGACCGCCTTCGCACGGACGCATGGCATCGCCTTCGTCTCCCCCTCGTGGAGCGGGCAGTTGTTCGCCTACCTCACCTGGAACCCCAGCCTGGACCGCCTGTCGCCGACGGCCTTGCGCGCCCGGGCCGCCGCGGTGCAGGCGGTGGCCATGAACGACCACACGTACAGCTCCACCGGTCGTGCCTACGGGCGCCTGGCCGCCCGGGGCGCGTGATCCGTGCCGCGACGGCGGGTGGCAGCCGCGCTCACTCGCCCTCCTCGCGTCCGGTGGAGCTACGAGGCGTCGTCCCGCAACATGCGACCGCCGATGAGGTAGGCGGCCAGCCCGACGGCGATGCAGCCCAGGGCGATCCATCGCACCACCGACGTCTCCAGCGCCGTGGGAGCCCCGCTGGCGCTCATGTTGGCGAAGCCGGCGCCCACCATGACGGCCAACAGCGCCGCCAGCCAGGCCACGAGCGCCACCTTGCGCGGCATGTTGCAGCGGAACCGATCGAGGAAGCCCTGCGGTCGACGCGCCTCATCCGGTGACCCCGTGCTCACACCAAGGAGGCTACCGCCGACCGGTCGCGCCGAACCACATCGGGGGCCCGAGCGCTCGCGGCCTGCCGCGCCCCCGCCCGGTCAGACCCGTCGGGTCAGACCCGGTCGAGCTCGAGCATCTTGATGGCGTTGCCGCGCAGGACCTTGTAGGCCACCTCGTCGGTCAGGCCGACGCACAGCTTCTCGATGTAGGCCTCCGAGTAGGGCCAGGTGGTGTCGGTGTGCGGGTAGTCCGTCTCGAAGCAGATGTTGTCCTCGCCCACCTCCTCGAGGGAGCGCAGGCCGTGGCGGTCGGC
>JBKQIP010000093.1:0-8739 GCA_052148295.1 Acidimicrobiales bacterium
CGGGCCGGGTCGACCGTCACCACGCAGGCCCGCCGGCCCAGCCGGGCCGCCTGCAGGGCGATGGTGGCCGAGACCGTGGTCTTGCCGACCCCCCCCGGGCCGCAGCACACCACCACCGGGTGGGTCACCGGCAGCGATCGCAGGCGTTCGGGCACCTCGGTGGTCGGGCGGGTGGTCGTCACACCACCTCCGGGGTCAGGGCGGCCACGCCGGCCCCCAGGGCCGAGGCCAGCTGGTCGATCTCCGCCGGGCCCACCTGCCCGGCCAGCAGTTCGGGCACCGCCAGCTGGGGCAGTGGGAGCTCCCGCGCCAGCCGGGCCACCTGCTGGGCCTGCAACCGGTGCCGGAGGAGCCGGAACTCCCGCGCCGCCTCCAGGGCGGCCAGCCGGCCGCCCCCCAGCGTCACCCCCACCTCGGCCGCCGCCGCCGCCGTGGTCACCGAGAGACCGTCGGGCGGTACGTCGAGGGCGTTGACCACCACCGGTCCCAGCTGCACCCCGGCCCGGTCCTCCAGTTTGTAGGCGGCCTCCACCGTCTCGGACACCGGCATCTCCTCGGGCAGGGTCACCAGCACCACCCGGCAGCGCCGGGGGTCGCTGAGCAACGCCACCACATCGGCGGCCTGGGCCCGCACCGGGCCCCCCCGGGCCGCATCCAGCAGCCCGCTGGCCGAGGTCAGGAAGGTGAAGGCGTGGCCGGTGGCCGGGGCGTCGACCACGATGAGGTCGGCCGCGCCTCCCCGCTCCAGCTGCTTGACCTTGCCCAGGACCAGGACGTCGCGGATGCCGGGGATGGCGGTCGAGACGACGTCGATCACCCCGGACCGGACCAGGCGCTTGGAGATGCGCCGCAGCCCGTGGTCCTCGAGGTACTCGACCAGGGCGTCGTCGGGGGTGATCCGTCGGGCCCGGATCCAGCCGCGCTCGGGCGCCCGCTGGGGCTGGAGCTCCACTTCGTCGTAGCCCAGGTCCTCCGCCGGGCCGAAGGCCCCGGTGATGCCGGACTTGCCCTCCAGATCCACCATCAGCACCGTGAGACCGGCCGCGGCGGCCATCCGCGCCAGGGCCGATGCCATGGTGGTCTTGCCGACGCCACCCTTGCCCGCCACGATCAGAACGTGGCTTTGCGTGCAGAAGGATCCCACGTCCATGTCCGACCGAGCGTAGTGGGAGCCGTGGGCGACAGCGTGGCCCCGTGACCGAAGATCCTGGTCGGAGGCCTTGAATGTGCGGGATGGTCGGCAGTAGCTTGGCCCGACAGGGGGAATTCGGGTTCATAGTTCGGGGGTTGTATGCGCCAGGGATCAGAGACGTGGCAGGCCAAGGCCGCCTGCCGGGGGCCGCAGTCGTGGGCGTTCTTCCCGCCTTCACACGCGGAGCGGAAGGAAGAGAAGGCCACTCGTGAGATCCGGGCGAAGGCGATCTGTCACGAGTGCCATGTCCGACCGGACTGCCTGGCCTATGCCATCAGGATTCGGGAGCCTCACGGGATCTGGGGTGGGATGAACGAGGTCGAGCGCAAGGTCGTGCTCGACCGGCGCGCCAGCTAGCGGCCCGCCCGCGGCGGCGAGCCGCCGGTGGAACGTTGCGGGCGTTCAGCCCGTCGGGCCGGATCCCCTCAACTTGGCGCCCGCCGCCAGGACGCCGCGGGCGTGGCAGACCGACGCCGGTCGGTCGTTGGTGACGGTGCAGATGGCTGCGCTGATCTCGTTGGCCGAGGCCACGATGGCCTCGGTCACCGGGCTGGTGGGTATGGCCAGGTCGGACACGATCTGGGCCTGGCTCAGGCCGGCCAGCACCGACGGGGAGAAGCTCGACCCGGTCAGGACGTAGCGGTTGGCCACGTCGAGCAGGGGAAAGGTGGTGTCCGGGGCGTCGTACACGGCCACGGCGGCGGCCTGCCGGGAGGTGGGGGTCTCCAGCGTCGTGTAGCCGTTGCCGGTCGGGTTCAGCGCGCTGTAGCGCTCCACCGCCTGCAGGTCGATGAACGGGCTGGCGTAGCGGGTGTGCCAGAAGGTGAACGTGGACGTGCCGGCGAAGGCGACCGAATCGCTCGACTGCATCAGTCCCACCGGCCAGATGGTGCCGAACCGTGACAGCGCCACGATGACCGGCCACCGTTCCGCTGCCGCGTAGGGGGCGAACTCGGCCCCGTAGAAGAACACCACCGGTTTGGCCGCTCCGCCACCGCCCGGGACCTCCCAGAGGGCCGGGCTGCCGGTCGCCCGCAGCGGGGTGAGCGGGATGCCCGTGGCCGTCGCGCCGACGGCGTCGGCGGTGGTGGTGGGGACGTGGGTGAGGGGGGCGATGATCGACACCGGCGCCGGCGTGAACGTCTCCACGGTGGAGGTGCCGTTCTGGGCGTCGTCGTCGCGGACGGCGATCAGGGCGATCACCAGGAGGATGGCCACCACGATCAGGCCCAGGGCGAGGTAGCGGCGGGGGATGGTGCGGCCGGTCACCGGCGCCGGCGCCTGCGCGGGGGCTGCATCGAGGCTCATGGGGTGCATCAGCGTAGACCAGGGGTCTGCCGCCGCCGGGGCCGCCCGGTCCGGGTCCCGCCGACCATTAGCCTCGCCGGAGTGGCCTCCTCCCGCCCCCCCGAAGCGGTGACCGTCCGGCCGGCCGCCACCGTCATGCTGGTCCGAGACGCCCCCGATCCCGAGAGCGAGGCCGACCGGCTCGAGGTGCTGATGGTCCGCCGGAACCTGCGCTCCGACTTCGTGGGCGGCGCCTACGTCTTTCCGGGGGGCGCGGTGGACCCGGCCGACGGCGGAGCCGAGGCCGAGGCCGCCTGCGTGGGGCGGACCGACGCGGTGGCCAGCGCGCTGCTCGGGGTCGACGCCGGCGGCCTGGCCTACTGGGTGGCCGTCCTGCGGGAGACGTTCGAAGAGGCGGGGTTGCTGCTGGCCGAGCGGCCGGGGGGACCGGCGCTCCTGGCCGGCGATCCCGACGAGGAGGCGCGCTTCGCGGCCCGCCGGGCGGCCGTCAACGCCGGAACCCTCCGGTTCCTCGACCTCTGCCGGGAGGAGGGTCTGCGGCTGATGGTGGCCGAGGTGCACTACTTCGCCCACTGGATCACGCCCCGCGGCGCCCCCCGCCGCTACGACACGCGCTTCTTCGTGGCCGCCGCCCCGCCCGGACAGCGGGCGGCCCACGATGCGGGCGAGACCATCGCGGAGACCTGGCTCTCGCCCCGTCGCGCCCTGGCGGGGCACCGGGCCGGCGAGCTCGAGCTCATCTTCCCGACCATCCGCAACCTCCAGGCCATCGGCCGGTTCCCGACCGCTGACGCCCTGCTCGAGGCGGCCGCCGCCGCGTCGGACGCCGTGCCGACCATCGAACCGCAGGTGGTGGCCGACGGCAACGGGGTGCGGATCCTGCTGCCCGGTGACGACGGCCACGACGTCGGTGCGGGCACCGGCCTCGGCGGGGTCGAGGTCACCGGGCCCTCGGCCAATTTCAACGAGGCCGTGCGCGCCGTCTCGTTGGCCGCCAACCGGGAGGGCGCCGCTCCGTGATCCCCGCGGTGGGGGACTTCGGTGTCGGTCCCGCACCGGTGCCGGGGCGCCTGGACCGCCTTGCCCCCGGCCTCCATCGGCTGACGGCGCCCAACCCGGGGCTGATGACCGGCCCGGGCACCAACTCGTACCTGGTCGGGACCGCGGACCTGGCCGTGATCGACCCGGGTCCCGACGATGCCGGGCACCGGGAGCGCCTGCTCCGGGCCGCCGCGGACCGGGGGCGGATCCGTTGGGTGCTGGTCACCCACACCCATCGCGACCATGCGCCGGGAGCCGCCGCCCTGGCGGAGGCCTGCGGCGCCGCGGTGATCGGCTTCGGTCCGGCGGAGGGCTTCCGGCCCGATGTGCGGGCCGGGGACGGATGGAGCTTGACGCTGCCCGACCCGGAAGGGCTCGCTCTGCAGGCGGTGCACACCCCGGGGCACGCCTCGGACCACCTGTGCTGGCTGCTGCGTGGACGCGGGGTGCTCGTGACAGGTGACCACGTCATGCACGGCTCCACCGTGGTGATCCGCCCACCCGACGGGGATCTCGTCCAGTACCTGGGCAGCCTGGCGAAGGTGCGCCACCTGACGCCCACGGTGCACACGCTGGCTCCCGGCCACGGCCGGCTCATGCAGCCGGTGGACGCCGTGGTGGAGGCGCTGGTGGCCCACCGGCGGGGACGCCATCGCCGGGTCGACGACGCCTTGCGCGCCCGCGGTGAGGGCACGGTCGACCAGCTCCTGCCGCTGGTGTACGACGACGTCACCGAGGCCCAGCTCCCCGTGGCCCGGTTCTCCCTGTGGGCCCATCTGCGCGCCCTGGCCGGCGAGGGTCGGGCCCGGGCCGTGCCCGATGGCCCCGGTCCGGACACCATCGAGACCTCCTGGCGGACGCTGGACCCCGGCCCGCCTCCGTAGGGCGCGGCCCGGTGGGACTCGGCGCCGGCCGTCTGCGGGGCGGGCTCCGACCGCCGGTGAGCGGAGCCATGGGGTGGGCCCCCCGGGCGGCACGTCCATTCGGCGGCACACCCATCGGGCGGCACACCCATCGGGCGGTATACATGGTCGAACGGGAGGGAAGGGGTCGGCCGGTGGGAGCCGCAGCGATACGGACCGAGGGGCTGACCAAGCGCTACGGCGAGGTCGCCGCGCTCGACCACCTCGACCTCGATGTCCGCCCGGGCGAGGTCATCGGCTATCTCGGCCCCAACGGCGCCGGCAAGACGACGACGATCCGCCTGTTGCTGGGCCTGATCCGCCCCACCGAGGGCCGGGCGGAGATCTTCGGCCTCGATTGCCAGCGCCGCACGGTCGAGGTCCACCGGCGTCTGGCCTTCGTGCCCGGCGAGGCGAACCTGTGGCCCTCGCTCACCGGCGACGAGTCACTGCACCTGCTCGGTCGGGTCCAGGGCCGGGTGGACGTGGCCTACCGCGACGAGCTCACGGCCCGGTTCGACCTCGATCCCACCAAGAAGGTCCGGGCCTACTCCAAGGGCAACCGGCAGAAGATCGTCCTCATCGCCGCCCTCATGACCCGCGCCGACCTGCTGGTGCTGGACGAGCCGACCAGCGGTCTCGATCCGCTGATGGAGCAGGCGTTCCGCCAGAGCGTCCATGAAGCCCGGGAACGGGGCCAGACCGTCTTCCTCTCGTCGCACATCATGAGCGAGGTGGAGGCCCTGTGCGACCGGGTGGGGATCCTCCGCGACGGCAGGCTGGTCGAGATGGGGACGCTGGCCGAGATGCGCCACCTCTCCGCCCTCGCCGTCGAGGCGACCTTCGAGGGTCCCGTGCCCGACCTGACCCGGGTGCCCGGGGTGAGCGCGGTGGAGGCGGACGGTCGGTCGGTCCGCTGCCACGTGCGGGGTTCGGTCGAACCGCTGCTGAAGGTCCTGGCGGCGGCCGGGGCCACCGGCCTCCTGAGCCGCGAGCCCTCGCTCGAGGAGTTGTTCCTCGCGCAATACGGCGCGGACGGTCAGGGCGCAGCGGCGCGGCCGCGTGCCTGAGCCGGCGACGGGATCCCTGCCCCGGGTCGAACGGTCGGCGGGCAGCGTGGTGGCCCGCCTGACGGGCCGCCGGGCGGTTCGCTCCGGGATCCTGTGGGGCTACCTCTTCGGCCTCTTCGTGGCCTCGTCCGCCGTGAGCTACTCCTCCATCTACAAGACGGCGGCCGAGCGGGAGCACCTGGCCTCGGCCTTCGGCTCCAACCATGCGTCGGCCGCCCTCTTCGGACCGGCACCGCAGCTGCAGAGCGTGGTGGGCTTCACGGTGTTCAAGACCTCCATGACCCTGATGATCGTCGGCGCCGTCTGGGGCCTCCTGACCGCGACCAGGCTCCTGCGCGGGGAGGAGGACGCGGGGCGATGGGAGCTCCTGCTCTCGGGCCGGACCACCCGGCGGGGTGCGGCCGCTCAGGCACTCGTCGGGCTGGGTGCGGGCGTGGTCACCCTGTGGGGTGTCACCGCGCTGGTCACCGACGTCGTCGGTCGCTGGTCGAAGGTGCACATCGCGGCCGGGCCCGGGCTCTACTTCGCGTTGGCCCTGGTGTCGTCGGCGGTCATGTTCCTGGCCCTGGGCGCGCTCACCAGCCAGCTCGCCGCCACCCGTCGTCAGGCGGCTGCGGCCGCCGCCGTCCTCCTCGGCGTCAGTTACGCCGTCCGCATGGTGGCCGATGCGGGGATCGGGCTGCACGGGCTGGTCTGGGTCTCCCCGCTCGGGTGGGTCGAGGAGCTCCGACCCCTCACCGCCCCCCGACCGGTCGCCCTCGTGCCCATCGCCGTCCTGACCGCCGTGGCGGCGATCCTGGCCGTCCACCTCGCCGGTCGGCGCGATCTCGGGGCCGGCACGGTCTCGGACCGGGCGCGCCGTTCGCCACACCTCCGGCTGCTCTTCGGACCCGTCGGCCTGGCCCTGCGCACCCTGCGGCCGGTCATCGTCGGGTGGTGGTTGGCCGTCGCCGTCACCGGTGCGCTCACCGGACTGGTGGCCAAGGCAGCGGGGGCGACCATCTCGGGGTCATCGGTGCACCAGATCTTCTCGAAGCTCGGGGCGCCGGGGACGGGGGCGAAGACCTTTCTCGGTGTGTCGTTTCTCATCCTCGCCGTGCTGGTCGCCTGCGCCGCAGCCGGTCAGCTCACCGCGGCGCGCGCCGAGGAGTCGGGCGGGCGCCTCGACCATCTCCTGGTCCGGCCGGTCTCCCGTTCGTCGTGGTTGGGCGGCCGCCTGGTGGTGGCCGTCGGCGTGCTGGTGGTGTGCGGCCTGGTGGCCGGCGCCTTCGCCTGGCGGGCCGCGGCCAGCCAGCACGCCGACGTGAGCCTGGCCACGCTGCTCGGCGCCGGTCTCAACACCGTCCCGCCGGCCGTGTTCGTCCTGGGCCTGGGGGCGCTGGCCCTGGGTTGCCGGCCCCGCGCCGCCGCCGCCGCCGTCTACGGCGTCGTGGGTTGGTCGCTGCTGGTCGAGCTGGTCGGGGGCATCGGCGCCCTGAGCCATTGGATGCTCGACACGTCGGTCTTCCACCAGATGGCCTCCGCACCCGCGGTGGCGCCCGATTGGGAGGCCAACGGGGTGATGGCGGGCCTCGGGATCGCCGGGGCGGCGCTCGGGGCCGTCGCCTTCCGCCGCCGGGACCTGCAGGGCGAGTGACCCGCGGTCAGACGGCCCGTTGGTCGTCGTCGGCCACTCGGTCGCCGTCGGCCACGGCGGCCTCGACCCGCTCGATCAGCCGGGCCGAGCACGACGACGTCTCGAGCACCGGCGCCACCTCCTCGGCCACCACCCGCGCCACCTCGGCGAAGCGGTCGCCCAGCTCGCCCGGGCTGCCGGCCACCGGCACGCCGGCGTCACCGGCCGCTGCCATGTCGGCGTGCAGGGGGATCGAACCGATCAGCGGCACCCCGAGGGAGCGGGCCAGGCGGGCGCCACCGCCGGAACCGAAGAGCGCATAGGTGGTGCCGTGCTCGCAGGTGAAGTCGCTCATGTTCTCGATCACCCCGGCCACCCGCAGGTAGCCCTTGCGCGCCATGTCGGCGGCACGAGCCGCCACCTTCTGGGCCGCCATGGGCGGGGTGGTGACGACCAGCATCTCGGTCCGGGGCAGCAGGCGGGCCAATCCCATCTGCACGTCACCGGTGCCCGGCGGCAGGTCGATGAGGAGGTAGTCCAGGTCGCCCCAGTGGGCGTCCTGGAGAAACTGCTGGACGGCGCGGTTCAGCACCAGGCCGCGCCACATGATGGCCTGCTCCTCGTCGGCCAGGAAGCCCATGGAGAGCACCCGCACCACCCCGTCGCCCACCGGCTTCTCGAGGGGGATCATCTTGCCCCCCCGGGCCTCGACCCCACCCTCCATGCCCAGGAGGCGGGGCACCGAGAAGCCCCAGATGTCGGCGTCGAGGACGCCGACGGCCAGGCCCCGGTGGGCCAGGGCCACGGCCAGGTTCACCGTGATCGACGACTTGCCGACGCCACCCTTGCCCGAGGCGATGGCCAGGATCCTGGTCGTGGCGGCCACGGCCGTCTCGGGTGCGTCCTCCCGGGCCTTCCAGCGGGCCCGCGCCATCACCGCCGCCCGCTCGGCGGCGTCCATGGAGGCGACCCGGATCTCCACCGAGCCGACCCAGTCCAGCGCCTCCACCTGGCCCCGCACGTCGGTCTCGATCTGGGACCGAAGCGGGCAGGCGGCGATGGTCAGGGCGACGTCGACCGTCACCCGGTCGCCGTCGACGGCCACGGCGCGGACCATGCCGAGGTCCACGATGGTGTCCCCGAGCTCGGGATCGATCACGGCGCGCAGGCACTCGCGCACCTGGTCCTCCCGGCGGGGCGGGCGCGGCGCGGGGCTGGGGTGCGACCCTGGGGTCATCGTCCGATTGTACCTGCGTGCAGGTGAATTCCGTCCGGCCGGACCGGGTGTGGTCAACCGGCCCGTGACGCCGGTAACATGGGGCCGTCCCCGGGAGCGCCGCTCCCGGACCGGTGTGCGCCGCCAATGGCGCGGAGCAAGGAGGCTTCTGTGACGACCATGACCACTTCGGTCAACATCGGGAAGAAGCCGGATCCGGTCACGCTGAGCGACACCGCCGCCTCCAAGGTGGCCGAGCTGCTGGCCCAGGAAGAGGGCGACACGCTGGCTCTCCGGGTGGCGGTCAAGCCGGGCGGCTGCTCGGGCTACAGCTACGAGATGTTCTTCGACTCCGAGGTGCTCTCCGACGACGTCGTGCGCGAATTCGGGGCGGT
>JBKQIP010000094.1:0-4293 GCA_052148295.1 Acidimicrobiales bacterium
TCGCCGCAGCACAGGTCCAGCACCCGGTAGGGCAGGTCGAGCTCCTGGAGCATCGACTCGGCGCGCTGCAAGATGTCGGCCTGCGCCTCGAGCGCGCCCTCGGGCGTGGTGTAGGCGAACAGCTCCACCTTGTCGAACTCGTGCACCCGCAGCAGCCCGCGGGTGTCACGCCCGGCCGAGCCCGCCTCGCGGCGGTAACAGGCCGTCGCCGCCGTGAAGCGCAACGGGAGCTGGGACTCCTCCAGGATCTCGCCCCGGTGCATGGAGGTGAGCGGGACCTCGGCCGTCGGGATCAGCCACAGGTCGTCGCGCTCGAGGTGGTAGGCGTCGTCGGCGAACTTGGGCAGGTGGCCGGTGGAGGTCATGGTCTCGGTCAGCACCACCGTCGGCGGCCGGATCTCCTCGTAGGCCGGCGAGTGACGGTCGAGGGCGAAGGCCGTCAGCGCCCGCAGGAGCCGGGCCCCCGGGCCCCGGTAAAGCGGGAACATGGAGCCCGAGAGGCGGGCCCCCCGCTCCATGTCGAGGAGCTGCAACGCCTCGCCGATCTCCCAGTGCGGCACCTGCTGGTGGGCGGCCCGGCCCGGTTCGGGTGCACCGGCGTCGATCCCGGGCCACCAGCGGCGGATCTCGACGTTGTCGGCCTCGCTGGCGCCGTCGGGCACCTCCTCGGCGGGGATGTTGGGGAGATAGAGGAGGCCCTGCCGGACCTCCTCGCCCTTGGTCTCGGCCTCGGCCGCCGCCGACCGCTCGTCCTCTCCCAGCCGCCGGCTCCGGTCGCTGAGCGCGGCGGCCCGCTCCTCGTCCCCCGCCTTCTTGGCCGCCCCCACCTCCCGGCTGAGCGTCTTGATCTCGGCGCGGAGCGCCTCGACGTGCGCCTGGCGGGACCGGCGGTCCACGTCGGCCGCGATGACGGCGTCGACCTCCGACGCCTCGACCCCGCGCCGGGCCAGCGCCGCCTTCACCCCGCCGGGATCGTCGCGCAGCAGGCGAATGTCGATCATGCCTGGTCACGGTAGCCTGCGACGCCATGCCCGCCGTACACGTGAGCGGCCTCACCGTGCGCTACGGCCGGGCCGGCGAGGTGACCGCGGTGGACGGGCTGCAGCTCGCGGCCGAGGCCGGGGAGGTCCTCGTCGTGCTGGGGCCGAACGGGGCCGGGAAGACGTCGACCATCGAGTCGCTGGAGGGATACCGGCGCCCCGCCGGCGGCCGCATCGAGGTGCTGGGGCTCGACCCCATCGCCGATCACCGCCGGCTGACCGGGCTCATGGGCGTGATGCTGCAGAAGGGCGGCGTCTACCCGATGCTCGGGCCACGACAGGTCCTCGACCTCTTCTCCCACTACTACCCGGCCCCGCTGGCCACCGAGTCCCTGCTCGAGCTGGTGGCCCTGCGCAGCGTGGCCGGCACCCCCTGGCGCCATCTCTCCGGCGGGGAGCAGCAGCGCCTCTCCCTGGCCCTGGCGCTCATCGGCCGCCCCCGCGTCGCCTTTCTGGACGAGCCGACCGCCGGCGTCGACCCCGAGGGCCGCCTGGCCATCCGGCGGGTGGTGACCGATCTCCGCTCCGACGGCGTGTGCGTGGTGCTCACCACCCATGAGCTGACCGAGGCCGAGAAGATGGCCGACCGCATCGTCATCCTCTCCGCCGGCCGGGTCGTGCTCGAGGGGACGCCCGCGGAGCTGGCCAACGCCGGGGGTCCGAGCGGCCTGTCGTTCGGGGCACCCGCCGGACTGGACACCGCGTCCCTGGCCCGGGCGCTGGGCCCGGGTGCCACGGTGGAGGAGACGGCGGCGGGCCGCTACCGGATTCAGGGCGCGGCCGGACCGGCCGCCACCGCCGCGCTCGCCGCCTGGTTGGCCGCCCGCGACGCCACCCTCACCGACCTGGTGGCCGGGCGCTCACTCGAGGACGTCTACTTCGACGCGGTGGGGGCGGGGGCGCTCCCACCGACCGGGTCCGAGAGCGAGGACGCCGTTCCGCCCACGGCGCGGAGGCGGCGCGGGGGGCGGGGGCGGTGAGGTCGCTGCTGGCCCAGACCCGGGCCGAGGTGTACATGACCCTGCGGCGCGGCGAGACGCTGCTCCTGACCGTGGGCATCCCCGTCCTCTTCCTCGTCTTCTTCACCACCGTGCACGTGGTGACGACGCCGAATCTCAAGGCGGTGGACTTCTACGTGCCCGGCATCCTCTCGCTGGCCGTGATGTCCACCGCCATGGTGTCCCTGGGCATCGCCACCGGCTTCGAACGCGGCTACGGCGTGCTCAAGCGCCTGGGCTCGACCCCCCTGGGGCGGCCCCGGCTCCTGGGCGCCAAGATCACCACCATCGTGGCGGTCGAGATCGTCCAGGTCGCCATCCTGGTCCCCGTCGGGCTGCTGCTCGGCTGGAACCCGGGGGGGCACGGGTCCGGTGCCGCCGTCCCGGGCGCCGTCGCCGTGATCCTGCTGGCCACGGTCGGCTTCGCGGGCATCGGCCTCCTCATGGCCGGTCTCCTGCGGGCCGAGGTCAACCTGGCCGCCGCCAACGGGCTGTACCTGGTGTTCCTGCTCCTGGGCGGCATGGTGGTCCCCGTCGCCAAGCTGCCCAGCGGCCTGGCCGCGGTGGCCAAGGTCCTCCCGGCCGACGCCCTCTCGGCCGGCCTGCACGCCACGCTCGGGACCGGATCGGCCGTGCCCGCGCTGAGCTGGGCCGTCCTGGTGGTCTGGGGCGTGGCCGCCCCGCTGGCGGCCGCCCTCACCTTCCGCTGGGAATGAGGGCGCGCTCGTCGGCGCGGAAGGCGGCCGCCGTGAGCGGGCCGCGGGCGATGCGGTCGATGGTGCCGTCGGCGTGGACGAAGACCGCGTCCGGATCGCCGTCGAAGTAGAAGTCCCCGCTGGTGATGTCCAGGTCGGGGTCATAGGCCACGGGGAAGGTCACGCCGCTGGCGTGGATGAACGACCGGGCATCGGCGGTGGTGTCCTCGCTGTCGACGCCGATGACCCTGATGCCGGCCAACCGCCCACCCGACGCCCGCTGCTCCCGAGCGGCCGCGGCCAGTGGCGGGAGCTCCTGGTGACACTCGGTGCACCAGTCACCGAAGAAGAGGAGGACCGTCGGGGTCCCGTCCCGGGTGGCCGAGACGTCGACCGGCCCGGCCCCGTTGAGGTTCACGGCGCGGAACGCGGGCACGTCCCCGCCCGGGTGGGGGGGACCCGAGGTGGCGCTGTCCTTGGTGCCCACGCTGGTGAAGAGCCCCACGCCCAAAGCGGCGGCGAGCACGACGCCGGCGATCAGGAAGACCTTGCGGGGCTTGCGGTGGGCCGGCGCCGGCGGCGGGGCGGGGTCGGCCGTCATGGGCCCGACAATTTAGTGAAGGCGGTTGGTGATGAGGACGTCACCGGCCATGGCCACGAAGAGCACGGTCAGGTAGGTGATGGAGTAGCTGAAGACCCGCATGGCGTCGCGCCCGGTGGCCCGTTCGGCGCGGGCCAGGTTCCACAGCCGCGTCGTCATGAACAAGAACCCCGCGCCCAGGACGGCGGCGGTGACGGTGTAGATCCAGCCCAGGTGGGCCACCGGCCCGAAGACCAAGGAGACGGCGACCAGCGCCACCGTGTAGAGCACGATCTCGCGGGTGGTGCGCCGCAGGGAGGCCACCACGGGCAGCATGGGCACCTCGGCGGCGGCGTAGTCCTCCTTGTAGCGCACGGCCAGGGCCCAGAAGTGCGGCGGGGTCCAGATGAAGATGACGGCGAAGAGCACGACCGGGGCCCAGGCCAGGCTCCCGGTCACCGCGGCCCAGCCCACCAGGACCGGCACCGCCCCGGCCGCCCCGCCGATCACGATGTTCTGGGCCGAGCGGCGCTTGAGCCACAAGGTGTAGACGAAGACGTAGAAGGCGGTGGCCGAGACGGCGAGGCAGGCGGAGAGCAGGTTGACCGCCCCCCACAGCTCGGCGAAGGCCGCCCCCTCGAGGGCCAGGGCGAAGATGAGGGCGGCCCGCGGCGTCATGGCGCCGGTGACCAAGGGGCGGTTCTTGGTGCGCGCCATGAGCCGGTCGATGTCGCGGTCGGCCACCATGTTGAGGGCGTTGGCCCCGCCCGCCGCCAGCGCCCCGCCCGCCAGCGTGGCCGCCATCAGCCACAGCGGCGGCAGGCCCCGCTGGGCCACCACCATGGTGGGCAGCGTGGTGACCAGCAGCAGCTCGATGATGCGGGGCTTGGTCAGGGCCACGTAGGCCCCGACGGTCGACCACCGCGCCCGCCGGGGCTCGATGGTGCGGACCGGGGGCGACATTGGCGTCAGCCTACGGC
>JBKQIP010000095.1:0-19788 GCA_052148295.1 Acidimicrobiales bacterium
TGGCGGTGCCCTCAGCCAACCCACGTACGCTCCCGTTCCGGCCGCGGCGGGAGGTGCCGCCGCGGTGGCCGCAGCCGAGACCCAGCGCGGCGTGCCCTACGTGTGGGGTGGCGAGACGCCCGGGGTCGGCTTCGACTGCTCGGGACTGGTCCAATGGGCCTGGGCGCAGGCGGGCGTCAGCCTCCCGCGCACCTCGGGTGCGCAGTTCGAAGCCACGACGCCGGTGAGCGTCGCAGACCTCGAGCCTGGAGACCTGCTCTTCTACGGCCCCGACGGGAGCGAGCACGTGGCCATGTACGTGGGAGGCGGCACCATGATCGAAGCGCCCGAGACGGGCCAGGTCGTGCATCTGACCCCCCTCCGCCTGAGTGGCGACGGCGAAATCTTCGCCGGCGCCGGCCGTCCCTAGCCGCCGCGCCGGGTCACCAGTCGCATCGTCGTAACCTGGCGCGTGACGCGCCATGAAACCGATCCCCGTCGCCTTCCACATCGGGCCCCTGCAGGTCCACACCTACGGCATCGGCCTGGCCCTCACGTTCTGGTTCGCCTTTACGTACTTCGAGCGCCGGCTGAAGCGCAACGGCTACCGCACCGACTGGCTCGTGCCGTGGTTCCTGTGGGTGGTGCTGGCCGCCATTGTGGGCGCCCGCACCTTCCACGTGCTCTCCAACCTGGGGTACTACACCAATGACCCCGGTCAGATCGTCGCCATCTGGCACGGCGGGCTCTCGTCGTTCGGCGGCCTGATCTTCGCCGTCCCCACCGGCATCGTGCTGGCCCGCCGGCGCTGCCCCGAGTTGCCCATCGGGAGGGCGCTCGACCTCATCGCACCCGTGCTCATGGCCGCCTGGGCCATGGGTCGTCTGCTCGGTCCGCAGCTGATGTACGCCGGCGGCGGTCATCCCACCCACCAGTGGTTCGGGATGTACTACGCCGGCCAGGCTGGCCGCCGGCTGCCCGTCCCTCTCTTCCAGGCCGCCGAGGACTTCTGCGTGTACCTGGTGCTCATCGCCATCGAACGGCGCCTCAACCGTTGGCCCGACGGGTCCGTCCGGTCGGGGTACCCGGCCGGGCTGGTCCTCGGCACCGCCATGATCCTGTGGGGGATCGAGCGCTCGCTCGACGAGCACCTCTGGCTCGGTGAGGACGGGTACCTCGGTTCGCTCCTGGTCCAGATCGCCGGCGTGCTGCTGGTGGTGGGCGGCACCGTCATCCTGATCAGGACCCGTCGGCGCTGGCGGGCCTGGCTCCTCACCCATGCGCCGGGGGACGTCGAGGAACTGCCCACGGCCCCCCGGCCGGCCTAGGAGCTCGACTTCTCCGCCGCCGCCTGGCGCATCTGTTCGAGACGGTCGATCAGGCCCATCCGCTCCTGGCCCACCGTGCCGTCGAGGCGGGCGGCGATCTGCTCGGGTGTCCAGCGCCCCTCGGCGTACACCGCCCGCACCTCCGCCGGCTGGTTCCACACGGCGATCTTCGACCCCACCACCGTGTAGACCTGCCCGGTGACGTGCTTGGCTTGGTCGCTGAGGAGGTACACCACCATGGGCGCCACATCCTCGGCGTCACCCATCTCCGCCAGATCCATGGGCACGTTGGCCGACATGCGGGTACGCGCCACCGGTGCGATGGCATTGGACGTGATGCCGTAGCGGTGCAGGCCGGCCGCAGCCGAACGTACCAGCGAGACGATGCCGCCCTTGGCGGCCGCGTAGTTGGCCTGGGCCACGCTCCCGGCGAAGGCGCCCGAGGTGAACCCGACCAGCGCGCCACCACCCTCTTGCTTGCGCATCACGGCCGCCGCCGCCCGGAACACGGTGAAGTGACCCTTGAGGTGGGTGGAGATCACGGCGTCCCATTCGTCCTCGGACATGTTGAACAGCATGCGCTCGCGCAGGATCCCCGCCACCGCCACCACCCCGTCGATGCGCCCCCAGGTCTCGACCGCGGTGGCGACGAGGCGCTCACCGGACTCCATCTTCGAGATGTCGTCGGCCACCGCGACCGCAACCCCGCCAGCGGCCTCGATCTCGGCCACCACGCCGTCGGCCACCGCGGAGCTCGGGTCCTCGCCGGCCATGGACACGCCGAAGTCGGCCACGATGACCCTGGCCCCCTCGGCCGCCACGGCCAACGCCACGGCGCGCCCGATGCCGCCACCGCCGCCGGTGACGGCGACCACCTTGCCTTCGAGGAACCCCGCCATCATCGATCTCCCGGTCGTGTTCGCGCCGGAACGCCCGGCGACTCCTTCGCGTAGTTGCTGTAACGGAGCACATGTTCTAGCTTCCGCCCGACCGGCACTGCCAACTGGTCGGTGCCGACCGGACCAACAAGGAGCACATCGCCATGGGTGACCTCGGGTTCTGGGCCCTGGCCCAGGAGGATCCTGATTATCTGGCCCTCATCACGCCCGACGGTGCCGAGATACGCGCCGGCGAGCTGCTCGGGCACGCCAACCAGCTGGTGCACGCCCTGCGGGCCCAGGGGATGCGGAAGGGTGACGTGGTGGCCACCGTGCTGCCCAACTGCGCCGAGATGGTGGAGCTGTACCTGGCGGCGCTCCAGGCCGGCTGGTACCTGGTCCCCATCAACCATCACCTGGTGGCGCCGGAGATCGCCTACATCTTGGCGGATTCAGGAGCCAAGGTCCTCGTGGCCCATGAACGGTTCGGCGCGGCCTCGGCCGCGGCGGCCGACGAGGTGGGCCTGCCGGCCACCGGCCGCCTGGCCGTGGGCGACGTCAGCGGCTTCGCCTCGTACGCCGATCAGCGCGACGCCCAGCCGACCACGATGCCGGCGGACCGCACCATCGGCGACGTGATGAACTACACGTCGGGCACCACGGGCAACCCCAAGGGGATCTTCCGCAAGCTGGTCGACGCCACACCCGAGCAGGCCGCGCTGGGGCTCTGCGGGATCCTGTTCCTGTTCTCCGTGCAGCCCGGGGACGACAACGTCCACATCATCGGCTCGCCGCTCTACCACACCGCCGTCCTGCGCTTCGGGAGCGCGTCCCTGCACCTGGGACACACGGTGGTCCTCATGGACAAGTGGCTGCCGGAAGACATGCTGCGTCTCATCGAGCAGCACCGGGTCACCACCTCGCACATGGTGCCGACCCAGTTCCACCGGCTGCTGGCCCTGCCCGAGGACGTGCGCGGCACCTACGACATGTCGTCGTTGCGCCACATGATCCACGCCGCCGCACCGTGCCCGATCGACGTCAAGCGCAAGATGATCGCCTGGTGGGGCAACGCGGTCGACGAGTACTACGCGGCGAGCGAAGGCGGCGGGACGCTGGTGACGGCGGAGGAGTGGCTGGCCAAGCCGGGGACGGTGGGGAGACCGTGGCCCATCTCGGAGATCGCCATCTTCGACGACGATCAGAACCGGATCACCGAGCCCAACGTGATCGGCACCGTGTACATGGCCATGCAATCGGCCGACTTCGAGTACCACGGGGACGCGGACAAGACGAGGAAGAACCGCATCGGCGCCTTCTTCACCGTCGGCGACGTCGGGTTGATCGACGAGGACGGGTACCTCTTCCTGCGCGACCGGAAGATCGACATGATCATTTCCGGTGGTGCCAACATCTATCCGGCCGAGATCGAGAACGTGCTGCTCTCCTATCCCAAGGTGGGAGACGCCGCCGTCTTCGGCATCCCCCACGACGACTGGGGCGAGGAGGTCAAAGCAGTGATCGAGCCGGCCGAGGGTCTCGTCGGCGACGACGCCCTCGCCGGGGAGATCCTGGCCTACTGTGCCGGCAAGCTGGCCAGGTTCAAGACGCCCAAGTCGATCGACTTCACCAACGAGATGCCCCGCGACCCCAACGGCAAGCTCTACAAGCGCAAGCTGCGGGACCCCTACTGGGAAGGGGTGCAGCGCTCGCTTTGAGCGCGGCCGGGAGCCCGCGACCCGGCGGGCCAGCATCCGAGGCGGGGTGGCTGGCGGCCATGGGGGCCGACGCCGACCGGCGGCGCGACCTCGGCGCCGCGCTGGCCGGCGCCCCTCCGGGAGCGATGATCGGACGGGTATCGCGGGTCGACCGCGGTCGATTCCACGCGCTCACCGCCCGCGGTCCGATTGCCGTGGCGACCGAGGGCGTCGCGCCCGTGTGCGTCGGGGACTGGTGCCTCGTGGCCCCTCTGGACGCCCCCGACGTCCGGGGCGACGCCCACGCGCTGGTCGACCTCCTGCCCCGGCGGACCGTGCTGATCCGTCAGGCCTCCGGTTCGCGCTCGCAGGCGCAGGCCCTGGCGGCCAACGTCGACGTCGTGCTGGTCCTGGTGCCGCTCGACCGCCCCCTCTCGCCTCGCCGGATCGAGCGGTTCCTGGTCCTGGCCTGGGACAGCGGCGCCGTCCCCGTGGTGGCGCTGACCAAGCGGGACCTGGTCGACCAGGACGCGACCTCGGCGGCCACGTCGGCACTGGCGACCGTGGGTCGTGACCTCTCCGTGGTGGCCGTGTCCGTCGTCTCGGGCACCGGTCTCGACGACGTCGCCGCCCTGGTCGGGACCGGTTCCACCCTGGCCCTGCTGGGTCCCTCGGGGTCCGGCAAGTCCTCGTTGGTCAACGCGCTGATCGGATCGGATGCCGTCCAGACCGGCGACGTTCGCGACACCGACGCCAGAGGCCGCCACACCACCACCTGGCGTGAGCTCGTCGTCGCGCCGACCGGTGGCGTGGTGATCGACACCCCCGGCCTACGGGAGCTCGGCCTGTGGGTCGACGACACCGGCATCGACACCGTGTTCAGCGACATCACCGACCTCGAGGGACGGTGCCGCTTCCGCGACTGCGCGCACGCCACCGAGCCCGACTGCGCCGTCCTGGCCGCCGTCGCGGCCGGCGAACTGCCGGCGGCCCGGCTGGCCAGCTACCGCCGGCTGCAGGCCGAGGCGGCGGCGGCCCGTGACAGCGAGCGCCAGAGGGCGATCCGGGCGCGCCGGGGCAAGAAGGGGCGGGGCGGGGAAGGGAGCCGCTCGGGCGGTCCCTGACGGCAGGCGCCGGGCCGGGGCGTCCGGGCGGTCAGGGCTTGGGCTCGCGTCGCAGCACGCTCAGGACGAAGGATCCGAAACGACCCGGTTTCCCGTTCTGGTGATCCGACCCGCGCCCCGAGCGGCCGAAACCCGAGCCACCGCTCGTTCCGACGGGGCGGTTGGCTTGTTCGTACTTCGGCACCTTGCCCAGCCGGCGCCGCTGCTTGCGTGACTTGCTTCCCTCAGATCCCATGACGCCATCATGGTCGATGCCCGCCCGTGGCGGGGCACACGCCCGGGCCCCTGGAGTGGCTCGACTATTACGACGAGACCGAGATGCTGCTGCGGCGCACCCACCCCGGTGGCGATGGCTGACCGGTCGGCGGCCGGGTCAACACGCGCCGGGGCCCACCCCCCAGCGGTCCGCCAGCGCGGCGACCCAGCGGGCCACCCCGCCCGGATCGGGTGGCGGCGGCTCGACCAGCACCAGTTCGGTCACGCCCAGCGCGGCGAGCGCGGCGGCATCCGCCGGAGAGCCGTCCTGCAGGGAGACGGCGATCTCGAGGGAGGCCGGATCCCGGCCCGCATCCCGACAGCGGGACCGCAGGGCCGACAGGCGACCGGGCAACTCGTCCGTCGACAGGTTGAAGCCGTACCAGCCGTCGCCGTAGGCCGCCACACGACCGAGTGCGGCGTCGCTGTTGCCCCCGACGAAGACGGGCACCCGGCGGTCCCGGACCGGCTTGGGGTAGCTGCGCACTTCGTGGAAGCGGACGAACTCGCCCTCGTACGTCGCCACGTCGTCGCGCCACAATGTCCGCAGGACCTCCACGAACTCCCGGGCCCGCCGTCCTCGGCCCGGGAAGGGGACCCCCAGGGCGGCGAACTCCTCGGCGGACCACCCGATCCCGATCCCGAGCACGAACCGCCCCTGTGACACCACGTCCAGGCTGGCCGCCTGCTTGGCCACCACCACGGGGTTGTGCTGGGGCAACAGCAAGATGCCGGTCGCCACCCGGATCCGTGACGTGACCGCAGCCACGAAGGACAAGGTCACCAGGGGGTCGAGCCAGTCGGAATCGGAGGGGACGGCGATCCTGCCGTCGGCAGCGTAGGGGTAGGGCGAGTCGGGCCGGTCCACCATGACGACGTGCTCACCGGACCACAGCGTGGAGAATCCGGCGGTGTCGGCCGCTCGGGCCACCGCCTCCATCACGGCGGGATCGGCCCCTGGACCGATGCCGAGGGCGTGAAGTCCGACGCGCACCGGTCCATCGTCCCACGATGGTCGCTCCATGGACTAGTACATCGGCGTGGAGTCCTACGAGCAGGACGGTCTGCGCTTCGAGGTGTCGGATTCGGGGCCGCGCGACGGCCCGATCGTCATCGCGCTGCACGGCTTCCCCGAGACGCGCCGGTCGTGGGACCGGATGACGCCGCGGCTGACCGATGCCGGCTACCGCGTCCTGGCGCCCGACCAGCGGGGCTACTCCCCGGGCGCCCGGCCACGCGGCCGCCGCGCCTACCGCCTGGAGCTCCTGGCCCGGGACGTCGTCGGCCTGGCCGACCGGGCCGGAGCGGCGCGCGTCCACGTCATCGGTCACGACTGGGGTGGCGCGGTGGCCTGGTCCCTGGCGGCCTGGCACCCCGAGAGGTTGCACACCGTCACGTCCCTGGCCACGCCCCACGGGAGGGCCTTCGCCAAATCGATGCTGACGAGCACGCAGGCGCTGCACTCGTGGTACATGGCCTACTTCCAGCTGCCGGCCCTGCCCGAGCTCGGCTTCCGCCCGCCCGGGCTGCGGCTCCTGCGCCGCACCCTGGTGCGCTCCGGGCTCGACCAGACCGCCCTGGACGGCTACCTCGAGGTCCTCGGCCAGCCGGGCGCCGCCACCGGCGCCATCAACTGGTACCGGGCCCTGCCCTTCACGCCACCGTCGCGACTGGGGCCGTCACCGGTGCCCACGTTGTACGTCTACGGCGACCGCGACTTCGCCCTGGGCCGCCGCGCCGCCGACCTCACCGGGGACTACGTCACGGGTGACTACCGCTACGAGGTTCTGAGCGGGGCCGGTCACTGGTTGCCCGAGGAGCACGCCCCGGCCGTGGCCGCGATCGTCCTCGAGCACCTGGCGTCGCACGCGGGCGCGGCGTGACGGGCGGGGCGGGTGGCTAGGGGCCGGCGCCGCCGCGGGTCTCCCGGTAGTGCACGCGCCAGATCAAGCGGTAGACCCGGGACCAGCGCGGGATCGACCTGAGGCCTGGAATGAAGGGCAGGAAGACGAGCACCAGCGTCAGCCCCATCATGATCACCCAGACCTGCAGGTCGCCGCTGGGTGACGTGCTCATGGGGGGAACCTGGTACCACAGCGTGTACAGCCAGAGCCAGGCCTGACCGGGGTAGTTCCCGGTCTCGTTCATCATGCCCCACTGGTTTCCCTGCAGGTGCTGTTGCCCGGCCAGGTTGGCCAGGTAGGTGCCGTCGGAGATGAAGAGGAGAGGCTTGGTGTAGTTGGTGTCGTAGAACTGGTTCGAGCTGAGCAGGGCGCCGTCGAGTGCGCCGCTACGCGCCATGGAGGTCAGCGAGCGGATCATGAATCCCACCGGTCCGTAGGGCCCCCTCGGGACCCGAAGGGCGCCGTCGGTGAACGAGGCACGGGCGACGGCCTTCTCATAGGCGGCATCCCAGGCCGCCTGCTGGGACGCCGAGGCCTCGTGATACCGCTCGAGGGCGGCGGTGAGAACGGGCTGGTCGGGCAGGGTCTCGAGCGGCCCGATGACGAAGTCCTGCGCGGTGTCCACCGGCAGGTGCACACCCACCCACTCCTCGGGCGAGAAGAACCCGATCGACTGTGAGCTCCCGGTGGTGGAGTTGTACGGCGGGCCGTAGGTGGCGGTGGGACTGGTGCCGTCGAGCTCGGTGATGGCCGTCTGGGCGAAGTCGGTCGGATCATTGGTGGACCAGCTCTTGACGGTGACCGGCGCCTTGTCGGGCGAAGAGAAGAGGATGGCCAACCCCGCGATCAGCACACCGACCACGACCAGGGCGATGAAGGCCTCCTTCAAGATGTCGTAGGGGACGTAGGCGCCGTGCCACTCCTCCACGTCGCGATCGGGGTTGAAGCGGCGGCGGCGTGAGGTCTCGGTGCTCATGCGCCGTCCCCGGCCTCGGGCTCCGACGACGCCGCCGATCCGGCCGGACCGGCCCCCTCCGCGAAGGGCGGCACGATGCCGCGGCGGCGGACCATCAGCACGTGGAGTGCGGTCAAGAGGACGACCACCAGCGGCAGCAACACGATGTGCCACATCAGCATCTGCCCGAAATTCAGCACGTTCCAGTAGGCGCCCGCCCCGGTGGCGTTGATGCCGTCCTTGGCCTGGGTCGAGATCCACTGGGAGTCGAAGTTCTGCTGGGAGAGGTAGCCCGTGAAGGCGGCTGCCACGGAGATCACGAAGGTCACCACCCCCGACACCCATGTCGTCCGCCGGTTGCCCCGCCAGGCCGCCATGAAGAACTTGCCCCACAGGTGGATGACCATGAAGAAGAAGAAGGCCTCGACGCTCCAGAGATGGAGGGAATTGACGAAGAGCCCGGTACGGGACACGTGCCACCACGTCGGCCCCATGACCGCCAGCACACACCCGGTCACGATCACCCAGAAGAGGCTCACCAGCGTCAGCACGCCGAAGACGTAGATCCACGACGCCATGTACGACGGTTGGCGGTCGGGAAGGATGCGTTCTGGGGGGTACGCCAGCTCGGCGGCGCGCCGCGCTCGAGCCGTCCATTGGCGCGAGGTGGACGGCGCCTTCGGCGGGGCGGCGGGGTCGGTGCCGATGCTCATCTCCCCCGCCCCCCGTGCCGCCGGAAGGGCACCGCGATGGCGGCCACGAAGACCACCACCATCAGGACGATCAGGATGCCGTTCGCCACCGAGAGCTGGATGAACCCCCAGTGCAGGTAATGACCCGGGCCGTTGAGGTTCACCAGGGACCTGAGCATCGAGACAAGCACATCACGCGTGGCCATGGTCGACCACCTCCTCACCGGTGATCGTGGCACCCACCCTTCCCCGTCACCAGGGTCCTAAGTCAGTTGTCGCGTGCCGCCGTCGACGTCGGACCGTCCCGGCCCGTCGTGCCGCGGCCACCCCACCGCCAGGGCGCTGATTTGGCGCACGGCCGCGGCCAGCCGGTTCAGCGGCGTGTCGCCGGAGAGCCGGCGGGCGCCGCCCCGTCGCTCACTCCCGGGTGAAGTGGGGGGGACGCTTCTCGGCGAAGGCCTTTTGCCCTTCGGCGGCGTCCTTGGTGGCGAAGATGGGCCATCCGAGCTCGAGCTCACGCGCCAGTCCGTCCACCTCGGACATGCCCTCGGTCTCGCGTACCGACCGCTTGATGGCCTCGACGGCCAGGGGCCCGTTCTGCCCGATCACGCCGGCGATCTCCAGCGCCTTGTCGAGCGCGCCGCCGTCGGGGACCACGTGCCCGATCAAGCCGATCCGCAATGCTTCCTCCGCCGGGACTTCGCGCGCCGTGAGCAGAAGGTCCATGGCCACGGTGTAGGGGATCTGCCGGCGCAGCCGCACGGTGGACCCCCCGAGGGGAAAGAGTCCGCGCTTGGCCTCAAAGACACCGAAGACGGCGCCCGCCCCGGCCACCCTGATGTCCGTGGCCTGGAGGATCTCGGTGCCGCCGGCCACCGCCCAGCCCTCCACGGCGGCGATGAGCGGCTTCTTCACGTCGTAGTGACGCAGGAGGGCCTTCCAGTGCAGATCGGGATCGGCCTCCCTGCGGGCCCGGTACTTCTCGGCGTCGGGTCCCCCCGTGGACTTGAGGTCCATGCCGGCGCAGAAGGTGCCGCCGGCACCGGTCAGGATGGCGCAGCGGATGTCGTCGTTGCCGTCGATCTCCGCCCAGGCGTCGGCCATGCCCACCAGCATGGGCAGGCTCAGGGCGTTCTTCGCCTCGGGCCGGTTCATGGTCACGATGGCCGTGGCGCCGTCGCGTTCGAACGTCAGGTGCTCAGTTGATTCCACGGTCCCCTCCCGGTGCGGTGGTGGCGGTCAGAGTCGCTCGATGATGGTGCCGGTGGCCAACGCCCCGCCGCAGCACATCGAGACCAGGCCGTAGGTGGCGTCGCGTCGCTCCAACTCGTGAAGGATGGTGGTGATGAGGCGGCTCCCGGTGGCCCCCACCGGATGGCCGAGGGCGATGGCCCCGCCGTTGACGTTCACCTTGTCCATGTCGGCGTCGTGCACCTTGGCCCAACTCATGACCACCGAGGCGAAGGCCTCGTTCACCTCGAAGAGGTCGATGTCGTCCATGGTCATCCCCGCCTTGTCCAGGACCTTGGTGGTGGCGGCGATGGGGCCGTCGAGGTGGAAGTAGGGATCGGAGCCGATCAGGACCTGGGCCACGACGCGGGCCCGGGGACGAATCCCCTCGGCCTTGGCCCGGTCCGCGGACATCCAGAGCACGGCTGCCGCGCCATCGGAGATCTGCGACGAGTTGCCCGCGTGGTGCATCCCGTCGGGCAGGACGGGCTTCAGCTTGGCCAGGCCCTCGGCCGTGGTCTCCCGGGGACCCTGGTCCTTGCTGATGACCAGCCGCTCGCCCGAGTGCTCGCCCCGCGGCCCCTCCTCGCCGACGATGGGTGCCTCGATCGAGACGATCTCGCGGGCGAAACGGTCCTCGGCCACCGCCACCGCCGCCTTCTTCTGGGACTCCAGCCCCAGCCAGTCCACGTCGGCGCGGGTGATGCCGTACTTGACGGCGATCCGCTCCGCCGCCGTGAACTGGTCGGGCATGTCATAGGGCAGATCGGCGGGAATGGACCGCCCCACCCCGGCTGCGGAGTTGGCCCCCAGCGGGACCCGGCTCATCACCTCGACCCCGCAGCCGACGCCGACCTCGATGGCCCCGGCCGCGATGAGGTTGTGCACGAAGTGGTTGGCCTGCTGGGACGATCCGCACTGGCAGTCGACCGTGGTGGCCGCCACCTCGAACGGGAGGCCCTGGAGCAACCAGGCCGTCCGGGTCACGTTGAAACCCTGCTCGCCGGCCTGGGTCACGCATCCGCCCACCACCTGCTCGACGAGGCCCGGGTCGATGCCCGACCGCTTGACCACCTCCACCTGCGCCGCGCCCAGGATGTCGGGGGGGCGCAGGCCCGAGAGCCAGCCGTTCCGCTTGCCGATGGGCGTACGAGCGGCTTCGACGATCACTGGCTGCGCCATGGCGCACGTCCCTTCTCCTGCATCCCGGCCGTGGGCCGGCCGCCCCCATTGGGCGCAATTTAGAACCTGTTCTAAGAATATCACCGCCCCCGTCGGTCCTGCCGGGCCCGTTCATCTCCCGGCAGGGGGCCGGTCGTGCCGGGCCCGTCCGCTCAGGCGTTCCGCAGCAGTTCCCGGGCGATGACCACCTTCTGGACCTGGTTGGTCCCTTCGTAGATCTGGGTCACCTTGGCGTCCCGCAGGAAGCGCTCCACCGGGAAGTCCTTGGTGTAGCCGTACCCGCCGAAGAGCTGCACGGCGTCGACGGTGACCGACATGGCGGTGTCAGAAGCGAAGGCCTTGGCCATGGCGCCGAAGCGGGTCACTTCGCCCGTCGGGTCGTCGTCCACCATGGCGCAGGCCCGGTAGACCAGGGCTCGCGCCGCCTCGGTGCGCGTGGCCATGTCGGCCAGCATGAACCGCAGCCCCTGCAGGTCGGCGATGGGCGAGCCGAAGGCGTGCCGCTGCTTCATGTAGGTGCCGGCGCAATCGATGGCGCCCTGGGCGATGCCCACGGCCTGGGCCCCGATGGTGGGCCGGCTGCGGTCGAGGGTGTGCATGGCGATAGTGAAGCCCTGGCCCTCCTGCCCGATGCGGTGCGAGGACGGCACCCGCACCTCGTCGAGGATGACCTCTCCGGTGGGGCTGCCGCGCAACCCCAGCTTGTCCTCGTGCTTGGCGATGGTGATGCCCCAGTCCCGTTCCACCAGGAAGCACGAGATGCCCCGCCCGCCGGCGTCCGGGTCGGTCTTGGCGAACACGATGTACACGTCGGAGATCCCGGCGTTGGTGATCCAGTACTTCGACCCGGACAAGATGTAGTCGTCCCCGTCGCGCACGGCCCGGCACTTCATGGCGGCGACGTCGCTGCCGGCATCGGCCTCGGAGAGGCAGTAGCTGGCCTGGATCTCGCCGGCGGCCACCTTCGGGAGGTAGTGCCGCTTGAGGTCTTCCTCGCCCCAGTTCATGACGGGCAGCATGCCGAGCTTGGAGATGAGCATGGTCAGCGAGGTGGAGGCGCAGACCCGGGAGAGCTCCTCGGCCATGATGGCCTGGGTCACCATGTCGGCCCCGGCCCCGCCGTAGGCCTCAGGGATGCCCAGGGCGGGGAGCTCCATCTCGCGGCAGGCGGCGAAGGACGCCCAACCGAACTCGGCCGAGCGGTCGATCTCGGCCGCGTGAGGGGCGATCCGTTCCTCACAGAACGGTCGGAGGCTGTCGCGGAATTGGCGCTGCACATCGGTCAGGGCGAAGCTCGGGCTCTCCACCCGACCATTCTCGCAGAGCCGGTGGGACAGGCCCACCCGGCGATGGCGGGGCGGCCATCGGCCCCGACGCCCCCGCACGCCGCTACTCGAGGGATTCGCTCTTCTGCGCCGGGACGACCGGTCCGGGCCCGGAGGTCGCGGCCAGGTGCGCCAGGATCCTCTCGCTCAGCTCGACCGGAGCCATCTCGGGAATCCAATGCGAGACGTCGTCGAGCACCACGAACTCGTAGGGACCGCTCACGTAGACCCCGGTGGCCTCGGCCGCCGTGCGCCCGAGGCCGGCGTCGCCCGTCGACCACACGTACAACGTGGGGACCGTCAACGGGGGAAGCTCGGTCAGCTGGGCACTGTCCATGGCCCGGTACCAGTTCAGGGCCGCCGTCAGCGCGCCGGGTTGGGTGAGCGCACCCACGTACTCCTCGACCGCCTCGGGGGCCAGCCCGCTCGATTCGAGGAGGCGGCGGAGCCCCCCACCACGACCGTCGTCTCCCCCGAGCAGCTTCTCGGGCACCTCGGGTCGGCGGAACAGGTCCATGCCGACGGCCCGCCCCGCCTGGCCGGGGTCGGCACCCAACAGGGCCAGGCGGAGGGCCAGAGGATGGGGGGTCGAGACGACCGAGAGGGAGCGGACGCGATCGGGGTGCCGGGCGGCCACCAGCCACGACACCATCCCGCCCCAGTCGTGGCCGACCAGATCGAAGGTCGCCACGTCGAGGGCGTCGGCCAGCGCCACCACGTCGGCCACCAGGTGCTCGGTGCCGTAGTCGTTCACCTCGGCCGGCCGGGCCCCGGCGGAGTAGCCGCGCTGATCCGGCGCGAGGGCGCGGTGCCCGGCGGCACCCAGGACGCCGAGCTGCGCCCGCCAGCACCACGACGTCTGCGGGAAGCCGTGGAGCAGCACGACCGGTCGGCCGTCGGGTGGGCCTGCGGTCAGCAACGAAAAGGTCAGGCCGTTGGCGGCGACGTCCTGCCTCTCGATGGCCTCGCCGTCGTCCACCGGACGCCGTGCGCCTGGACCTAGGCCGCGGGTGTGGGCGCCGGGGCTCGCGTGATGGGCTCGCCCCGCTGGACGCGCGCATGGGCTTCGGCCGGGGTGAGGCGGAGGACCTCCTCGTCCATGACGTCGACCAGGGCGCGCTGGGCCACGTAGTCGTGGGACACCGAAGCGAACATCGTGCGCCGCACGTCGCGCCGCTCCCGGGGGGCGTCGACCAGGAATCCCCACAGGGCCAGGGCCACCTGGACGTCGTAGACGCACGGAGCCCGACCCGTCAGGGCGGCGCGACGGGCGGCGATCAGGGCGCAGCCGACCAGCGCGTCGTCGGCGTTCTCACCCTCGTCCAGACGCAGCTCGTCCTCGTAGCGCCGGACCAGGCGCAGGGCGAAGCCGGCATCGGGTCCCGGTGTCCCCACGCTGGGACCCTGGGGCGCCGTCGGGACGTGCAGCTCGGCCGGCCGGGAGGTGGTCCAGCCGCTCGGGACGTGGAGGTGGCGTGCCGGCCGTACCTGGTCGGCCTCGCTGATGGGGACGAAGGTCGGCTGGGTCATACGCGGGCAGACTACCCCAGCGACCCGCGCCCGCCCGGTGCGACGACCGGCAGCAGCACCAGGGACGGATGATCGTCGTCATGGCAGACCTCCTGGTCGGCCACGCGCAGGTGTGTGGCGGTGGCCAGCGGATCGCCCCCACCGGTGTTGCGGGCGATGAGTGGATGGGCACCACTCGACACCTGCAGGCGCACGCGATGACCCGCCTTGAAGGTGTTGGCGGTGGGCCACATGGGGATCGTCAGCGCGAAGATCCCGTCGTCGTCCTTCACCACGGAGCCCGGTCCCAGGCGGACGATCCCGTCGCTCACGTTGGTGGAGCGACCGCTCGGGGACACGTCACACAGGCGCACGAAGAAATCGGTGTAGTCCAGGCTGGACCGCAGGTGGAGCCGGACGGCGAGAGGCCCGATCACCGTGAGGTCCTGTGTCTGCACGTCGCTGGTGTAGGTCATCACGTCGGGTCGCTCCTCCCGGAGCCTCTGATCCTTCGGCCCGGCGCTCTTCCCGACCAGCGAGGGCCCGCCGAGGGCGGGGGTCGGATCAGCCGGGTCGTAAAGGAATCGATCGGGGGCGCCGCCCTGTGCCGCCTCCACCCCGAGCGTGCCGCCGCGGCCGAGGCGCCAGCTCTGTTGGTCGGCCGGGGGTGGCCAGTCCCCGAAGTCCTCCCACCGGTCGGCCCCCATCACGAAGACTCGTACCGGGGCGCGGCCGGGCTCGCGACGCCCCGGGCCGACATGCGCATCGAACCACTCCAGGCCGTCGCGCAGTGACGCCGCCAGCCCGCGCGGGCTGGCGTGGGTCCACGGCCCGACGGTCAATCTCACGTCCCGGCCGGCCTGCCGTAGTGCGGCATAGTCGGCCAGCTGCGCCAGGAGGAACAGGTCGTACCAGCCTCCGACCAGTGTCGCCGGCGGCACGTCGCCCGGGTGCCGGCCGAAGTCGATCGGGTCCCACCAGGGGTCGCCGGATGTCTCGTGGGTGAGCCAGTCCTGGAAGAACCCCACATGGTGCCCGACCGCCGCAGCATCGCCGTCGGCCAGGGGCAGGATCCCGCAGGCCGCCGTCACCCGCCGCACGGTGGCCATCTGGGCGCGGAGCACGCCGGGAGCGCCGCGCTCCTGGTGCTCCAGCTGGTACAGCCAGGCGATCCCCGACTCGAGGGCGAAGGCACCGCCGGGATACACCACGGCGTCGCGGAAATTGGACGAGGTGACGGTGAGGGCCATGGCACGGACATAGTCCGGCGCACCGTCGACCACCGCCCACTGGGTCAGTCCCAGGTAGCTGGGGCCGAAGGTGACCAGCTGGCCGTCGAACCACGGCTGGTCCGCGACCCACGCCAGGGTGGCCCGGCCGTCGGCCCGCTCGTTGCGCATGGGGTCCCACTCCCCTTCCGAGCCGAAGGTGCCCCGGCAGCTCTGGATCAGCACCTGGTAGCCGCGCTCGGCGAAGAGCCGGCCCACCAGGCCGAGCTGTCGGCGCCCGTAGGGCGATCGGAGCAGGACGGTGGGCGCCGTCCCCACACCGTAGGTGGAGGGATACCACCGATCGGCCCGGAGCTTGGCCCCGTCGGCCATCGGGGTCACCACGTCCCGCTCGACGGTCACCTGCCGGGTGCGGGCCGGGGGCAACCGGGCCAGCGAGCCGGCGATACGACTGGCCAGGGTCATGCCCCCGTCTCCCTCCGCGGATCAGCCGGCGTGCAGCAGGCCGACGACCACGGAGTCGTACAGGGCCTGCCAGCTGGCCTCGATGATGTTCTCCGACACCCCGATGGTGGTCCAGGTGACCAACCCGTCGGTGGTGTCGACCAGGACGCGGGTGACGGCGGCGGTCCCCCGGCCCGAGCTCAGCACCCGTACCCGGTAGTCGGTCAGGTGGATGGCGTCGAGCACCGGGAACCGGGGCCCGATGGCGGCCCGCAGGGCGGCGTCGAGCGCGTTGACCGGGCCGTTGCCCTCGGCCGTGGCCACGATGCGCTCCGTGCCGACGTGGACCTTGACCGTGGCTTCGGTGGTCACCCCGAACGCCGTGCTCGACGTGGCGTCCGTGCGGTCGCCGTGATCGGTGATGACACGGAAGGACTCGACCGTGAAGTAGTCCGGCCGCCATCCCGTGGCCCGCCGGAGCAACAGCTCGAGCGACCCGTCCGCCACCTCGAAGTGGTAGCCCTCGTGTTCGAGCCGCTTCAGCTCGTCCAGCACGCTCCCGAGGTCTTCGCCGTCGAGGGCCAACCCGAGCTCGGCCGCCTTCATGGCCAGCGTGGAGCGGCCGGCCATCTCGGAGACCACGATCCGGGTGCCGTTCCCCACCAGGTTGGGCTCGATGTGCTCGTACAGATCGGCGCTGCGGGCCACCGCACTGGCGTGCAGGCCGCCCTTGTGGGCGAAGACCGAGTTGCCCACGTAGGGCTGCTGGGGGCCGGGCGGGACGTTCACCAGTTCGGCGATGTGGTGGGCCACCGGGGTGAGCCGCTCCATCCGGTCGCTCGGAATGGTGCGGATGTTGAGCTTCAAGGAGAGGTTCGGGATGGCGGCCGACAGGTCGGTGTTGCCGGCCCGCTCCCCGTACCCGTTGATGCAGCCCTGGACCTGCGTGGCTCCGGCCTGGACGGCCACCAGTGTGTTGGCCACGGCGCACCCGGCGTCGTTGTGGCAGTGGATGCCGATCTGCGCGCTGGTGCGCTCCCGCACGTCGGCGGTGGCCCGCCCGATGTCGTCGGGCATCGACCCGCCGTTGGTATCGCACAAGACGAGCGCCTCGGCTCCCGCCTCTTCGGCCGCCGCCAGGACGGACAGGGCGAACGCAGGATGGCGCCGGTAGCCGTCGAAGAAATGCTCCGCGTCGAGGAACACCCGCAGATCGTGTGCCACCAGGTGGCGCACGGAGTCGCGCACCATGGCCACCGCCTCGTCGAGCGATGTGCGCAGCGCCTCCGCCACATGGCGGTCCCAGGCCTTGGCCACGATACAGGCCACCGGTGCGCCCGCGCCGATGAGGTTGGCCAGGACGGCGTCGTCCTGCGGCAGCACGCCGGCACGGCGGGTCGAGCCGAACGCCACCAACGTGGACACCGACAGGTCGAGCTCCTTGGCCGCACGGGCGAAGAACTCCTCGTCCTTGGGATTGGCTCCCGGCCAACCCCCTTCGATGAAGGTGACCCCGAGGTGGTCGAGCTGTTCGGCCACCCGGAGCTTGTCGTCGACCGAGAGGGAGAGCCCCTCCTGTTGGCTCCCGTCCCGCAGGATGGTGTCGAAGATGTCGACCGAAACCGGCAGCTCGGGCACCGCGAAGTCATGGGCGCGGTGGGTCTGACCGGGGGCGTGGGTGTGGGGCGGTGTCCCGGGACGGGGCGCGGCGTCGTCAGTCGACATAATCGAGCCAGTCCTTGTAGCGGTCGACTTCGCCGCGCACGGTGGCGAAGTAGGTCTGCTGGAGCTCGACGGTGACCGGTCCGGGTCGTCCGGTGCCGACGGCACGGTCGTCGACGGCGCGGATGGGCACCACCTCGGCCGCCGTCCCGGTCAGGAAGGCCTCGTCGGCCAGGTAGAGGTCGGTGCGGATGATGGGCTCGTGGCGCACCTCGACGCCGAGATCGCGGGCGATGGTCTCGATGGAATCCTGGGTGATGCCGTTCAGCGCGCCGGAGTCCGAGTTGGGCGGTGTGACGATCACGCCGTCGCGCACGATGAAGATGTTCTCCCCGGTGCACTCGCTCACCGTGCCGTTGGGGGCGAGGAGGATGGCCTCGTCGTAGCCGGCCTTGATCGCCTCCACCTTGGCCAGCGAGGAGTTCACGTACATCCCCGTGCCCTTGGCCGCCGTGGGAACGGCGTTGGGATCGTGACGCCGCCACGAGCTCACCTTGCACGTCACGCCGTTGGCCACGCCGTCGTCGCCCAGGTAGGTGCCCCACGGCCAGGCGGCAATGGAGACGTTGGTCGTACAGGGCAGCGGGTTCAGGCCCATCTCGCCGTAGCCGAGGTAGACCAGGGGGCGCAGGTAGCAGCCGTCCGTCAGCCGGTTGACCCTGACCACCTCGCGGCTGGCCTCCATGATCTCATCGACCGTGAAGGGCACGTCGATCATGAAGACCTTCGCCGAGGCGAAGAGCCGCCGGATGTGGTCGCCGAGGCGGAAGACCGCCACCCCCCTCGAGGTCGGATAGGCCCGGATGCCTTCGAACACGCCGGAGCCGTAGTGCATCGTGTGGGTCAGCACGTGCACCTTGGCGTCGGCCCAGTCGACCAGCTCGCCGTCCATCCAGATCTTGTCGGTCGGTGTAATGGGCATTCTCAGAGCCTTTCTGCGATGGCGTCGCCCACGGCCGTCGTGGACAGAGGAGAGGCGGACGTGGTCGACATGGCGTTGGACTGCTCGGTCAGGGCCTTGAGGATCCGCTGCGCCGCGTCGCCCTCGCCCAGGTGGTCGAGCATCAGGGCGGCCGAGTGGATGGCGGCCAGCGGGTTGGCGACGCCCCGGCCTGCGATGTCGTGGGCCGCGCCGTGCACCGGCTCGAAGAGCGACGGTCCGGTACGGGCCGGGTTGAGATTGGCCGACGCGGCGAAGCCGATCCCCCCGCTGACCGCCCCGGCAAGGTCGGTCAGGATGTCGCCGAACAGGTTGTCGGTCACGATGACGTCGTAGCGGCTCGGCTGTTCCACCAGGTAGATGCACGCGGCGTCGACATGGTTGTAGTCCCACGCGACATCGGGGAACTCGCTCGACAGCTCGGTGACCGTGCGGGTCCACAGATCGCCGGCGTAGGTGAGCACGTTGGACTTGTGCACCAAGGTCAGATGGCGGCTCGGCCGCCGATCGGCCAGCTCGAAGGCGAAGCGCGCACAGCGTTCGACCCCCATCCGGGTGTTGACCGAGCCCTGGGTGGCCACCTCGTGGGGCGTGCCGCGGCGCAGGAATCCGCCCTCGCCCGCGTACGCGCCCTCGGTGTTCTCACGGATGACCACGAAGTCGGCACCCTGCGCGATCGACCCCGGGACACCGGTGAACGGCCGGAGGTTCACGTAGAGATCGAGCTCGAAGCGCAACCTGAGAAGCAGGCCCCTCTCCAGGGTGCCCGGCGGCACCGTGGTGTCGCCCACCGGCGGCCCGACCGCCCCGAGCAGGATGGCGTCGTAGCCCCGGAGGTCGTCGAGCACGTCATCGGGGAGGACGCTCCCGTCCCGCAGATAACGGGCGGCCCCAAGGTCGAACTCGGTGGCCTGGAGCTCGATGCCGGCCGCCGCCACCACCTTTAGCGCCTCGGCACACACCTCGGGCCCGATGCCGTCCCCGCCGATGACGGCGATCCGCCTCCTGTCCGTGCCTGTGCTCACTCGTCCTGCCCTTTTCCTCTCGGGTGTCCTGGTGCTCGTCATGCCGCTACCGACCGGATTTCGCGCAGTCCGTCGGAAATTGAAAAACCGTCCACGTTGTGGACGGTTCGACGGCGCGCGGGGGTGTGGCGCGCCTAGTGAATAATGCCTACGACGTGCGTGAGACGGTACATGACCCTCACAGTCTCCCCCAGCGTGCAGGTCCCGTCAACATCGCAGGCCCTCGCCGCGCCGAGCCGATAGCCTGGTACCCGCCGCCGAGCCGCACGTCGCCGCCGGCAACCCCCACCAGAAGGACGCCTCGTGACCAACCCATCCACCAATGAGACCGTTTCGGCCAGCCTCACCCAGGCCACCTACGACCGCCTGG
>JBKQIP010000096.1:0-14537 GCA_052148295.1 Acidimicrobiales bacterium
AGCACGGTCTCCGACGACATGCCGTTGGTCTCGGGCACGACGAGATCGGAGATGGTGGCCCCCGGCACCCGCTCCCCCAGCCAGGCCTCGAGCTGGTCCCGCAGCCGGTCGTAGTCGCGGGTGGAGGTCTTGGGCCGTTCCCCGCTCGGTTCGTCGATCATGGTCATGTGCTGTGCGCCTCTCGTGTTCGCCGGTCGGTGTGTTCGTCGAAGCCCCGCGCCGGTCGACCGCTGTCGGGCCGGGACCGCAGAAACTGCCGGATGCCGTTGGCACTCCAGTTGTCGTGGTCCTCACCGAAGGCGGTGACCCCGTCGAAGGTCCACTCGGTCAGGCAGTTGACCGAGTACAGGTTGGGGTTGAGGAAGAGCCCCAGCCCGTTGCGGCACTGCCCCTCGGCGTGGAGCTCGCGGCCCGACTCGTCCACCAGATCGAGGGCGACCGCGGTGGGATAGGCGGTGCGGGGATCCCGCAGCAGGACCCGGCGGCTCCCCGAGGCCACCTTCGACCACTCCCCGTCTTGGAGGAGGTACCCGTGGATGGCCACGGCGCCATTGCCGAAGTCCATGGTGATGGCGTGGAACGCCAGCCGGTCGGACGCGGTGGCGTAGCTGTACCCCCCGGACCGGGCCGGCGTCCCGTGGATGCCCGGGCCGAATTGCGCGCGGGGTCCCCAGGAGCGGTCCCGGAACCCGAAGGCGTCGACGCGGAGCTCCTCGCCGGCCAGGGCGATGGTGCCCACGTAGCGACCGGGTTGATCGAGGTGCGAGTCCCCGAGGTAGTTGGGGGGTGCGATCGCCGTGAACGAGAGCTCCACATGGATGTCACCGCCCGCTCCCCCACCCTCCCCACCGGCGGCATCCGGGTCGTCGTAGGTCAGCTCGTAGCGCTCGAGCGGTGCCGTGCACCGGTAGGCGATGCCGTTGGGCAGCCGGATGTCGGACAGGGGCTGGTCGGGGATGGGCAGGTGCCAGAAGTGCCGGGCGTGCAGGATGTCGGCCGGGGTGTGCCCGGTGTGGTCCCAGAAGTAGGCCCCGGCGGAGAGGACGCCCTGGTTGGGCCGGAAGAAGGGGTAGAACTGGCCGGAGAGACGGCGCTCGGGCACCGTGAAGGTGAACCAGCAGGTCTCGGTCCAGTACGGGTCGTCGCTGGTGGGCGGGTGGAACTCGTCATCTTGGTGAGGCGCGGACACGGAACCCCCCTTCCACGACCGGCGATCGGTACATCGACTGGCACCGAAGTTAGCTGTGGCGACGCCCGATGTCAGGAGCAGGGCCCCGCCGTCCCGAGCGACCGTCCCGGACCAGGGCCCCGGATCAGGGTGTCGGCGCCGCGCCGGCCGCGTCGCCGGTCTGCCGCCGCCAGTCCGGCAGGTCGAAGTACCGGCTCTGGTCGGGGAACGCCCGCAGCGTGTGGCCCCCGTCGACCGTCAGGAGCTGACCGGTGACCCAGGACGACTCGGGCCCCGCCATGTAGCGGATCGCCCGGGCGATGTCCTCGATCGCTCCGTGGCGCGCGATGGCCTGGCCGGCGAGGAACTCGTCGAGCAGGTCCGGATGCGAGAACAGCCGGGCGGTCGCATCGGTGCGGGTCAGCCCGGGCCGGACCGCATTCACCCTGATGCCCGCCTCACCGAGCTCGTCGGCGGCCACCCGGACCAGCTGGTCGACCGCGGCCTTGCCCGCACCGTACGACGCCAGGTACCGGGTCGAGAACACCGCCGCCGTCGACGAGACGGCGACGAACGAACCGCCGCCGGTTCGGACCATGGCCTGGCCAGCGTACTTGAGGAGGAGGAAGACGGGCCGTACGTTCTGCCTGACCTCGGCGTCGAACTGGTCGTCGCCATAGAGAAGGACCGGGCTGACCGAACCGCCGCCGGGCACGACGACGGCGATGTCCAACCGGCCGGCGTCCGAGGCGGCGTCGACGGCGGCCCGCACCTCGTGGGCCTCCAGGGCGTCGCAGACCACCGAGCCGACCCGCAGGCCCTCGTCCTCCAGGGCGTCGCCGGCCTGCTGGAGCTTCGCCGCGGTCCGCCCGGCGAGGGTGACGCGGGCCCCGTCGCGGGCCAGCAGCCGAGCGGCTCCGAGGCCGATGCCGCTGCCTCCCCCGATGACGATCGCATGCCGCCCCGCCAGCATGTCGGTCCCCCCGGTCACAGCGTCCGGGGCCGGTTGACGAACCGCCGTTCCGTGGCCGAGAAGAACCAGCCCCCGCCGGCCTTGGTGCCGCCGTCCACCGGGATGTTGTGCCCGGTGATGAAGCCGGAGGCGTCGCTGGCCAGGAAGAGGGCCACGCGCGCCTGGTCCTCGGGCCAGCCCAGTCGGCCCACCGGTGCCCACGACGCCCACAGGTGGTCGAGGTCCTCGTAACCGGTGAGGTAGTCGACCTGTGGGGTCTGGGTCAGATCGGGCCCGATCCCGTTGACCCGTATGCCATGTCGGCCGACCGTGATCGCCAGGTTGGTGGTGAAGTGCGCCACCGCCGCCTTCATGGCGCCGTACACCGGGTCGCCGGGATAGCCGCGCAGACCCTCCACCGAGTGGATGTTGACGATGGACCCGCTCTTCTGCGCCGTCATCGAACCGAGAAAGGCGTGCGTGACGGCGAAGACGTGGAAGAGGTTCTTCGTGTACATCACCTGCCACGACTCGGGCGTCGATTCCCTGAACCGGACCAGAGGACGGTAGTCCCCCACGTTGTTGACCAGGACGTCGGCGCGCCCGTGGCGATCGAGCACCCCGGCCGCCAGACGCTGCACGTCAGCCGGGTCGGTGACGTCGACGATGTGGGCGTGGGCCGTCCCGCCCGAACCCTCGATGGCCCGCTGGGTCCCCCGGGCCCGGTCCTCGTCGATCTCGGCGATCTCCACCAGGGCACCGTGGGCGGCAAAGAGCTTCGAGATGGCGCCCCCGATGCCGTCGCCCCCTCCGGTGACCACGGCCACCTTGCCGTGGAGGAGCCGGCTCCAATCGTCGATCGGCGCGACGTCATCGGGCTGTTGTGGGCTCATGGCATGCGTCTCCTCCCTGGGCGCACCGCCCGCCGTTGCGGCCTCGCGTCGTGTGACCGAGGCGAGTCCCGGACGGACGGTGGCCATCGATACCGCCCCGTCACCACAGGCACCACCGTGTCGCGCGCCGTCTCGATGCCCGAGAAGTTACCGCGTCACCCCCGACGCCGGCCGCCCGGCGACGTGACCGGCATCCGGATCGGCTCGGGACGAGGGGATCGTGGCCGGTGTGCTGTCAGGTTCCCTCCGGCGAGACGTTCTGGAGCCGCACCTCGCCATGGGCCACCAGCTTCCCGGACCCGTCGCTGACGTCGACGCGCCACAGCTGCTGCGTGCGTCCCTGATTGAGCGGGACGGCCTCCACCATCACCCGACCCGAGGTGAGGGACCGCAGGAAGTGGGTGGTGTTGGTGAGGCCGACGGCCACCATGCCCCGCTCCCTGACCGCGATGCTGGCTCCGATGCTGGCCGCGCTCTCGATGGCGGTGGTGTACACGCCGCCGTGGACGATGCCCCACGGGGTGTGGTGCTGCGGCCCCAGGTCGATGTGCCCGGCGACCCGGGAGCCGCCGACCTCGTCGAGGACGAGTCCGGCCGCCACGACGAAGCCGCTGGCCGCCTCGAGGGAGGTCGCCTCCAGCGTCGGTGCGCCCGGGGCGGTGCGGCGGGACGGCTCGGGCCGGCCCGGAAGGGACGGGCTGCCGGTGACAGTGGGTTCACTCACCGAACTCAACCTACCCGATTGCGTTCTATCACGCAACCAACTAGCCTGAGGGGAGTGGAACGCAAGAGCTTCTCGGACATGCACTGCTCGGTGGCCCAGTGCCTCGAGGTCGTGGGCGAATGGTGGTCGATGCTGATCCTGCGAGACGCCTTCCTCGGCGTGAGCCGCTTCGACCAATTCCAGGAGCGGCTCGGGATCTCCCGCAATGTGCTGAACCAGCGACTGGGCCACCTCGTCGAGGCCGGCGTCCTGGCCAAGGTCCCCTACAGCGACCACCCGCCGCGCCACGACTACCGCCTCACCGACAAGGGCCGCGCCTTGTGGCCGGTGCTCACGACCATGCGCCAATGGGGCGACGCCTACGCGGCCCCCGGGGGCCCCCCGCTCCTGGTGGTCCACAAGGGCTGCGACCAGGTCTCCGATGCGGTGCTGACCTGCTCGGCCTGCGGGGAGCCCATCGGGGCCCGCGACGTCCGCGCCGTCCCGGGTCCGGGGGCGGTCGAGGCTCTGGTCGGCTCGGCGGAGGGCCGGGCGCTCCCGTGACCATGTCCGCACCGAGCCGGCCGACCTGTACCTTCGCCGAGGTCTCGACGGTCGCCCCCACCGGACCGGGGTGCTTCCACGCCGAGGTCGATGCCGGGTGGACCATCGGGGGCAAGCCCAACGGCGGCTATCTGCTGGCCATGCTGGGCCGGGCCGCCACGTCGGTGAGTACCCACGACCATGTCATCGCGGCCAGCGCGCATTACCTCGACTCCCCCGAGCCCGGGCCGGTCGACATACGGGCGGACGTCCTGCGCGCCGGACGCTCGGCCAATCAGATCCGGGCCGGCCTGAGCCAGGACGGAAAGCCCTGCGTCGAGGCGCTGGTGACGGCGAGCCGGTTGGACGGGGCGACCGTGCCCTACTGGGACCGCGGGTTGCCCGAGGTCGGCGTGGTCGCCTTCGAGGACTGCAGCCGCCTGGTCCCGCAGACACCCGACGGGATCCCCGTGGCGATGATGGAGCAGATCGACGTGCGGCTGGAGCCCGGGTCCCGCGGCTTCGCCGGCGGCCGGCCGAGCGGCCGCGGTGAGCTGCGCGGGTGGCTGGCCCTTCCCGGGGGCGAGCCGTTCGATCCGGTCTCGCTGCTCTTCGCCGTCGACGCCTTCCCACCGGCCACCTTCGACATCGAGCGGGCGGGGTGGGTGCCCACCCTCGAGCTCACGGCCTACGTCCGTGCCCTGCCGGTGCCGGGCCCGCTGCGCGTGTTGCAGCGGGCCCGGCTGGTCGAGGCGCAGCGGGTCGACGAGTCGTGCTTCGTGTGGGACCAGCGGGGGCGCCTGGTCGCTCAGGCGACACAGCTCGCCGGCATCCGCCTCGGATGAGGGGTGGTGCGGCGGGTGCCGACACGGGGCCGAGATGAGAGGAGTGAACGATGACTGACGCCTACGTGCTCGGCGGCTTGCGCACGCCCGTCGGACGCTACGGCGGCTCGCTGTCACACCTGCGCACCGACGACCTCCTGGGGCAGACCATGGTGGCGGCGTGCGAGCGGGTGGGCGTCCCCCTGGACCAGGTCGAGGACATCACGGCGGGCTGCGTCAACGTCGCCCACGAGGGCATGGGGGACATCGCCCGCTGGGGTGCCCTGGCCGCAGGGTTCCCCGACTCGGTGCCCGCCGTCACCGTCAACCGGTTCTGCGCGAGGCGCCCCGTTCCCGCGATCCATGTCACCACGTGCGCCGACCGGCACGGTGCGCCGTGACCACCCTGCAGGACCTGGTCGACATCGGTCGAGCGGACCGGTTCCTGGCCGTCGTCTCCACCCTGCGGGCGGACGGCACCATCCAGTCCTCGGTGGTCAACGCCGGCGTCCTGGCCCACCCCGTCAGTGGCGCCGACGTCGTCGGCTTCGTCACCTACGGCCGGACCAAGCTGTCCCACCTGCGCCGTCGACCGCAGCTCAGCCTCACGTTCCGGGCCGGGTGGCAGTGGGCCACGGTCGAAGGCCGGGCCGAGTTGATCGGGCCCGACGACGGGCACCCCGGGGTGGATGCCGAGGCGCTGCGCCTCCTCTTGCGCGACGTGTTCGCCGCCGCCGGCGGGACGCACGACGACTGGGAGGCCTACGACCGCGCCATGGCCGAACAGCGGCGCACGGCGGTGCTGGTCGATCCGGCGCGGCTCTACAGCAACTGAGCGCCCGCCCGTTTCATTCCTCGATCGAGGCGTAGGCCGCGGTCAGGAAGTCGAGGGCGACAGGGGGCGGGCGCGGAGAGGTCCACGACGCGTTGGTCAGCAGCAGGGTGACCATCTGCCCGGCCGGATCGTTGCGCCAGATCGTGCCCATCCCGCCGTCCCAGCCGTACTGGCCCACCGGCGCGGCCGGATGCTCGCGGCGGGTGACCATCGACACGCAAAAGCCCCAGCCGCGGGCATCGAAGTCACCGGGGTAGAAGCCCGACAGCGCCTTCTGCCCGGGGGTGAGCTGGTCGGTGGTCATCGTCTCCACCGACGACCGGGACAGGAGGGGGTCGCCGCCCCCCAGGAGCATCTGCGCGAAGGCGAGGTAGTCGGCGGCCGTCGAGACGAGCCCGGCACCACCCGAGGGGAAGGCCGGCGGCCTGCTCCACTGCCCCGACGGCTCGTCGTAGAGCTGCAGCGCACCCGACCCGGGGTCGGTGCTGTAGCTGGTGGTGAACCGGTCGAGATCTCCCCCGGGCACGCTGAAGCCGGTGTCCTTCATGCCGAGCGGCTCGAGGACGCGCTCGCGCAGGAACGCCTCGAACGGCTGCCCGGCGGCGCGGGCGATCAGCACGCCGAGCACGTCGGCGCCGGTGTGGTACAGCCAGCGCTCACCGGGTTGGCACATGAGCGGCAGGGTCGAGAGGCGGCGCATCCACTCGTCAGGCTCGGGGGGCAGGGCCGGTTGGGGCGGCCCGACGCTCAGCTGCAGCGGTGCGGCGGCGTCGTTGACCGGGCAGGGCCCGAAGTACCCGCCGAAGCCCATGCGGAAGGTGAGCAGGTCGCGCACCGTGATGGGCCGGTCGGCCGGCACCGTGTCGTCGACCGGCCCGTCGATGCGGCGGACGACGCGGCGGTCGGCCAGCTCGGGCAGGAGGTCGTCGACCGGATCGTCGAGCCGGAGTCGGCACTCCTCCATGAGGATGAGCGCGGCGACGGCGGTGATCGGCTTGGTCATGGACGAGATGCGGAAGATCGTGTCGCGGTGCACGGCGGGTCCGCCCAGGGCGAGGGCGCCGATGGCGTCGACGTGGGCATCGCCGTGCTTGCTCACCACCGAGACGAGACCCGGAACGGCACCGCGCTCGACGTGTCGAGCCATGATGTCGTGGAGACGGGCCAGCCGGCCCTTGGAGAGTCCCGAGATGGTGGGCATCCGCGTGGTTCCGGCGTGGGGGCGCGGCGCCCTACGGGTTCGGCGTCCGCAGCTTGAACTGGGCTCCGGCGGGGTCGGCCACCGCGGCCAGGCGGCCATAGGGGGTGTCGTCCACGTCCTGGACGACCGAGCCGCCCAGGGCCACGACCTGGGCCACGGTCGCCGCGATGTCGTCGACGTGCCAGTAGACCGACCAGTGGGCGGGCACGCCGTCGGGGAGGAAGGTGGCGGCATCCATGATCCCGGCCAGCTCACCCTCCGCCCCGGGGTCGCGCATGGTCGTGTACCGGAACTCGTCGGTGTCGCCCTCGACCTTGGTGTCCCAGTGGAACACGGAGCGGTAGAAGTCGACGGCGGTGGCGTGGTCGCGGGTGTGCAGCTCGAACCAGCTGGGCGCACCGTGCTCGCGCAGCACGGTGAACCCGGGGAAGGTCCCGGCCTGCCAGGCCCCGAGGTGGGCGCCGGTCGGGTCGATCAGCACCGCCTGGGTGCCCAGGTCGGCCACCGGCATGGCGGGACTGATGATCTCGGCACCCTCGTCCTCCGCCGCCTGCAGCGTCTTGGCGATGTCGTCGGTGTCCAGGTAGATCTTCCAGACGTCCTCGGCCTTCAGGTCGCCCATGTCGCCCATGCCCCCGGCCACGGGAACGCCGTTGCGATGGAACATGAAGTAGCCGCCGAACTCGGGGCTTGGCTCCTGGGCCTCCCAGCCGAAGAGGTCGGCGTAGAAGGCACGGCTGCCCTCGACGTCGGAGGTCCACAGATCGGCCCAGCACGGCGATCCGATGGGGGCACGGTCACGAGTTGCCATGGTTGCTCCTTTTGGTCCGGCTCATCTGTCCACTGCTCCGACGGTACCCCGCGGCCGAAGTCATCGGTCCCGCCACGGCGCGCCCCCGCTCCGCGGCAGATGAAATTGCCCCGCACCCCCCGTCTACCCGGTGATGGCTACCCTCCAACTGTGGTGCCGGGTCACGCTCGTGGGACCCGACGGCACCCACTGGGCCTCCGGGGCGCTCGAGGGGCCGGGCGACCCCGATGTGGGCGTGGTGGACGACGTGGCCCACCTGAGATTGCTGGCGGGGCGCCTCGGCGGCCGCCTCGTCCTGGCCGAGGTCTCGCCCGCGCTCCGGGCGCTGCTCGACCTGGCCGGCCTAGGCCAGGTGGAGTGGGAGGCCGAAGGCGGCGAAGAGGCGTTCGGGGTCCAAGAACGACAGGAAGAACGACATCCCGGTGATCTTGCCCCCTGAGATCTCCAGCACCTGGAGCGCCCACGGCGCGAAGCCACCGGCCGGGTCGGGCTTGTACTGCGCGAAGGCCGGGCTGCCGTTGGCCGCGGTGGCCACCAGCCGTGAGCCCCGGCAGGCGCTCGGTCCGGGTTCGACCATGAAGCGCCCGATGTCGGCCGCACCCTGGATCCACATGGCGAACGGCGGCATGGACTGCACGGCGTCCTCGTGCAGCAGGCTCACCAGCCGCTCGATGTCGTAGCGCTCGAAGGCGTCCACGTAGCGCTCGAGCAAGGCGGCGTCGGGGGGGTCGAGAGGCTCGGGATGGGCGTCCGGCAGGGCGCGCAACGTGGCCCGGGCCCGCTGCAGCGCGCTGTTGACGGCGGGCACGGTCGTGTCGAGGAGCTCGGCCACTTCGGCCGCCTGCCAGTGCAGCACCTCGCAGAGGATCAAGGCGGCGCGCTGGCGGGCCGGGAGGTGCTGGAGGGCGGTGACGAAGGCGAGCCGGATGGACTCGCGGTGCTCGGCGACCTGGCCGGGGTCGGCGCCCTCCGGCGTCACCAGGGCGTCGGGGATCGGGGTCACCCAGGTGGCCTCGGGCAGCATGGGCCCGAGACGCGACTCCTCGGGAGGCGAGGACGGCCCCATCTCCATGGGCCGGGCCCGCCGCTGGACCTGGCGGTGCATATCGATGCACACGTTGGTAGCGATGCGGTACAGCCACGAGCGCAGGCTGGAGCGCCCCTCGAACGTCCCCGCGCTGCGCCAGGCCCGCACCATCGCCTCCTGGACGGCGTCCTCGGCCTCGAAGCCCGAGCCCAACATGCGGTAGCTGTAGCCGGTCAGCTCCCGGCGGTAGGGCTCCAGGTCGGTGGGACTCGGCGGGGCCTCGCGCACGGCCATGGACCCCGATGCTACTGCGGAGCGTTCAAGCACGGCTTTGGGCATCGTCAGTGAGACGGTCCCCACGGCGAGAACTCATCGGTCGCCCGCGGCCGACCGCCGGCAACACGCGTATCCCCGGACTCGGTCGCAACTCGGGTGGCTCGAGGACGATCAGCGCCGCTCGGTGACGGCGTACCGGAGATGGGTGACACCGTCGGACTCGACTACCCGGGTGCAGGCCAGGGCGATCGGGCGATCCTCGAGGTGGGCGAAGAGGCGGACGCCGTCGCCCAGGAGAACGGGGACCAGGTTGATGTGGAGCTCGTCGAGCAGGCCGGCCCGCAGGTACTGCTGGGCCACGTCGGCGGCGCCCACGGCGATGTCACGCCCGCCCGCGACCGCACGGGCCTGGGCCAGGGCGCTCTCGATGCCGTCGGTGACGACGGTGCCCCCGGTGCCGGGACCGACCCATTGCTCGGGCGGGTGGTGGGTGAGGAGGAAGAAAGGGGCACCGAGGGGGTGGTTCCCACCCCAGCCGCCGGCGACGTCGAAGGTGCGCCGTCCGGTGATGATCGCCCCGCAATCGAACATCTCCTCGACCACGGCGCGGCTGCGCGCCGGTGGCCGGAAGCGGTCGTCGGAGCCGATGCGCTCGGTGCCGGCCGTCCACCAACTGAAGAGCGCCCCCCCACCATCGCCCAGGGGGTTGTCGGGACCGTCGTGGGCCCCGGCGATGAAGCCGTCGAGTGACATCGAGAGCCCGATCACGACGTTGCCCATTGCTGCCTCCTGTCTGGCCGGTGCGGCCGGTGTGGTGGTTGCGGCCGTTGCGGCCGGTGTGGTGGTTGCGGCCAGTTTCGCGGGTGGCCATCGGGACGGGCCACGAGGGAGCGTCAGCGACGACGGAATCGTGGCCGTGCCCTTGAGCACCGTGCGACGACGGGATGAGGGAGATGCCCCCTGAACTGGTGCGACACTTTCCATCGGTCTCGACCTCCACCGTCGGGTCACCTACAACTATCGTTGCAGGAACATCTGCGGTCGCCAGCGCCCAGAGCACCATCCGACTGGAGCCGGGAGGACCGCCCATGTCACCGGCAAGCTCACGCGCCAACCTGCCCAATTCCCGATCCCCGGCACGTGGGCATCACCACGTACGACGCGAAGGACCCCGACACCGCCTTCCCGGTCATCGAGCCGCTCCGAGCACCCAAGGGCGCCCCCAATGTCCTTCTGGTGCTGCTCGACGACGTCGGCTTTGGCGCCTCGAGCGCGTACGGCGGCCCGTGCCAAACCCCCACGGCGGAGCGGCCCGGAGAACCTGCAGCTGATCCTCTACGCCGTGGTGATCGTGTCCCGCCTCGCACCCCAGTTCGCCTCGGCTTGGGGCAACGTCCGGCTCATCGTCCAGACCCCGACCAAATTGGTCCGCATCTTCGGCGGGGCGGCAATCACCCAGCTGATGATGGCCCTCGGTCTCGGATTCGCCCTCTACGCCGTAGGTGCCTCGGCGCCCTTCGGCGGCCTCGTCATCGTGTGCACGTTCACCGCCCTGTTGGGTGGGATGGCCCCGGTGCCTGGAGGAATCGGGGTCATGGAGGCGTGCTACATCTCCGGGTTGACCCTGCTCGGGGTCCACCAAGACCTTGCCATCGCGGCCACCATCATCTACCGGGCCTGCACGACCTACCTGCCGCCGCTCTGGGGCTGGGGCGCGCTCGTATGGTTGCGCCGACGCGACGCCCTGTAAGGCCAGTGTTCGCCCTGGGGTCAGAAGGTCGAATCGAGGAGCCGCTGTCGAAGCGTTTCAAGGTGGTCGGGATGCATGCCCGCTGGGCCTTGCAGGTAGGTTGCGACACCACCGAAACGACAGTCGAGTTCTTCGAGGGCGTGCTGCATGGCCCACCGCGGCGTACCCAGCACGCCAGCCGCAGCTTCTGGGGATATCCCGTAGTGGACGAGGCGGTCGTAGGTGGACGCTTGCTGTGTCGGCAGGCGGTAGCGGGCGGTGAGCTCATAGTCGTCGAGGATCGTGTCGCGCTCGACCCCGAGCGCATCGAGGAGGAGCGCCACGACGACGCCGGTGCGGTCCTTGCCGGCGTGGCAGTGAATCACCGCGGGAAGTCCATCGTCGTCGCAGAGGGCGGTGAACAGCTCGCCGATCTGGACGGCGGCATGATCGATCAGGCCGACGTAGAGGTCATGGAGGATCTGCTCCCCCTCGACCTGGGTGGCGGCGAACAGCGGCCCGGCGTCGGTGTCTCTGGATCGACCGATGATCGCCAATGGCCGGGACGGGACGGGGTTCGGTTTCTCTTCACGCTCGACCTCTTCGCGCAGGTCGTAGACGGCAGACACGCCCAGCCGGTCGTACAGGGCGAGATCCTCGGGCGAGAAGTCATGCAACGCATCCGCTCGAAACACCAGGCCCCAGCGGGTCCGGGCTCCGCACCGCGTCCGGTACCCACCGAGATCCCGGAAGTTGGTCACCCCCTCGAAGGGGACGCGACGGTCCGTCGCCACCACGGCGGGAGCGCCGCCATGGGGGGCAACGGACACGAACAGCCGGCCGCCGGCACCATTCGGGAGTTTGAGCGTGGTCTGGCCCGAAGGCACGGTCGTTGCCCGGTGATGGTCCAGGTGGTCAGCAGTCGACCCGGTGGCCACGTCGACCGCCACTGCAACGCCGCCCTCGAGCTCCCAGCGCACCAGCAACTCCCCATTGGGCTGCGTCTCGACCTCGAGATGAGCGACGGCAGTGGACACGCTTCCCCAGCCTACGAGGCGCCATCGCGGGACCGGTCCGGACATGAACAACGCTTGACAGATCCGTGACGCGGTGGCGCAACGGTCCCGGCCCACCGGTCTCGCCCGAGCTCCTCAGGCGTCCCCGGGTTGCTTGATGATGACCACGGGGCACGCGGCGTGCTGGACGCACTCGTGGCTGACCGAGCCCAGCTTGAGCCCGGCGAAGCCGCCCCGCCCCCGTGAACCCAGCACGAGCAGGTCGGCGTCCTTGGAGGCTTCGATGAGCGATGCGCTCACGTCCCCCTGGGCCACCAGCAGGGAGACGGGCACGGGCGCCGATGGGATGACGGCCGTGACCGCATCCTCGAGGAAGACCTTGCTGAGTTTCTCCATCTCGTCACGGTCGAAGGCGCCGGGAATGCCGATGAAGGGCATCTGCCACGCGAAGACCGCCACCAGCTCGCCCCCGTGGATCATCGCCTCCTCGAGGGCCCACCGCAGGGCGGCGTTGCCGTGCTCGGACCCGTCGACCCCGACCACCAGGCGATACGTCATGACGGGGCCGGTCTGAGCTTGGCCGATGACGGCGGAGCGTAGGCCGCCTCCTCGAGCTCTTCGAGGCTGAGCCCCTTGGGCTCGGGGAGCAGCCAGACGGTCAGTCCCAGGCCCACCAGGCACACGATGCCCGATACGACCTCGGCTCCCCGTAGCCCCCACGACGAGGCCAGCATGGTCGGGAAGAGGTACGCCCCGGCGAACGCACCCATCTTCCCCGCCGCGGCCGACGTGCCGTGCCCCGTCGTCCGCACGTCCACCGGGAAGATCTCGGCCGGGTAGACGAAGGTCGTGGTGTTCGGCCCGAACTCGGCGAAGAAGTAGCTCATGCCGAACAGGAGGACGAAGGGGGCCACCGTGGTCGTGACCCCGGGGACGAGACCGATGAGCAGGAAGGCCAGTCCCATCATGGTGAAGCCCAGGCACTGGATGGTCCGCCGGCCCGCCCGATCCAACAGCCGGATGGCCAACGCGTAGCCGGGAAGGGCGAAGACCACGAAGATGAGCAGCTGCAACAACGTGTTGGAAAGCAGCGTGCCATGGGGATTGATCGCCTTGAGGACCTCGGGGCTCGAAATGGTGTTCCCGTAGTAGGCGAAGTCGAGGAGCGCCCACGCGCCGGCGGTGCCGATGAGCCACACCAGCATGCGCCGGTTCTGGGCCAGGGTCTTGAAACCCTCGAGGGCCGATTGGGGCGCGCGGGCCTTCGACTCGGCCAACGGGCCGGTGGCGCCGGTCTCGCCGGTGGCAGCGGCGATGGCGGCCTGGGCCTCGTCGTGATCGCCGGCCGCCTGGGCGAAGCGCGGCGTCTCGTTGATCTGTCGGCGCAGGTAGAAGACCGCCAACCCGGGGACCGCCCCCAGTCCCAGCAGGATGCGCCAGATGATGCCGTCGGGCACGTGCGAGGCGAGCAGGATGGCGGCCACCAGGGGTCCCACCACCAACCCGGCCCCCTGCATGGCGAACACCAGTCCCACCATCTTGCCGCGGGATTTCGTCCCGGAATACTCGCTCATGATGGTGGCGCTCACCGGGTAGTCCCCCCCGATGCCGATGCCGAGGACGACGCGGGAGACCAGCAGGAAGGTGTAGTTGGGCGACAGCGCCGACGCGATGGCGCCGATGGCCAGAATGAGGACCTCGTAGCCGTAGATCTTCTTGCGCCCGAGGATGTCGGCCACCCGGCCGAAGACGAGGGCACCCACCGCGGAGGCTGCCAGGGTCGCCGAGTTGAGGAGGGATATCTGGGGGGTCGAGAGGTGCCACTGCGGTGTGAGGAGCGCCACCACCACGCCGATGACGAACAGGTCGTAGGCATCGGTGAAGAACCCCATGCCCGAGACGAACATGATCTTGTACTGGAACCTGGTGACCTGGCTGTCGTCGAGGGCGGTGAACGTGCCCGATTCCGCAGCGGGCGTAGCAGCCATGGGGAGAGTGTGCCGCCACCGCTTGACCCGAGCGCGAACGCGAGGTGATCGCCCGGTGAACTTCCGCTGGCTGAGCGGGATGGAGGGCCTCGAACGGGTGGTCCGGGGCCGACGACGACCGCGATCTGCCTGCCCGCGGTCAGCCCTGGCCGAGGATGATGGCGCTGCGGCCGGCGGCGACGAGCGCGTGCTCGGCGCCGGTCACCTGGTTGGCTGCGGTGCCGCGGATCTGGCGAACGCCCTCGATGATGTTGTTGACCCCGTGGATGTACCCCTCGCCCAGGAGTCCGCCGTGGGTGTTGACCGGGAGCTTGCCCCCGAGCGAGATGTTGCCCTCGGCGATGAAGTCCTTGGCCTCGCCCGGGCCGCAGAAGCCGTAGGCCTCCAGCTGAAGGAAGAGCACGGGGCTGAAGTTCTCGTAGATCAGCGCCACGTCGATGTCGTCAGGGCCGAGCCCGGTGCTCGCGTACAACTGCCGGGCGACGTACTCGGCTTCGCTGAAGCGGCTCAGGTCGGGCCGGTAGTAGTTGAAGAGGACGTCGCTGTTCAGGGTGTCTCCCTGGGTGGCGGC
>JBKQIP010000097.1:0-23166 GCA_052148295.1 Acidimicrobiales bacterium
AGCTGGTGATCTCGGACCGCAAGAAGGACGTCATCATCACCGGCGGCGAGAACGTGTCCTCCATCGAGGTCGAGGACTGCCTCTACCAGCATCCGGCGGTGGCCGAGGTGGCGGTGATCGGCGTGCCCGACCAGAAGTGGGGCGAGACCATCAAGGCCCTCGTGGTGGTGCGGGCCGGCGCCGAGGCGTCCGAGGCGGACCTCATCGCCCACTGCCGCCGGCACATGGCGCACTTCAAGGCCCCCACCAGCGTGGAGTTCCGGGACGCGCTCGACCGCACGGCGACCGGGAAGCTGCAGAAGTACAAGTTGCGGCAGCCCTACTGGGCCGGCCGCGAGAAGGCGGTGAACTGAGGCCCGTGCCCGGGGTGGGCCCGTCGGGGGTCCGCCCCGGTCCGGTACCCGCCCCGTAATCTCGTCCGCGGGCACGACCCCGGTGGGGGCGCCGCGACACGGGAGCAGTCGACATGACGACGACGCAGCCATGATCCACCTCCGAGTGGTGAGCCCGCCCGCGACCACCGGCGAGCTGGTCGCCGCGCTGCGCCACGACGACGCCGTCCTCAACGTGGTGGTGCTGCCCGGTTCGTCGGAGTACCCGCAGGGCGACACCATCCATCTCGACGTCCTCCGGGGCGCCGCCAACCGCGTGTTCGCGCGGCTCCGGGCCCTGGGCGTCGTGACCGACGGCTCGGTGGTGGCCGAGTCGGCGGAGACCTGGTTGTCGGACACCGCGGAGGCGGCCGAGCGTCGGCAGTCGCGTTTCGAGGCGCTGACCCCGGTCTGGGAGATCGTCGACGCCCGCATCCGCAGCGACAGCATCTACCCCCCGAGCTGGTACTCCCTGCTGATGATGGCCGGCGTCATCGCCGCCATCGGCATCCTGATCAACTCGCAGATCCTGATCGTGGCGGCCATGGTGGTCGGGCCCGAGTACGGGGCCATCACCGCCATCGCCCGGGCCGGGACGCGGCGCGACGGCCGGACCGCCCGGCGGGGCCTGTCCGCCCTGTTCTTCGGCTTCGCTGGGGCCGTGCTGGCCTCACTCGTCCTGGGCGCGGCCATCCGGGGCGCCGGGGTCACGCCCCGGGCCTTCGAGCTGGGCATCCGGCCCGTGTCGGACCTGATCAACTCCCCGAACGTGTTCTCGGTCATCGTGGCGGTGTTGGCCGGGATCGTCGGGATCATCTCGCTGGCCGAATCGAGGGCCAGCACCCTGATCGGCGTGTTCATCTCGGTGACCACCATCCCGGCGGCGGCCGACATCGGCCTGTCGATCAGCTACGCCTCGTGGAGCGAGGCGTGGGGCTCGTTCCTCCAGCTCATCCTCAACGTGGCGATCCTGATCGTGGTGGGGATGATCATGCTGGTGATGCAGAAGCGGGTGTGGGGCCGCGTCACCCCGGTGCGGGCCGTGCGGCCGCCCCCGGGCTGATCACGCCGGGCTGATCACGCCGGGCTGATCACAGCGGGCCCGATCGGGCGGGCCGATCGCGCCGGACGATCAGGCGTCGTCGGCCTCGAGAACCGTCAGGTTCTCCGCCTCGGCGTGCAGCTCACCGTCCTCGCCCACCAGCGAGACCACCTCGTCGACGATCACGTCGCCGTCGGCCGTGAGCACGGCGATGGTCTCGTCGGTGCCGACGACGTTGCCCTCGGCGTCGACCGCGGCGACCAGGTCGTCGACCACGACGTTCCCCTCCTCGTCGACGTCCTCGGTCTCGAGCTCCACCAGTTCGATCTGGTCGTCGGCGGTGGTGTCATCGGTCTCGCTCATCATGGTCCTCCCTGGCCAACGCGGGCCGGATTGGCCCGCTGCCAAATCATGACAGGTCGCGGGCGGTCCCCGTACACGGTGAACCGCCGGCGGTGCCGCCGCCGGCGCCTCCCCGCACCGGACTTCAGGTGGCCGGCACCTGCTGGGTGATGCAGTGGATGTTCCCGCCGCCGAGGAGGATCTCGCGTCCGGGCACGCCCTCGATGACGCGTCCGGGAAACTCGCGGCTCAACCGCTCGCCGATCTCCTCGTCGTGACGGGTGTCGAGAAGCGGGTGGACCACCAAGGCGGTGCCGATGAAGAAGTTGACGTACGAGGCGGCCAGGCGGTCGCCCGCCCGGCGCGGGCGCGCCGCCGCGCTGGGTTCGACCCCGGCCGCCTCCTCGGCGGTGAGGTGGAGGGGCCCCGGCGACGGCAGGAGACCGACGTCGAGGCGACGGCCCCGCGCGTCGGTGGCCGATTCCAGCACCCGCCGGGCCTGGCGCGAGATCTCCGTCTGCGGATCGCCGGCCGCCTCGGTCCAGGTCAACAGCACCCGACCGGGACGGGTGAAGCAGGCCAGGTTGTCGACGTGCCCGTCGGTCTCGTCGTTCACGACGCCGCGCGGGATCCAGATGACCGTCTCCACCCCCAGATAGGAGCGGAGGAGCCCCTCGATGTCGTGGCGCGACAGGCCGGGATTGCGGTTGGGATTGAGCAGGCACTCCTCGGTCGTGAGGCAGGTGCCCTCGCCGTCGACATGCACCGACCCTCCCTCGAGGACGAAGGGGGCGCGGTAGCGGGCCACGCCCTCGAGCTCGCACACCTTGGCCGCCACCAGGTCGTCGGCGGTCCACGGCGCGTACAGCCCCCCGTGCCGGCCGCCCCACGCGTTGAAGACCCAGTCCACGCCGCGGCGCTCCCCGAGCGACCGGTTGACCACGAAGGTGGGGCCGGTGTCGCGCACCCAGGCGTCATCGTTGGCCGTCTCGACCACCCGGATGCCCTCGGCGCAGGCGGCCCGCGCCCGCTCCCACTGGCCGGCCGAGGTCAGGACCGTCACCGGCTCGTGCGCGGCGATGGTCTCGGCCACCGTGGTGAAGGCGGCCTGCGCCGGTCCGGCGCCCGATCGCCAGTTGTCCGTGCGCTCGGGCCAGACGAGATAACAGCCGTCGTGCGGCTCCCACTCCGCCGGCATGTGGAAGCCGTCGAGCGCGGGCGTCGAATGGAGGAGGCGAGAGGGCAAGCGGGCTGACCTCCGGTCCGCACGGTGCGAGAAGCCCGGATCCTACCGCCGGGCCCACGGCCGTTACGCTGTGACCACCACGAGGTGCACGCTCGCCCGGGCCGGTCCGTGCCGCGCTGCGGGCGGGAGCAAGGACGGCAATGACCCAGACGGTGGTCGTGGCGGTGATCCAGCGAGCGTTCGGCGAGGACCGCGAGGAGAACCGCCAGGCCACGGTGGCGGCCGTGGCCGAGGCGGTGGCGGCCGGGGCCGACGTCGTGGTGCCCCCCGAGCTGTTCGAGGGGCGCTACTTCCCCCAGTGCGAGGACCAGGAGTACTTCTCGTGGGCCACCACGCCCGAGGAGAACCCGGCGATCGCCGCCGTGGTCAAGGCGACCGCCGGCACCGGCGCCGTGGTCCCCGTCTCGTTCTTCGAGGCGGCGCGCCCGGCCTACTTCAATTCGGTGGCCGTCGTGGCGGACGGCGAGGTCCTGGGTCTCTACCGCAAGGCCCACATCCCCGACGGGCCCGGCTACGAGGAGAAGTTCTATTTCAACCCGGGAGACACCGGCTTCAAGACCTGGCCCACCCGTCACGGCCGCATCGGCGTGGGCATCTGCTGGGACCAGTGGTTCCCCGAGGCGGCGCGGGCCATGGCCCTGCAGGGCGCGGACCTGCTGGTCTACCCGACCGCGATCGGGAGCGAGGTGGGCAGCCAGGCCGGCAACGACACGGCCGACATGTGGCGACGCGCCATGGACGGCCACGCCGTGTGCAACCACGTGCCGCTGGCCGCGGCCAACCGGATCGGCGCCGAGGGCGAGCTCACCTTCTACGGGTCGTCCTTCGTGGTCGACCACCGGGGTCGCCCGCTGGCCGAAGCGGGCCGCACCGGCACCGAGCTGCTGTACGCCGAGGTGGACCTGGCCCGGGCCCGGGCGGACCGGGCCGGCTGGGGGCTCTTTCGCGATCGGCGCCCCGACCTCTACGGCGACCTGGTCCACCTCTCGACCTGAGCCGGTCCGGACCGGGCCCGGCACCGATGGCGGCCTCGGGGAGCCGGGCGATGCGGCGGCACCTACGCTCTCGTCATGGCGCCATCGGTGGAGGGGACGCCGGCCACCGGGCCCTCCCGGAGCGCCGAGGCGTGGCTGGCCGCCGAGCGCGACGCCGAGCGCCGGGGCGAGTTGCTGCTGGCCTACGACCTGGCCGGGCGCGGCCTCGAGGAGCATCCCGGGGACCTGGGCCTGCGCTACCGGTCGGTGCTGGCGCTGGCCCGAGCCGGTTCGACCGCCCAGGCGGCGCGGCGCTTCGCCGAGCTCGACCTGTCGTCGGTCGACACCGAGGACGTGGCCTCGCTGGAGGCCCGCATCCACAAGGACGTGGCCCTGGCCGCCCCCGAGGCCGAGCGGCCGCACCTGGCCCGGGCCGCCGCCGACGCCTACCGCAGCATCAGCCGGCGCACCGGGGGCTACTTCCCCGCCATCAACGCCGCCACGCTGACGCTGGTGGCGGGCGATGTCCCCGGCGCCCGCGCGTTGGCCCGCGACGCCCTCAGCCTGGTGGGCGCGTCGGGCGAGACGGGGTACTTCGCCGCGGCCACCGAGGCCGAGGCCCAGCTGCTCCTGGGCGACCTCGGGGCCGCCCGCCGCGCCCTGGCACGCGCCGGGGGCCTGCACGACGGGGATTACGGCGCGCTGTCGACCACCCGCCGCCAGCTGCGGCTGATCTGCGCCCTGGGCGGGGTCGACCCCGGGATCCTGTCACCGCTCGAGGGTCCCGCCGTGGCGCACTTCTGCGGCCACCGGATCGCCGCGGCCGGACACGGCGGGCGGTTTCCCCGTGACGCCGAGGGTGCCGTCGCCGCCCGCATCGCGGCGGCGGTGGAGCGGCACCCGGCCGGCTTCGCCTACGGCTCGCTGGCCAGCGGCGGGGACATCCTGTGGGCCGAGGCGCTGCTGGCGCGCGGGTGTGAGATCCACGTCGTCCTGCCCTTCGCGGTCGACGAGTTCATCGCCGCCTCGGTGGCCGACGGCGGTGCGGGGTGGGTGGAGCGGTTCGGGCGGTGCCTCGACGCCGCCACGGCGGTGAGCTACGCCGTCGAGGGCCCTTCCCTGGGCGACGACGTGCTCTACGGCTACTGCGCCGAGTTGGCCATGGGACTGGCCCTCCTGCGCGCCCGCTACCTCGACGCCGACGTGCACCAGCTGGCGTTGTGGGACGGCCGGCCCGCCTCGGGCGTCGCCGGAACGGCCGTGGACGTCGCCGCCTGGCGCAGCACGGGCCACCAGGTGATCGTGGTCCCCCCGGGCCCGGGGGACGGTGACGCCGCCGGGACGGCCGCCCCGGCCGTGGCGACGTCGGGGGCGGACCGCGGGCCCGGTCCGGCCGGCCGGGTGATCCGGGCCATGTTGATGGGGGACATCCGCGGCTTCTCGAAGCTGACCGACGAGCAGCTCCCGGCCTTCGCCCGCTTCGTCATGGGGGCCTTCGCCGACGTCCTGGCCCGCTACGGCCCCGCGGTCGAGTACCGCAACACGTGGGGCGACGCGCTGTTCGCCGTCTTCCCGGGCGCGCCCGTGGCGGCACGCTGCGCCCTGGACCTGCAGGAGGCCATGGCCGCCCTGGACCTCGGGGCGGTGGGGCTCCCCCCGCACATCGCGTTCCGCCTCTCGGGCCACCTGGGGCCGGTGTTCCCCGTCTCGGACCCGGTCGTGGGCACGCCGTCGTTCATGGGTTCGCAGGTGAGCCGCACCGCCCGGATCGAGCCGGTCACGCCGCCCGGTGCCGTCTACGTGACCGAGGCCTTCGCCGCCGCCCTCGAGCTGTCGGCCTCGCGCGACATCGGGTGCGACTACGTCGGCCACATGCCCGCGGCCAAGGACTACGGGCGCCTGCGCATGTACCGGATCTGGCGCCGGGCGGCCGCGGCCGGCGCGCCCGGTTGAAGGCCCGTTCCCTTCCCCGCCCCCGCCCCCGGCGTCAATGATGCGACGGCGCGCCCGACGGGGCACCGGTAGTGTGGCGCCGTCGTGCCGCAGCCTGGTCCGGAGGGTTGGGCAGCCCGAGGAGGAATCAATGGCTGAACGTGCCCGTACCACCCTGCCCATCCCGAAGGGCCAGCCCGTCGGGCTGACCACCTTCGACGCCAAGGACCCCGACGCCTCGTTCCCCCGCATCGAGGCCCTCCGGCCCCCCGACGGCGCGCCCAACGTCGTGGTCATCCTCATCGACGATGCCGGGTTCGGCGCCTCGAGCACCTTCGGCGGCCCCTGCCACACCCCGAACGCCGAGCGGCTGGCCCAGCAGGGGTTGCGGTTCAACCGCTTCCACACCACGGCGCTGTGCTCACCGACCCGTCAGGCGCTCCTCACCGGGCGCAACCATCACTCGGTCGGCATGGGCGGCATCACCGAGATCGCCACCGCGGCCCCCGGCTACACCTCCGTCCGTCCCGACTCGGCGGCGCCGCTGGCCGAAATCCTGCGCCTCAACGGCTTCAGCACCGCCGCCTTCGGGAAGTGCCATGAGGTCCCCGTGTGGGAGACCAGCCCGATGGGGCCCTACACCCAGTGGCCCACCGGCAGCGGTTTCGAGCACTTCTACGGGTTCGTCGGCGCGGAGACCAACCAGTACTACCCGGCGCTCTACGACGGGATCACCCCGGTGGAGCCGCCGGCCACGCCCGAGGAGGGCTACCACTTCACCGAGGACATGACCGATCACGCCATCGGCTGGGTGCGCCGGCAGCAGTCGCTCATGCCCGACAAGCCCTTTTTCGTGTACTTCGCCCCCGGCGCCACCCACGCACCGCACCAGGTGCCCCCGGAGTGGTCCGCCAAGTACAAGGGACGCTTCGACGCCGGGTGGGACGCCCTGCGCCAGGAGATCCTGGCCCGCCAGAAGGAGCTGGGCGTCGTGCCGGCGGACACCGAGCTCACGGCCCGGCCGGCCGAGATCGGGGCCTGGGACGACGTCCCGGCCGACCTCAAGCCCGTGCTCTCCCGGCAGATGGAGGTCTACGCCGGCTTCCTGGAGCACACCGACCATCACATCGGGCGCCTGGTCGACGCCCTCGACGACCTGGGCGTGCTCGACGACACCCTCGTCTTCCTCATGATCGGAGACAACGGCGCCAGCGCCGAGGGCACCCCCAACGGCACCTTCAACGAGATCATCATGCTCAACGGCGCGGCCGACTTCGAGACCACCGACTTCATGGCACAGCGCATCGACCAGTTCGGGGGTCCCGAGGCCTACAACCATTACGCCGTGGGCTGGGCCCACGCCATGGACACCCCGTACCAGTGGACCAAGCAGGTGGCGTCGCACTGGGGTGGGACGCGCAACGGCACCGTCGTCCACTGGCCCCACGGCTTCGCGGCCCGCGGCGAGACCCGCCGCCAGTTCCATCACATCATCGACGTGGCCGCGACGGTCCTGGACGTCGCCGGCCTCCCGGCCCCGACCTTCGTCCACGGTATCCAGCAGATGCCCCTGCACGGCGTGTCCATGGCCTATGCCTTCGACGACGCGGACGCCGCCGAACGGCGCGAGACCCAGTACTTCGAGGTGTTCTGCAACCGGGGCATCTACCACAAGGGGTGGACGGCCGTGACCCGGCACAGCACCCCGTGGCTGGCCGGCGAGGCCCTCCCTGCGCTCGACGACGACGTGTGGGAGCTCTACGACACCAACACCGACTGGTCCCAGGCGCGCGACATCGCGGCGGAGCACCCCGACCGGCTGGCCGAGCTCCAGCGGCTGTGGCTCATCGAGGCCGTGAAGTACAACGTCCTGCCCCTCGACGACCGGCGGATCGAGCGGTTCAACGCCGACACCGCCGGGCGACCCGTGCTGGTCTCCGGCCAGTCCCAGGTCCTGTGGAACGGCATGACGCGGCTGAGCGAGAACTCGGTCCTCAACATGAAGAACAAGTCGCACACCGTGACCGCCGAGATCGTGGTGCCCGACGGCGGGGCCAACGGGGTGATCATCGCCCAGGGAGGGGGCTTCGCCGGGTGGAGCCTGTACCTCCTCGACGGCCGGCCCAAGTACTGCCACAACCTGGCCGGGCTCACGCGCTTCTACGTGGCCGGCACCGACGCGGTCCCCAGCGGCACGCACCAGGTGCGGATGGAGTTCGCCTACGACGGCGGGGGCCTGGCCAAAGGGGGCGACGTGTCGCTCTACATCGACGGCACGGCGGTCGGCGCGGGGCGCATCGATGCCACCGTGCCCATGATCTACTCCGCCGACGAGACCTGCGACGTCGGCCGCGACACCGGGACGGCCGTGAGCGAGGACTACACGGGGCCGACCAGCACGTTCAGCGGCACCGTCAACTGGGTCAAGCTCGACATCGGCGACGACAGCCACGACCACCTGATCGCGCCCGAGGACCTCATGCGCGTGGCCACCGCCATTCAGTAGACGCGTCGACCGCATCCTTGCCGACGTGGAGACGATCGAGCCGTGAGTTGGGGGGACATCGCGGTCGTCGCCGCGCTGATCGTGCTGTGGTCCGCCTTCTCGGGCCAGGCCGAACGAGCCGGCATCACCGCACCGCTGCTGTTCACCGTGGCCGGTCTGGTCCTGGGGGGTGAGCATGCGCTGCACGTCACGCTGACCGCGGCCACCCTCGAGGTCAGCGCGGCGCTGACCCTGGTGCTGATCCTGTTCACCGACGCGGCCCGGCTGCAGCTCCCGTCCCTCCGCCACGACGTCGGGTTGACCACCCGTCTGCTGGCCGTCGGTCTCCCCCTGACCATCCTCGCCGGTGCGCTGGCGTCGCGCCTGGTCGTCGGCCCGCTGGGCCTGTGGATGACGGTGCTCCTGGCCGCGTGCCTGGCCCCCACCGACGCCGGCCTGGGCGCGGGGATCGTCACCGACCGCTCCGTGCCCAGCCGCGTCCGCCGCGTGCTGAACGTGGAGAGCGGCCTGAACGACGGGATCGTGGCCCCGCTGGTGACACTGGCCATCGCCGTCCTGGTCGGGCAGGAGACCCACGCGTCGGACGCCCTGCTGCACGCGCTCCACGAGATCGGCGTGGGGGCGGTGGTCGGGATCGCCGCGGGGACCGCCGCCGGGTGGCTCCTGGCCGTGGCCGTGCGCCGGGGTTGGGCCGACACCGGCACGACGGCCGTCGCCACCGTGGCGTTGGCCCTCGGGACCTACGCCCTGGCCCTGTCGCTCCACGGCAACGGCTTCGTGGCGGCCTTCCTGGCCGGGCTCTGCTTCGGGGTCTTCCGCTCCAGGGTGGGAACGGGGGCCCTGGTGCTGACCGAAGGGTCCGGCCACGTGCTGTCCTGCCTGGTGTGGTTCGCCTTCGGTGCCGCCATGCTGCGGCCCGCCCTCTCCAGCCCCGATGCCCTGCGAGCCCTGGGCTACGCCGCGCTCAGCCTCACCGTGATCCGCATGGTCCCGGTGGCACTGGCCCTGGTCGGCACGCGCCTGGGGACGGCCACGGTGGCCTTCATCGGTTGGTTCGGCCCCCGGGGGCTGGCCTCGGTCGTCTTCGCCCTGCTGGCCTTCGACGACCTGGGCCACGAGGCGTCGACGTTGGTCACCGTCGTCTCGGTCACCGTGGCCTGCAGCGTGGTGGCCCACGGTCTCAGCGCCAACCCGCTGATCGCCCGGTACGCCCGGCACTCGCGGGCCCGGGACCCCGGCCACCCCCTCCTCACGGAGGTCCCCGTCCCGTCGGCCCGACGCACGGTCGGCACCGCCGCCGCGCCGGGTGGGGGCGACCCGGGATGAACCGGTCCCTCTGGCCGGGGCCGGGCGCGTGGCGCAGCGGGTGCACAACGCGGTCGCCCGGCACCGGGCTCCCCTCGAGGGGCTGGATCGGCGCCTCCTGCGACAGCGCGACGTGATCCGGTCGGTGCTCGGACAGAAGTGGCGCGAGGCGGTGCTCCTCTCCGCCGGGCGCCTGGCCCTCGACTATTTCTGCCTGCTGGCGGCCCTGCGGGCCACGGGCAGCCACCCCCGCCCCTCACTGGTGCTGTTGGCCTACGCCGTCGCCGGTCTGGTCGGCCTCGTGCCGATCACCCCCGGCGGGCTGGGCATCGTCGAGGCCAGCCTGGCCGGCATGCTGGTCCTGGCCGGTGTCAGCGGGAGCGACGCCTTCCTGGCCACCCTGGCCTACCGCCTGGCCTCCTACTGGCTCCCGCTGCTGGCCGGCCCGGTGGCCTACGGGCTGTTCCGCCGGCGCTATGGCCCGCCCAGCTCCGGATCGGCAGTGTCTCCGGCAACCTGACCCCGCCGGGTGGACACCGGCACCGGCTCGTTCCCGCCGCGCGTTCTCTCAGCGGGCCCACCGGCCGGGCTCATGGCGTCCGAAGGCCCGTGCCCGATGGTGTGGCATGCCACCCTCACAGACCATCGACCTCCCGGCGCCCCGCCGTGCGACCGCCGCCGACCGGGAAGGGCTCGGCTCGTTCGAGGTCCCGCCCCACCGGGTTCCCTCCGACGACGACGGGGCCGCCGCCACGCCCCGGTGGGCCGGCCCCGCGCTCCTGCTCCTGTTGCTGGCGACGGCCGGCACCTATCTGTGGAACCTGGCGGCCTCGGGCTACGGCAACAGCTTCTACGCCGCCGCGGTCGAGGCCGGGTCCAAGAGCTGGAAGGCGATGTTCTTCGGCTCCCTCGACCCGTCCAACTTCATCACGGTGGACAAGCCGCCGGCCTCGTTGTGGGTCATGGACCTCTCGGCGCGCCTCTTCGGCTTCTCCACCTGGAGCGTCATGGTGCCCGGCGTGCTCGAGGGCGTGGCCGCCGTAGCCCTCCTCTACGGCGCGGTGCGGCGGGTGACCAGTCCCGCCTGCGGGCTGCTGGCCGGGGCCGTCCTCGCCGCCACCCCGGTGGCCGCCCTCATGTTCCGCTTCGACAACCCCGATGCCCTGCTGGTGCTGCTCCTGGTCGGTGCCGCCTACTGCCTGACGCGGGCCATCGAACGAGCCGGGACCCGGTGGCTGGTCGCCGTCGGGGTCCTCCTGGGCTTCGCCTTCTTGACCAAGATGCTGCAGGCGTTCACCGTCGTCCCCGCCTTCGGCCTGGCCTACCTGGTGGCGGCGCCGACGCCGCTGCGCCGGCGCGTCGGGCAGCTGGTGGCCGCGCTGGGGGCCCTGGTGGTGGCGAGCGGATGGTGGGTGACCATCGTGGCGCTGACGCCGGCGGCCGACCGCCCCTTCATCGACGGTTCCCCCGACAACAGCATCTGGAACCTGATCTTCGTCTACAACGGCTTCGGTCGCCTGCAGAGCAGCGGGGGCGGGGCCAACTTCAGCGGGACCCCGGGGATCTTCCGTCTCTTCAACGACCTGATGGGTGGCCAGGCCTCGTGGCTGCTCCCGGCGGCACTGCTCGGACTGGTGGTCGTGCTGATCGCCCGGCGCCGGGAGCGTCGGACCGACCGGGTCAGGGCGGCCGCCATCGTCTGGGGTGGTTGGTTGGTGGTCACCGGAGCCGTCTTCAGCTTCGGCCAGGGCATCATCCACACCTATTACACGGTGGCGCTGGCCCCCGCCATCGCCGCCCTGGTCGCCCTCGGCGCCCACCAGCTGTGGACGGAGCGGCACCACCTCTGGTCCCGCGCCACGGCCGCCGCCGCGGTCGCCGTCACCGCCGGCTGGGCCTGGGTCTTGCTCGATCGCACCCCCAGCTGGAACCCCGCCCTGCGGTGGGTCGTCGTCGTGGCCGCCTTCGGGGCCGTGGCGGGCCTGCTGGCCGCGCCGTTGTTCCGCCGGGGCGGGCGCCGGGTCGGCGTGGGCGTCGCCATCGCCGCGCTGGCCGCGCTGGCCTGCCTGGCCGGTCCGGTGGCCTACGCCGCCGCCACGGTCGACAGCGCCCACACGGGCAGCCTCCCCTCCGCCGGGCCCGCCACGTCGCAGACCCTGGGCGCGGGCACTCCCGGGGGCGCTGCTCCGGGCGGCGGCAGCGGCCACGGATCCGCTCGCTCGGCCCTTCCGGGCCGCGCCGGTGCCACCGCCCTGAGATCGGGCCACGGCCCGGGCGGGCCAGGTCGTTCGGGACCGCCGAGTGGTTCGGGCGGGTCGTCGTCGCTCCCGTCGAGCGGGGTCGCGGGCCTCGGTGGGGCGCCGACGGGCGGGGGCGGGCAGTCGGGTGGCGGCGAAACCACCAGCCGCGCGCTGGTCCGGGCGCTCGAGGCCGACGCCTCGGCGTACCGGTGGGTGGCTGCGGTCGACGGCTCCCAGAGCGCAGCCGACCTCGAGTTGGCCGCCTCGGGTGATCCGGTCATGGCCATCGGCGGCTTCAACGGGCACGGAGGGGATCTCTCGCTGGCCGCCTTCGAGGCCGACGTGGCGCGGGGTGACATCCATTACTACATCGCGGGTGACGCGGGTGGCGGGCCGGGCGGCGGCGGGTCGAGCGCAGCCATCACCGCCTGGGTCAAGGACCACTTCCGGGCCGAGACCATCGGCGGTCAGACCGTCTACGACCTCTCCTCGGGCGCCACGCGCCACTGAGGTGAGGGCGGGGCCCGCCCGACTCCACCGGCGCCGGCCGGGGCCGGGTCACACGGTGACGGGCGGCGGGTGGACCTCGCGCACGTAGTGGTCGACCTCGGGCTCGGGCAGCCGCGCCGTAGGGGACTTCGCCCCCCGCCGGTGGAACGGTGACAAAACGCGGCGCGCAAGGGAAGGTTCTTCGGGGGACGCCGGCGTCACCGGTCGCGTCCGGGCTTGGGCGGCCGACGGGCCGTATCATCCGGGGATGGTCAACCGCCCATCTCCGAGCTGGCCGTGGCCCGATGCGCTCGACGCCGTCGTCGCCGCCCCCCGGTTCCACACCGTCCTCTTCGAGGACGAGCGGGTCCGCGTCCTCGACGGCAGGGTCGCACCGGGCGAGACGGTGCCCGTGCACACCCATCGATGGGGCGGTGTCCTCTACATCGTCGCCACCAGTGATTTCGTGCGCCGGGATCCCGAGGGCAACGTGCTGGTCGACACCCGGGTGGCGCACTCGGCCCCCGTCGCCGGCTCCGCCTCGTGGGGCGGGCCCCTGACGCCGCACACGTTCGAGAACGTCGGTCGTGAGGAGTTCCACACGCTCACGGTCGAGATGAAGGACCCGGGTCGGGATCGCCCCGCCTGATGGCGCCGGGGCCCGGGTGACGACGGGTCGCGGCCGCCGCCGGGCCCCGGGGCGATGAGCGGCGCCGGACCCGGGCCGGACCGCCCGACCGGCCCGGGCGGGGGGACGCCCGATCCCACCGACGCTGCGGCGACCGATCCCTTGGCGGCTCTGTCCCGGCGGGAGCGGCTGAGCATCTGGGCCACCGAGACGCGGTCGAGGGTCGAGGCCAGGCGCGCCAGCTCGGCCTCCATCGACACCGCGTTCGAGGCCATCGAACGCGACTCGCGTTCGGGAGGCGGGGTGCTGGCCGCGGCGGTGGCCTTCCGCCTCTTCATGTACCTCGTCCCGTACGCCTTCGTGATGGTCACCGGGTTCGGCCTGTACTCCAGCGCCGCCGGGCAGAAGCCCGAAGACGCGGCCCGCGCCGCCGGCATCGGGGGCCTGCTGGCCACGGCGGTGGCCAGCACGAGCAGCCTGTCGCCGCTCAACCGCTTCGTCGTGTTGATCATCGGGGCCATCGCGCTGGCCTTCACCTCGCGTTCACTGGTCAAGGTCCTCCAGATCGTCCACGAGCTGATCTGGGCGGTGCGCCCGACGCCCAGGCCGCTCACCCGGGGTGCCCTCATCCTCATCGGCGGCACCACGGTCCTCTTCGGGGCCATCGACCTCGTCGTCTGGCTCGGTCACCAGTCGATCGGGTGGAAGGTGGTCGCCTACGTGGTCCTGCTGGTCGCGGTGACCGCGGCGTGGCTCCTGGCGTCGTGGTGGCTCCCGCACCGGGAGTGCGAGTGGTGGGCCCTGCTGCCCGGCGCGGTCATGGTGGGCGTCGGCGTCGCCCTGCTCCACCTGGCGACCGTCACCTACTTCGCCTACGAGGTGTCGCGGAAGTCCTCCCTCTACGGCGCCATCGGCCTCTCCATCGCGCTGCTGCTCTGGATGTACTTCCTGGGTCGGCTCCTCACCGCCTCCATCGCCGCCGATGCGTCGCTGTGGCAGCGCCGCCAGCTGGCCGGGGCCCACCCACCGTCCCCGGCCCGGGCCGAGGAGGGGGCCGGCGGGACATGACGGGCCCGAACCGGACCAGACTGTGACGGTGAGCCGGGGGCACGACGGGGGCACCACCATCGCCGACCCGAGCGACCCGAGCGACCGGGAGCCCCTGCGGGAGAAGTACCGCGCGGAGCGCGCCAAGCGCCTGCGGCCCGAGGGGAACGACCAGTACATCGAGCCGACCGGTCGGTTCGCCCGTCTCCTGGGCGACCCCTACACCGAGCCGGTCGATCGCCCGCCCCGTCGCGACGAGGTGACGGTGGCGGTCATCGGTGGCGGCTTTGCCGGCCTGGTCACCGGCGCCCGGCTCACCCAGGCCGGGGTCACGGGCATCCGGATCATCGAGGGGGGCGGCGACGTCGGCGGGGCGTGGTACTGGAACCGCTACCCCGGCGCCATGTGCGACACCGCCGCCATGGTCTACCTGCCCCTGCTCGAGGAGACCGGGCACCGGCCCACGCAGAAGTACGTCCTCGCCCCCGAGATCTTCGGGCACGCCCAGCGCATCGCCCGCCACTTCGGGCTCTACGAGGAGGCGCTCTTCTCGACCGCGGTCACGGACCTCACGTGGGACGAGGGGTCGGCCCGCTGGATCATCCGCACCGACCGGGGCGACCGCATGCGCGCCCGGTTCGTCGCCCTGGGCACGGGCCCGCTGCACCGGCCCAAGCTCCCGGGGATCCCGGGCCTCGAACGCTTCCGCGGGCACTGCTTCCACACCAGCCGCTGGGACTACCGCTACACGGGCGGTGGCCCCGGCGGCGCCCCCATGGACCGGCTGGCCGACCAGCGGATCGGCATCATCGGCACCGGGGCCACCGCGGTGCAGTGCATCCCCCATCTGGCCGCCGCCGCCCGGGAGCTGTTCGTGTTCCAGCGGACACCGTCCTCCATCGACGTGCGTGACAACCGTCCCCTCGACCCGGCGCTCTTCGCCTTGCTCGAGCCGGGTTGGCAGCGGGCCTGGCTCATGAATTTCGCCACCCTCCAGACCGGCGGCTTCGCCGAGGAGGACCTCGTCATGGACGGCTGGACCGACATCGCCCAACGGATCCGCCGCCGCGTCCTGGCCGACCTGGGGACGGCGGGGGCGTCCTTCGGTCCGGAGGAATTCCGGCGCGCCTACGAGGAGAGCGACGACGAGAAGATGGACGAGATCCGCCAGCGGGTCGACGCCGTGGTGGCGGACCGCCGGACCGCCGAGGCCCTGAAGCCGTGGTACCGCCAGCTCTGCAAGCGCCCGTGCTTCCACGACGAGTACCTCCAGGCCTACAACGAGCCCGGGGTCCACCTGGTCGACACCGACGGCCGGGGCGTCGAGGCCGTCGACGCGACAGGGGTGTGGGCCGGCGGGGAGCACTACGAGCTCGACGGCCTGATCTTCGCGTCGGGTTTCGAAGTCGGCACCGACTATGCCCGGCGGTCCGGCTTCGATACCGCCGGCCGCGACGGGCGCCTGCTCTCCCAGCACTGGGCCGACGGCATGCAGAGCCTGCACGGGGTCCACGTCCACGGCTTCCCCAACCTGTTCGTGGTGGGCCCGAGCCAGGGGGCGAACCTCGTGTCGAACATCACCCACAACCTCACCGAGGCCGGCGAAACCATCGCGGCGGTGGTGGCCCGGGCCCTCGAGCTGGGCGCCGACCAGGTCGAAGTGACCGCGGCGGCCGAGCGCGCGTGGGTGCAGATGATCGAGGCGGGCGGTCCCTCGCTGCTGGCCGACCCCGACTGCACGCCCGGGTACTACAACAACGAAGGCAGGCCGGTGGGCCGCCGCGAGCTGCGCAACGGCGGCCGCTATCCGCAGGGCCCGGTGGCCTACTTCGACTACATCGACGCCTGGCGCCGATCGGGCCGGTTCGAAGGCCTCGATTTCCGCTCCGGCGCGGCCGTCGCTTCGGGGTCCGGAGGGCGACCCCTCCGGCGCCCCTTACCCCCCTAACATCGGCGGGTCATGTCACCCTTCCGCCCTCGGGGCTCCGGCGCTCCGGCGCGGACGCGTTCGACCCGCTGGGGCGGCCGTGCCCTGTGCCGGGTCCTGCTCGTGGGCGGCGCGCTCCTGGCGGCGGCCCCGGCCGTGGCGGTCGACGCCGCCGGCGCCACCACCACCGCCACCGCCGGCGTACCGATCGCCTCGCCCGCGGGGGGCTACGTGGCCTTGGGCGATTCGTTCACCGCCGGCCCGGGCGTCGCGTCCCAACTCGGGCCCGGCACCAGCCCCCGTGCGCCCGCCGCCTGCCTGCGCTCGTCGCAGAACTACCCCTCGCTGGTGGCCCGGGCCCTCGGGCTGGCGCTGAGCGACATGAGCTGCAGCGGAGCCACGACGCAGGATCTCAGCGGATCCCAGGGACCCGGAATCCCGGCCCAGCTGTCGGCCCTCGGGCCGGCCACCTCGGTGGTCTCGCTCGGCATCGGCGGCAACGATCTCGGCTTCTCGACCATCGTGGCCAACTGCGCCGCCGCCACGCCGTGGGGGCTGACCAGGGTCGGCTGGAGTTGCCGCTCGCACTACACCGCCGGCGGCTCCGACCAGCTGGTCGCCACCGTCCACCGGGTGGGGCTCGAGGTGGCCGGCGCGCTGGCCGCGATCAGGTCGCGAGCCCCCCACGCCAGGGTGTTCGTCGTCGGCTACCCCGACATCGTCCCGCCGACCGGTGTGGGGTGCTGGCCCCTGCTCCCGTTCTCGACGCCCGACCTCGCCTATCTGCGCGGTATCGAGGACGACCTGAACGCCACCCTGGCCGACGAGGCCACGGACGCCGGCGACGCCTTCGTCGACATGGCGGCGCCCAGCGCGTCGCACGACGCCTGCACCGCAATGGACAGCCGTTGGGTCGAGCCCATCATCCCGTCGGCCGGCGGCTACCCGCTGCACCCGACCGCCGTCGGCATGGCCGGCATGGCCCGGGTGCTCGAGGCCGCCATCACCTCCTGAGCCGGCCCGCGGCCCCGCCTTGCGCGCCGGTGTGCCGCCATGGCGGTCACGCCGGCGGAGAGGCGCTCCCGTCCCGCAGCGACCCGATGCCGAGGCCGCTCCCGTTGCCGGCCCCGGCCGCGCCCGCGGCGCGGGCCAGGGGGTTGGGCTCGGGTGGCCCGATCCGGGTCAACGTGTTGCGGTCGATGTGATGGAAGGGCTCGTCGCGCCCGGGGATCTGCAGGACGCCCTCCTCCTCGTAGGACCAGGTCCCGTCGGCGCCCACCGTCACGTGGATCCGGTAGCTGAGGGTGCGGAAGGCCTCGTCGAGGAAGGGGTTGGACAGTATGCCGTGGACCTCGGACCCGAGGGTCGCCGTGAGCTCGAACTCGGTGGCGTCGGGCTCGGCCGGGCCCGACGCCAGGAGCACCTGGGCCCGGGGGATGCCCAGGGTGAGGGTCACCGCCCGGGCGGCGGGCTCCCAGAGCCAGTAGCCCACCTGGTCGTGGAAGGTCTCGGCCTCGCCGGGCTTGGTGATGTGGGTGTGGTAGCGCAGGCCGTAGAAGAGCTGGGGGCCGTTGGTCTGGCGGTCGATGGGCTGGAGTTCGTAGTGCTCGACGAACCCGTCCGCTTCCGTGCCCTCGGCGACGGGGTGCTGATCCGAGCCCTTGGTCCCCTCCCACCGGCCGGCCAGGGGGCGCAGGGGTCCCAGCTGGGTCAGGGTGTCCGGGTCGCCCTCGGGCTCGGTGTAGATGTCGGGTCCGTACATGGTCACTGCGCCGCTCGCCTCCCGTCCCGTGCGCTCGCACCCGAGCCCGGTGTGGGCCGCACGTGCCCCCGGTCGCAGCGCCCGGGCCGAGGATACCGGTACCGGGGCGCCGGGGCGAGAGGTCGCGGCGGATCCGAACGGGTGGGCACGGCCCAGAGGTGGCTATGGTCGCACCAGCGAGAGAAAGAGGGAGGGCGCCATGAGCGTGACGGACGAGACCGTGGTGGAACTGCGCAACGCGGACCGCCTGTTCATCGCCGGCGAATGGGTGAAGCCGTCGACACCCGACGTGATCGATGTCGTCAACCCGACCACCGAGGACGTGCTGTACCGGGTGGCGGAGGCACAGGCCGCGGACATGGACCGCGCCGTCGGTGCCGCGCGGGAGGCTTTCGACCACGGGCCGTGGCCCCGGCTGACCCATGCGGACCGGGCCGACTTTCTGCGGGCCATCGCCGCGGCGCTCGGGGACCACAGCGCCGAGCTCGGGCGCATCTGGTCGAGTCAGGTGGGCGTCCTCCATGCCATCGCCAGGGGGGCCAGCATCGGCACCGGACGGACGTTCGAGTACTACGCCGGCCTGGCCGACGACTTCCCCTTCGTCGAGCGCCACCAGCCGACGGCGGGCGGAAAGTTCGGGCTGCTGGTCCGCGAGCCCGTGGGCGTCGTCGGTGCCATCATCCCGTGGAACGCGCCGATGGGGCTGATCGCCGCCAAGACGGCGCCCGCCCTGCTCGCCGGCTGCACCGTGGTGCTCAAGGCCTCCCCCGAGGCCCCGGGCGAGGCGTATGTCATGGCCGGGATTGCCGAGGCCATCGGCCTGCCGCCGGGCGTCCTCAACGTCGTGACCGCCGACCGACCCGTCTCCGAGCTGCTGGTGCGGGATCCCCGGGTCGACAAGATCGCCTTCACCGGCTCCACCGCGGCGGGTCGGCGCATCGCCTCCTTGTGCGGCGAACGCATCGCCCGGGTCACCCTCGAGCTGGGCGGCAAGTCGGCCGCCGTGGTGCTGGACGACTTCGACGTGGCCACCGCCGCAGCCACCATCGCCGGGCCCGCCTGCATGATGACCGGGCAGGTGTGCTCGTCGCTGACCCGCATCGTGGTCACCCGGAACCGGCACGACGACCTCGTCGAGGCCCTGAGCGAGTCGTTCTCCCACGTGCAGGTGGGCGACCCGTTCGACCCGTCCAGCCAGATGGGTCCGCTGGCCATGCGCCGCCAGCGTGATCGCGTCGAGGGCTACATCGCCAAGGGGATCGAGGAGGGGGCGACGCTGGCCGCCGGCGGCGGGCGCCCCCGGGACCTCAGCCGGGGCTTCTTCATCGAGCCGACGGTGTTCGGCAACGTCGACAACTCCTCGACGATCGCGCGGGAGGAGATCTTCGGGCCGGTGCTCAGCGTGATCGCCGCCGACGACGAGGACGACGCCGTGGCCATCGCCAACGACACCATCTACGGGTTGAACGCCTCGGTGTTCACCAACGACACCGAGCGCGCCCTGGACGTGGCGCGGCAGCTCCGTTCGGGCACCGTCGGTCACAACTCGTTCCGCACCGACTTCGGCATCGCCTTCGGTGGCTTCAAGCAGTCGGGCCTCGGCCGAGAGGGCGGTCGGGAAGGCCTCCTGCCCTACCTCGAGGCCAAGACGGTCATCCTCGACGGCGAGCCTGCCGGGGTCGCCTCGGCCTCCCCGTAGCCCGGCTCGCGCCCCCCTGGGTCCGGGTCCGAGCGAACGGTACGCTGAGGGGACGATCGATCCGTCCAACTCTGGGGGGTACGCCGTGACCACAGCGGTCTTTGACGCCGACAGCCACCTGATGGAGACCGGCGACTGGTTGGGGTCGTTCGCCGATCCCGCCGTCAGGGAGCGGCTGGTACCGCTGAGTTTCGATGCGGCGGGAGCCCGCGCCGGTGAGCTGATGGCGAAACTCCCCGAGGTGTGGGAGTCGCATCGCCGACAGGACATCGGCGCCGACGTCCTGGCCGGTCCGAAAGGGTGGCTGGCGCCGGGCGCGCTCGACACCGCGGTGCGCTCACGCGTCCTCGATGCCCTCGAGATCGATGCCCAGTTGGTCTTCCCCACGTTCTCGGTCGACCAGTTCGCCTTCAGCGAGGATCTCGAGCTCCGCTACGGCGGAGCCCAGGCTCTCAATCGGGCCATGGTGGCGTTCTGCGCCCCGGACCGGCGTCTCAAGCCCGTGGGATTCCTCCCCCTCGCCGACCCCGAGTGCGCCATCGCCACCCTCGAAGCGGCGCTCGACGAGGGTGTGGCCGCCGTCTGGGTGCCGTCCGACGCCCCGGGTGACTTCTCGCCGACCCACGTCGACCTCGACCCGGTATGGGCCCGTCTCGCCGAGGCGGGCGTCCCGTTCGTGCTGCACATCGGCGGGGGCAAGCTGCTGCCGAAGGCCTTCCACAACAACGGGCTGCCGCGTCCCGTGGACTGGCTCGGGGGCGGGGAGAATCTCCGGGCCAAGGACTTCCCCGTGGTGCACCACTCGCCCGAACGATTTCTGGCGTGCCTGGCCCTCGACGGGGTCTTCGAGCGCCACCCGAACCTGCGCGGCGCCGCCATCGAGTTGGGGGCCACCTGGGTTCCCGGGATGCTCCGGAACGTCGACTACGCGCACCGGTCGTTCTCGAAGTTCGAACCGGTCCTGCGAGCGCTGCCCTTGCTGCCCTCGGAGTACCTTCGTCGCCAGGTCCGGTTCACGCCGTTTCCCTTCGAGGACACGGCGTGGCTGATCGAGCAGTGCGGGGACGTGTTCATGTTCTCGACGGACTATCCCCACCCCGAAGGTGGCCGTCGGCCCTTCGAGATCTTCACCGAGGCGGTGGCTGCGTTCGACGAGTCGACGCGGGAACGATTCTTCTGGCGCAACGGCGCCGAGCTGTTCGGGCCTCTCTGACGCGTCCGGCTCTGACGCGTCCGGCGTAGCGGCGGCGCGACCGCCGCTCGCCGTCGGCGTTCGGTGAAGTCGGTGGCCGGCGACCGGGGTCGCACAAGAAGAGACCGGCGGCGCATCAACGGCCGTAGCTGAAAACGCCGATGCACCGATGCCGAGTTTGTCGTACATTCACCGTGTTCTCATCTGAAGCCAGTTCGACCAAGGGAGTCTCCATGCGCCCACGCCGTCTCGTCCGCTCGATTGGCCTGCTCGTCACCATCGGCACCGGGGTCCTGCTGATGGCACCGATCGCCGCCGCACCGGAGGCCGCCGCCAGCAGCGCGGCGACCGCCCAGTCCGGGCCCGGCGGGGTGGCACCGCTCACGGCGGCTCAGGCCGCGGCCCTCTCCACCAACGTGACGGACCGGGTCATCGTGGTGCTCAAGAACCAGATCTCCGGCATTCCCGACACGGCGGCCAACGTCTCGCGCCGCGCCGACGCCGTGGCGTCGGCGCAGGCCCCGTTCCTCGCCGAGTTGAAGCTCACCCACGCCACGGGGATCACCCCGTACAGCATCATCAACGGCTTCACCGCCACCATGAGCCCCGGTGAGGCGCAGCGACTGGCCGACAACCCCGACGTGTCCAGCGTGGTCAAGGACGAGCCGATCCCGGTGTCCAACTCGATGCCCACCATCCCCAAGAGCGCCAGCCCGGCCGACGCCGAGAACGCGGGAACGCTTTCGAGCGCCTGTGCGTCGGGGGGCCAGGTGCAGCTCAACCCGCAGGCCATCCTGGCCATCCACGCCGCCTCGAACCCGGGCGGCCCGCCGTCGGCGCAGTCGCTGGGCTACACCGGGGCCGGCGTGAAGGTGGCGTTCATCGCCGACGGGCTCGACATCGACAACCCCGACTTCATCCGCGCCGACGGCCAGCCCGTGTTCGTCGACTATCAGGACTTCAGCGGCACCGGCACCTCGGCCCCGACCGATGGCGGCGAGGCCTTCCTCGATTCGAGCTCCATCGCCGCCCAGGGCCGGGAGGTCTACAACCTGCAGGACTTCGACCCCAGCCTGCCCAAGCCGTGCAACATCCGGATCCTCGGCGTGGCCCCGGGGGCCAGCCTGGTGGGCCTGAACGTGTTCGGCTCCTCCAACTTCGCCTTCGACTCGGTCTTCCTCGAGGCCATCAACTACGCCGTCAACGTCGACCACGTGAACGTGCTCAACGAGTCGTTCGGGGACAACCCCTTCCCCGACCAGGGCAGCCTCGATCTGACCAAAATGGCCAACGACGCCGCCGTGGCCGCCGGCGTCACGGTCACCGTGTCCTCCGGTGACTCGGGCGTCACCAACACCATCGGCTCGCCGGCCACCGACCCGGCGGTGATCTCAGCCGGGGCGTCGACCACCTACCGGGCGTACGCCCAGTCGGGCATCGGGGGCATCAACTTCCCCGGCGTCACCGGGTGGCTGGACAACAACATCAGCGGGCTCAGCTCGGCCGGCTTCGACCAGACCGGCGGCACGGTCAACATCGTGGCCCCCGGCGACCTCAACTGGGCCCTGTGCACCCCCGACCCGGCCCTCTACGCCGCCTGCACCAACGAGGAGGGCCAGGGCTCGTCGGTCGAGTTGTCCGGCGGCACCAGTGAGGCGGCGCCGCTCACCGCCGGGACGGCCGCCCTGGTGATCCAGGCCTACGAGCAGAGCCACGGCGGGGTGGCCCCGACGCCGGCGGTGGTCAAGCAGATCATCGTCTCGACCGCCCAGGACATCGCCGCCCCGGCCGACCAGCAGGGGGCCGGGCTGCTGAACGCCTACTCCGCCGTCCAGGCGGCGGCCTCCTACCCGGGCACCACCCAGGTCTCGGGCAATGCCCTGCTCGACAGCGCCACCGAGCTCAACGCGGTGGCCCCTCCCGGCACCGGCCAGCGGTTCTCCGAGACCATCACCAACACCGGTGGCACGCCCCAGACCGTTGCCCTGTCCACGCGGACCCTCGGCGCCTACCACCCGATCGTGCACACCACGGTCCACCTGTCCGACGCCACCGGCGACTACGCCGAGGTGCAGTTCACCGTGCCCGCCGGCCAGGCCCGGCTCAACGGGTCGATCGCCTACGTCGCCGCCGGACCGTCCACCGACTTCACCGCCGGGCTCAACCTCTCGCTCTTCACCCCCAGCGGCCAACTGGCCGAGTACAACCTGCCCCAGGGAGCCGGTAACTACGGCAACGCCCAGGTGGCCGACCCGGCTCCGGGTACCTGGACGGCGGTGATCTTCAACCAGGCACCCTCGACCGAGGGTGGCACGGTGGGACCGGTGTTGTTCTCGGCCAGCTCGGCGACGTGGGCACCGTTCGGCACCCTCTCCACCGACTCGCTCAGACTGCCGGCGGGCGGGTCGCAGACCTTCACCTTGTCGACCAGGACCCCGGCCCAGCCGGGCGACGTGGCGGGCTC